>JAHJKA010000050.1 GCA_018822545.1 Pseudomonadota bacterium
AACTCTGAGAAACTTTCCCTTTCTGCTCGCCTTCAGTATGCCTTGATTGTCAGGAAGATGATCCGCATTGCCAGGCATACCAAAAAGAGGAATCTGGCTCCCAAGATGCGGGAGTGAGAAGAGAAGCAGTGGGTATTTTTTTTGCCACGGAATCCACGGAACAACACGGAATATTTTTTTCTTAAAAATTCTTCAGAGAGGATGGATCTGCTGGCATAAACACAAAGGCACAAAGAAAATTATTTTGTTTATCTTTGTGCCTCTGTGCCTTTGTGTTGAAACTGACCTTGTTTCTGTCGTTACCAGGACCTTCTTGGCCACGGCAGAACTCTGCAAACCCTATTTATTCAGGCAGCATTTCTTATACTTCTTGCCGCTACCGCAGTGGCAGGGTGCATTACGTCCTGTTTTGTCAATATGGGCAACGGGCTGGCTCTCGCCTGCCGGGTAGAGACGTTGCTCCTGGGGCCGAAAACAGGCCCAGTTTTCCATCTCCGCCACGACATCAGTTATAGGCCGCAGACCGGCATCGTTTTTGAGATCAGCCAGGTTTTCCTCGCTGGATCGGTGCAGCTTTTTTTTCGCTTCTTCCCAGTCGATATAGAAAGGGCTCACCAGTCCTTCGTCGAAGGCCGTTTTCAGGGGCACTAGAAAGTCGGGGCCGCCGAGGCGGCAGGTGGCCTCGGCCAGATAATTCCAGACCTGGGAGGGCTGCCGTTCCAGTTTGGTCTCCAGCAGTTCCCGGCAATAGGCGATCACTCCATTGGCACTGATTTTCCCCCAGGCCACCAGGCAGAGCAAGGCCTCCAGCCCTGCCCCTCTGACAAAGGGATCGACGGCGCTGTTTTCAATCATCGCCTGAATGGGCCTGATCTCACCGCCACTGACTCCGGCCAGGAGTTGGCCCAGGTTCTCGGTGACCACATCGCCGGTGAGGGTAAGGGCCGTTTCCCCTGGCGTGGAGAAAAAATCAAGCAGGGGCTGCAACGCCTTTTTTTTCCGGAACTGGGCCAGGAGAAACATGGCGTAGAGAAAGCCGTTGTCCTCATGGCGTTTGGCCAGGCCGGCAACATCTGCTGCTGCGACTGCAAGAATGTCAAGAAGATGGGGGGTGATTTCTTTTTGTCGGAGCACTGCCTCTTGCAGGGCAAGCTTTGGAAATTTCCCCGGCGGGGTGTTGGTAAATGCGGCCAGTATTGTAGCGATATCCATGACGACCTCTCTGCTGATAAAGCGGCCCTGCTGTTAAAGAGGGCTTTTATTGGTGGGTGATTGTGTTGATGACAATGGTGCCTTTGTGAAAGGCAAAGCGGATGTTCAGGTCCCAGAGGGACATACCATACTCCCGGTTGTCCTCATCGTGATAGGCTGGTCTCGGGTCCTGGGCCAGGATCTGGCTGATAAGTTCCTTGAGGTCTTGTTTGGTTTCTGTTTTGTACTGGAGGCAAAACTCAAGAACTTCAGGCGTAAAAACGATGTCAAAGGATGGAGTCGGTTCATGGGCATACCCGCAGGAGGCATTCGGTACGCTGTCGCTGTATGGCACGTAGGGCTTGATATCCAGCACAGGGGTCATGTCAAGAAAATCCACGCCCGAGACGTGGATGGTCACTATCTTGTTATTGACGCTTATTTTTTCCAGGCGGACCACGGAGCTGCCGATAAAGTTTGGGCGCTGGGGCGAGCGGCTGGCAAAAACTCCCACCCGTTTATTGCCACCCAGCCGTGGCGGTCGCACTGTGGGCTTCCAACCGCGGGCCACGGCTTGATGAAAGAGAAAGAATACCCAGATGTGGGAAAATTCGGCCAGCCCTTCCACCGCCTCTGGTCGGCTATAGGGTGGCAGCATCTCAAGTCTAGCCGTGGATGCCGGTACCAGCCCGGGTTGGCGGGGGATGCCGAATTTATCGGTAAAGCAGGAGCGAATGATGGCAATGGGCTCCATGTTAATGCTTGTATTTTTATCTATGGTATTTTCAGGTAGGATCATGGCTTCCTAAAGTAACGGTTGCGATATGATTCGACAATGGCATTTTTGGCACGGATAATTTTCAACACAAAGGCACAGAGACACAGAGGAAAGTAAGAACACTTTGTACCCATCAGGGGGCGTTGAAAAGAATGTTTCTGTGCCTTTGTGTCTAGTTCACCTTGATAGGAGGGATATTAACGTCCTATGAAAAGAGATTTTATGCCACGGCTGCTGGCTTGGTATGCCGAGAATGAACGCGATCTGCCCTGGCGCCGCACCTATGAGCCATACCATATCTGGATTTCGGAGATTATGCTGCAGCAGACCCAGATGGACAGGGTGGTTGATTATTTTTCGAGATTTATCCGGAGGTTCCCGGATATTGCCAACCTGGCCGCGGCCCAGGAGGATGAGCTTCTCAAGCTGTGGGAGGGTTTAGGCTACTACAGTCGGGCCCGTAACCTCCATAAGACTGCCAAGATACTGACTGCGCAGGGTGCGCAGTTGCCGGAGAGCTACCAACAACTGCTGCAACTGCCCGGTATTGGTCCCTACACGGCCTCGGCCATCATGGCCATCGCCTTTAATAGGCCGTATACAGTGCTTGATGCCAATGTTGAACGGTTCTTTGCTCGGCTGTTAGACCTGAGCACGCCGGTGAAGGAGAAAGAGACCATTGCCCTGATCCGTAATCAGGTGGAGGGGCTACTCCCGACAGATCAGCCCCGGGCCTTTAATCAGGCCTTGATGGAGTTTGGGGCCCTGGTTTGTAAACCGGGGATACCCAACTGCGGCAGCTGTCCTTTTCAGGACGGGTGTCGGGCCTTGCGGGCTGGTACCGTGGGGGACAGACCTGTGCTTCCCAAACGCAAGGAGACCATTTTGATCAATATGGCTTGCGGTCTTGTGCGCCGTAACGGCAAGTTTTTAATCCAGAAAAGACAAGCTGATGATGTCTGGGCCAATCTTTGGGAATTTCCTGGTGGCCGCTTAAAGGAGGGTGAAAGCCCGGAACAGGCTGTGGTGCGGGAGTATTTGGAAGAGACAGAGCTTGCCGTGATGCCGGTAGGAAAGATTGCCACAGTCAAACATTCCTATATGAATTATCGGGTCACCCTTCACGGGTTTTTCTGTGATTTGCTCCCGGATCAAGGTGAGCCGATTTTGCATGCCGCCCAGGAAGCACGGTGGGTGAAGATGGAGGAGTTGGCCCACTACGCCTTCCCATCTGGCCACCGCAAGCTTATTGGTTATTTGCAGGAACGTGAACAGAGTTAGGAAGTGCCACGGAATCCACGGCACGACATAGAATTCTTTCCCTTAAGAAGTCGTTAAGATCGTTATAACCTTCTTTCTTCAACACAGAGACCCAAAGGCCCAAAAAATAAAAGGGTTTTCACTGTGCCTTTGTGTCTCTGTGTTGAAATAGGTCTTCCGTGCCGTTCCGTGGATTCCGTGGCAAAAAAAAATCAGCTTTCCTCCATGTGGTCATGCCTTGAAAAAAAATCCTCGGCCGCTTCCAGGGCCTCGGCTACGGACGCGCTGCGCTGTACCGCCATGGCCAGGTGGTGGCCAAAAGGATAGTTTTTGCTGAAGTAGTGGGAGAATTCTTTAAGACGACCCAGGCGGCGGCCGGGCGGAAAGCGTTCTTCCAGGATAGCCACGAAACGTCTGTAGATTTTAGGCTTATGAATGTCGGGCAAGGCTAACCCGCCATAGAGGGCATGGCTGATTTCGGCAAAGAGCCACGGTTTCGTGGGCGCGGCTCGGCCAAGCATCAGGCCGTCGGCGCCGCTTATTTCCAAGCATTTTTGGGCGTCCTCAACGCTGAAGATGCCGCCATTAGCGATCACCGGAATGGTAAGCCAGTTTTTGACCTTACCGATCCAGTCCCAATGCGGTCTTCTGGTAAAGGGTTCTTTTTGCAGTCGACCATGCACGGTAAGATAGTCAAGCCCCTCGTCCTCAAGCATCCGGCAGAAATCGCGTAGTTTTTCCCCATTGAGTTCACTGCCCAGTCTGATTTTGGCTGAAAGGGGCAAGGTCGTGGCCCGACGGGCCGAAGCCACCACTTTGCGGACGAGATCATGCTCTTCAGCCAGTTTTGATCCTGCCCCGGCGCGGCGGATTGTGGGGGCAGGACAGCCTAGATTGAGGTCCACGGCATCGGCCCCCAAACGGTGGAGGGCAGCCATGGCGGGATCGACATCCTTGGGGTTTGCTACCAGCATCTGGTAAGAGAGGGGGCGCTCTGTTTCACCGCGGATTACGAAGGGGTCAATGGTCGGATTGCTGCTCGGCAGCCTCCGGGCAGAAAGCATCTCTGTGGACAGCAGGCCAACACCGCCAAGCTCCATGATGACCGTGCGCAGGGCTGAATGGCTGACCCCCACCATGGGACCAAGAAGCAGCGGTGGCGAGATGGTGAGGGTGCCTAAGAGCAGTTTCTTCACGGTTCGATGTCCTGGCGGCAGAGTGCGGTGTGGGGGGCAAGGATGGCGGCTATTTTTTGCTTGAGCCGAAAGCGATGCCAGTAGGTCATGGGCGCCCGGGCCACCTTGACCTTGCCTGCCAAAGTTTTGTCTGGCTCAAAGAGCAGGTCAAGGAGGTGGCAGGTGGTCATGCTTCTGCCAAGATAATGGCTGCATCCGGCGCAATAGGTGATGACCTGCTGTTCTCCTGCTTCTTTTTTGCGCATCTCGGTCCAGCCTTGGGCCATATCTTTATCAAGATACCCCACTGCGCCGCCTTCACCGCAGCACAGTGTTTTTGTGCCATGGTGTTTCATCTCGCGGATGGTGCAACCGGTTCCCTGAATCAGGCACCGGACTGCTTGATGAACCTTTGTTTCAAAGCGCACTCCGCAGGGGTCGTGGACGGTCACCTCTTGCTGGAGCAGCGAAGGAGATGGGACTTTAAGCATCTCGTAGATGGTCTGCACCTCAACCTCACCGTACTCACTGAACATCCGAAAGCAGTTTGGGCAGGCCACAAGCACTTTTTTGATGGCGTATTTTTTTAAGATGGCCTGCAGACCGGAAAACATAGTCTGAAAAGACTCAAGGCGGCCCAGGTCGTGGGAGGGTTTGGTGCAGCAATCAAGGATTACCCCAAGATTGGGAATCTCGTTTTGCAGCTGCTGAATAACATCCAGCACCCGCTGCGGTCGGCTGCCGGGCAGAGCGCAGCCCGGGAAGAAAATGGTGTCGCAGCCATCCGGCAAACCGTACCAGGAAAAAATCCGGGAGCTGCCTCGTTTTTCGTAGGAAAGTAATGGCCGGTGCTGGTCATAACTACCCTTGTTATGGTTAACCACTTGGCAGCGTTGGGCCATGAAGAGGCCGGCCGGATCGACATCCTTGGGGCACACCGCCGTACAGAGGCGGCAAAGGCTGCAGTGGTAGGCGATGTCGCTGTCTGGTTCTTGCAGGAGAAGTTCGGCAAGGCGGCGGGGGCTGCCGTTTTTTTGCAGAAAACGGCATTGCTTGACGCAGATGGAACAGTCCACGCAGTTTTTTGCCACGGAAAGGGCTTTGTCGGAAAAAAGTTCGGGCATGATCTTAAAAAGCGGAGTGATTATTTGGCGGAGATTTTTTTGTCTTTCATGCTAAAGCTCAAGTTGAGCAGTCTGTCCAGCTCAAACGAAACTTATACCCCTCAAGGGGGTGCTGAAAAGAGTGCCCTTGTGGTATAAAAAAGAAAAATAAGCATGGAATTGATTTACGTAGCGCTGAGTAGTCCAGCATCTGCAGGTTGTACCCAATCGAAGGAGAGAATGATAGTATGAAGGCAGGTGTTCGGTATTTTTTTGTATTTTGGGGGGTAACACTTTTCTGCGCTCCATCCTGTTTAGCCGTGGAAGAAGGAATGGAAAAAAAGAAGTTTGATATAGGTGATGAGCTGAGGGAGAAAACTTTTTACATTCAAGAGCTTAACCAGGGCAAGAAGGCAGGAAAGGGTTATCACGTCTATTTTAAAGATGATGGCACATTGGCTATTAAATTCTCCCGCAAACATTGGAAGTATGAAAAGTGGGAGGTGGATGAACAGGGTACTCTCTGTGTTACGACCATTCTCCGTAAGGTGAATAAGACAACCATGTGTACCTCCAGATGTGGACGGTTTGTGAAAAGCAGTGAGACAAGCTATCGCTGGTACAATGGCGATGGCCACCATCGCGCTAATTTTATTTTAAAAGGCCAGGGCGACCGTTTGCCCTGATCAGGGCTGAAAGTGGCGCATGAAGGCCCGGTCGATATAATCCTTGATCCAGAAGGCGAGCCTGCCTTTGAAAGTCACCCCTCTTTTATGGAAGATACCTTCGCCGTCGCCGCAGTTGAAGATGAGCAGATAGTCACCGCCCGGGTCAAAGGGCATCAGAGGCTTGCCTTCCAGTTGGGCCTGGAGATTGGCAAGGAGAACCGGGTTCTGGCGGACGGCATAGACGCCGACCTTGTCCAGGGGCTGGTCGGCAAAATAGATGCAATCACCGCCGCCGAAAATCTCAGGATATTTTGGGCTCTGCAGGAATTTATTGACCACCAGGCCACCGTCCGGCCCTGTCTCCAGACCTGATCTGGTAAAGGCGGGATTAGGGCGCACTCCCACCGCGGTAAAGAGGACGTCATCGGTGAAGGATCGGCCATCGGCCAGGGTCACCTTGCCGTTATTAATCTCAGTAACATAACTCCCCTCAATAATCTCAATGCCGCGCTTGGCCATGATCTGGACGCAGCGCTTGTGGACCTTGGCCGGAACTTTGGCCATGAAATGCTTGCCGGCATAAATCCGCACCTGACAGCCCTTGCCGTCCTTCTCGCGACCACAGGCCCAGCTGTTGCCGGCTACCTCCAAGGCGGCCGGGCCGCCTCCGACCACACCCACCTTGACGACATTCTGTCTTGCCAGATCCAGGATACGCTGGCGGCCGGCCTGCAGATTTTCTATGGGTTTTACCGAAAACACCTCACCCGCTTTTAAAACCTCGGCATCTGGAACATGGCTGCCGATATTAAAGGAGGCGACGTCATAGGTAATGGTGTTGCCCGAGGCCAGGGTCAGCTCACGCCTGTCAGCAGCAATACGCTCCAGGCTGTCGGTGATGAAGGTGCCGCCCTGGGCCTCCACCATCTGCTGCACCGGGAAGCTGATGTCCGTCGGGTTATAGGTGCCACCCAGCATGCCGGGCCCCATGCCGGAGTAATAATGGTGGGAGGACGGGCCGATCACCGTCACTTTGATGCCTTGGGACTGCAGATCCTTGATGTGGGCCATGGCGGTCATGTGGGCATGCCCGGCGCCGACCAGAACGAGATGTTTATTCATGATTTTTTCTCCGGAACAGATGAGGGGGCACAGCATCTAAAGAAAGAATTAAAGAAGATAAAGAATGAGAGGAGGTACAGAAGGGTGGTCTGATCTTAATCAGATAAGCGAAGACTAGAGCTCCCTTAGCTCTTGTTGGACCGAGTCTTCTTTATTTCTCTATATTCTTTATTTCTATAACTTCCTTTTGTACTTATATCCTGTGCCTAGTTATGATTTCTCCTGAGCATCTTGGCGGCCATGACCAGCAGATAACTGAGGCCGGCAATCATGACAATGGTGGCGCCGCTGGGCAGGTTTGGCCCGTAGCTTACGGCCAGACCAGTTGTTACATAAAACATGGAAAGCAGGGTGGAGATGGCCATCATCTGCCAGAGACGGGAGGAAAAATGGCCAGCCACGGCAGCCGGCAGTGAAAACAGGGCAATGACCAGGACAATGCCGACAATACGGATCATCAGGACGATGGTGAGCGCGGTGAGGCAGAGCAGGAGCAGGTAATAAAATTTGGTATGGACGCCGCGCAGCCGGGCAAATTCTTCATCAAAGCAGACGGCCAGCATCTTGCTGTACGAGAGGATGCCCAGGGTAACCACGCAGCTGTCCAAGGCGACAATGGTCCACAGGTCCTGGCGGGAGATCATCAGGATATTGCCAAACAGATAACTCATGGGGTCGATATAACCGGGGGTCTTGGCCATGAACATGATACCGGCCGCCATGCCAGACACCCAAAGCGCCGAGATCACACTGTCCTCTCGCTCCTGGGCGTGGATGCTGACCAGGCCGATGACTAGGGCTGCGGCCAGAGCGGCCAGCACGGCCCCGGTCATGGGGGTCAGCCAGCTCAGCCCGTAGTGCTGGCTGAAAAAAAGAGCGGCGCCAATGCCGCCGAGCACGCAGTGGGCAATGGCACCGGCAATATAGGTTATCCGTTTCACCACCACATAGGAGCCAATAATCCCGAAAGCCACAGAGGCCAGCAACCCGGCGATAAGGGCGTAGCGCAGAAAGCTGATGGATGGATCGAGAAGGGTATTAAAAAAGTCGGTCATGGGCATGGCCCTGCTCTGAGCAGCAATGGTCGTGGCGCACCATTTTCAGGTCGCCACCGTAGATATCTTGAATGATTTCACCGGTGATTTCACTGGTGGGATGAATTTTTACAAAACGGTTAACACAGATGACGCGATCCACCAGCTGGGAGACAAAGCCGAGATCGTGGGTAACAGTGACCACTGTAATCTTGGCGGCCAGCTGGTGGAGGATCTCGACAAACTGGTTTTCCACCGATGGATCGACATTGGCGGTGGGTTCATCAAGGAGCAGGAGCTCAGGCTCACAGGCCAGGGCCCGGGCAATGAGGACCCGCTGGCGTTGGCCGCCGGAAAGGGCGCCGAAGTGGCGTTTGGCCAGATTCGCCACACCCATCTCATCCAGGGCCTGCATGGTGATTACTTTATCCTGCTTACTGTAAAAACCAAAGCGATGGCTGCTGAGCCTACCCATGAGGGCGACATCCAGGACGCTCACCGGAAAACGCTGGTCATACTGGAGGTATTGCGGCATATAGCCGACCTTGCGCCTGGCCTTAATTGGGTCGGTACCCAGCACCGTGATGGTGCCGCGGCTGGGTTCAAGCAGGCCCAAGGCCAATTTAAGCAGGGTGGATTTGCCGCCGCCATTCGGCCCCACCACGCAGATGGATTCGTGGCTCTGGGCGGAGAAGGAGACATCGCTGAGCACCTCAATGCCGTCAATGGCAAAGGTTACGTTATCAAAGTTGAGGATAGGGTTGGTCACTTTCTCTGCAGGCGGGTTGAGGTTAACGGGTAGGGTAACAAACTAAGTATTGAGTTTTTTTGTATCACTTGCCAAGGGTGGTGGCAATTTTTTCCGCCATGGCCTGGAGATTGTCAAGGACGTTGGCGGCCAAGGGGTCCAGGGTCAACACCTTGGCATTGATGGCCTGGGCCATGCGCTCGGCGGCCCGTTTGTCAAACTGGGGCTGGACGAAAATAACAGTGATATCTTTGGCCCTGGCCAGTTTGATCAGGGCGGTTAACTGTTGGGGCGACGGGCTTTTTCCTTCAATCTCCACGGCCTCCTGAACAAGGCCGAAGCTGTCGGCAAAATAGCCGAAGGAGGGATGGAAGACCAGAAAGCTGCGGCCTTTAAAGGGGGCGAGGGTGCTTGCCAGTTCGCCTTGCAATTTGTTTAGCCGGGCAAGAAAAAAGTTCAGGTTTTCCTGGAATTGTTGTTGATGTTGGGGGGTGTTTAGGGCCAGGGCCGTACAGATATTTCTGGCCATCTGGGCCAGGGGCCGGGTGCCAAGCCAGATATGGGGATCACCCGTGGCGGCATGGTGCTGGTGGTGATCGTGGTCCATTTGTCGTTTGCTGATGCCGGCGCTGCAATCAACAATAGCAAGGCGGCCGTCCCCGGTGGCCAGGCGGCGCAGCAGTTCTTCTTCAAAGGTCATGGCAACGGTGAAGTATATTTCGGCCTGGCTCAAGGCTACCGCCTGGCGCGGGGTGGGTGAAAAGGTGTGCGGGTCACGGCCCTGCGGGATAAGGGTATGGACATCAACCAGATCGCCGCCGATTTC
>JAHJKA010000051.1 GCA_018822545.1 Pseudomonadota bacterium
CTTTGTGTTTAATAAACAATCTTTACCGCACTTTGCGGATGTACATTTTTTTGTCTTGAAGTCAGCTTACCCCTTTCTCTGCCAGCAAGCTTTGCCACTCTTTCAAATCAAATTTCTTGTTTTACCGAGGTGTTCAAGGTAAAAAAGTAGTGTTTCCCAAATACTCTCCCGGGTCCAGAAGGCCATCGCGTTTCTCTGCCCCTCGTCTCTGCAAAAAGGAATGCTGCTATGGATGAAAAGGACCTGCAAAATCTGCTTAAAACCAGAATACACCAAACCCTACTCCCCCTTTTTGACAAATATAATCGTGACTTTAGCGATCTGGAATCACTTCTCAAGTGGAAACCCATTGTTCTGCTCATCGGCAATTATTCCTCCGGCAAGTCTACCCTCATAAATGAACTTGCCGGCGAAGACATCCAGCGTACCGGCCAGGCTCCCACCGATGACTCGTTCACCATCATCACCCATGAGGGCGCCGATAAGGCGGGTGAGGAGATTCCCGGTTCATCCCTGGTCAATGACGAAACCCTGCCCTTCACCAATCTGAAGGGTCTCGGCGAACAACTCATCTCCCATCTCCACATGAAAAAGGTTGCCACGCCTCTTTTAACGGATATGGCCATCATTGATAGCCCAGGGATGCTCGACTCGGTTACCGAGAAGGACCGCGGCTATAATTACATGGCCGTCATAGCGCACCTTGCCAAACTTGCCGATCTGGTAGTCCTCATGTTTGACCCACTCAAGGCCGGCACGATCAAAGAAACATATACAGCCATCCGCGATACTCTTCCCGAAAACGCCGGTGAAGACCGCCTGGTCTTTGTCATGAGCCGCATTGACGAGTGTGACTCCACCAGTGATCTGGTTCGTTCTTACGGCACCTTGTGCTGGAATCTCTCGCAGATGACAGGCCGCAAAGATATTCCCCACATCTTCCTGACCTGCTCCCCGGATTCACCACGCCCCGGCCTTGACATTACGCCATGGAGCCAGGAACGTGACCAGCTGAAAAATAAAATACTCACCGCCCCGAAATTTCGCGTTTTCCACATCCTCCAGGACATTGACCGCCAGGTCAACGAACTGCAACTCACCTGTGAGGCCATGGCAAATTTCAGCAGTCAGGTCAGGACAAAGCTGCTCGATATTGCCAAACTTGGCTCTGTGGCCACCATCCTTGCCTTTTTCTTCAGCGGCCTGCTCAGCAAACTCATTTTTGGCTTCCCTGAACAAAGCATGTTGGAGGCCCTGCTCCAGGGCGAAATGAGTTTTGTTCATCTCACCTTTCCGCTGGCCGGTGTTACCTTTGTTGTTATGGGCTTCTGGATCTGGCTCACCAGGATTACCTTTCCCCGTCTTCTTAGTCAGCGGCTGGCAAACCCCCGCAGCCTGGTGACCCTGGAAAGCGACTATCGCCGCCATCTCTGGGAAAAGGTGGAGAAACATGTGTTGGGGCTTCTGCGCAGTGCTGGCTTAGGGCAGATCTTTGCCGCCCACAACCGCAATTTAAACAAGATCAAGAAATTCCTGCGCAAGGATCTCAAGGAATTTTATGAAAAAATACGCTAAATACTTTTTATTGTGATGACCAGTACCCTTCAGCCATTAACGCAAAGTTTGAAGTAGCAGCCCCAGGCTTTTATTTTACCGATTTTGTCTTATTCTCTGAATTTCCGTCTGCTAAAGTTAATACCCTTGAACCCTAAAAGGGTTTTCGGGCTATCCACCTGAGAGCCGACGAATTCTCCGTTTGGCTGAATTTCAGTGTTAATCACATTTTTTATAGAACAAAAAGAGACCAAAACGTCTTTTGATCAAGGAGAACGTGCACATGAGTACTACTGTTGATTCCACCCCGAAGTTTGTTGAAGGGGTGTATAAAAAAATGGAAGAGAACCTCACCATTATCCGTAAGCGTCTTGGTCGTCCCTTGACCTTTACTGAAAAACTGCTCTACGGCCATCTTGATGATCCTGCAGCCGCTGAGCTTGAACCTGGCTCTTCCTATATCAAAACCCGCCCTGACCGTGTCGCCCTCCAGGATGCCACGGCCCAGATGGCTATCCTGCAATATATGCTGGCCGACAAGGACGAGGCTGCCGTACCGGTGACAGTGCACTGCGACCATCTCATCCAGGCCCACAAGGGGGCTAAGAATGATCTTGATACCGCCACCATCCAGAATAAGGAGGTCTACGATTTCCTGGCCTCAGCCTCCCAGAGGTATGGTTTTGGCTGCTGGAAACCTGGGGCCGGCATTATCCACCAGGTGGTTTTGGAACAATACGCCTTTCCCGGCCAGATGATGCTGGGGACCGACTCCCACACCCCCAACGCCGGAGGCTTGGGCGGCTTTGCCTGTGGTGTCGGCGGCGCTGATGCCGTGGATGTCATGGTTGGTCTGCCCTGGGAGGTGCTGCACCCTAAGATTATCGGAGTCAAACTCACCGGTGCCTTGCGCGGCTGGACCGCACCCAAGGACGTCATCCTCAGGCTCCTGGCCATCCTGAGCTGTTCCGGCGGCACCAACCGCGTCATTGAATATTTCGGCGAAGGCACCGCCTCTATCTCCTGTACCGGCAAGGCCACCATCTGCAATATGGGTGCAGAGCTGGGCGCCACCACCTCAACCTTCCCCTATGACGTACGAATGGCGGCTTACCTTGAGGCCATTGGCCGTGGTGAAACCGCCAAACTGGCCGCGCAGTATAGCCATCTCTTGGCTGCTGATCCTGAGGTCACTGCTCAGCCGGAAAAATATTACGAGCACATCATTGAAATCAACTTGAGCGAACTGGAACCCCATTTGGTTGGCCCGCATTCGCCGGATCTGGCCTCACCGGTCTCCAAAATGGCTGAACACATGGCCAAAGGGGGCTGGCCCACCAATATGACCACCGCCCTGATCGGTTCCTGCACCAACTCCTCCTACGAGGACATGGGCCGTATTGCCGCCATGGCTGACCAGCTTCTTAAAAAAGGGGCCACGCTCAAGGTGCCGCTCTTCATCTCACCCGGCTCCGAGCAAGTCCGCGCCACCATTGAAAGGGACGGCATTCTCAAAAAACTTGAAGACATCGGCGCGGTTATTCTCACCAATGCCTGCGGCCCCTGCATCGGCCAATGGCGCCGCGAAGACGTGAAAACAGGGTTTCAAAACTCCATTGTCACCTCTTACAACCGCAACTTCCCAAAACGCGCTGACGGCAACCCTGAGACCTGCGCCTTTATCGGCAGCCCGGAGACGGCCATGGCCTATGCCTGCGTGGCCAGAATGGACTGCAACCCCTATGAAGAGAAACTGCAGGCCGCTGACGGTTCAACCTTTACCCTGACAAGTCCAGGCCAGGTTGCCGAGGTTCCGGCCAAGGGCTTTATCCATGATGACAAAGGCTTTCTGGCACCGCCAGTTGACAGATCCACGGTGGCGGTGCTTGTTGATTCGGCATCTGAGCGCCTGGCTTTGCTTACTCCCTTTGCCCCCTGGAATGGCCAAGACTTCACAGGTTTGCAGCTGCTGATCAAGGCCAAGGGCAAATGCACCACCGATCATATCTCCCCAGCCGGCCCCTGGCTCCGCTTCCGGGGCCATTTAAACAATATCTCCGACAACATGCTCACCGGTGCCGTCAATGCCTTCACCGAGGAGGTGGGCATTACCAAAAACCAGCTCACCGGCGAAAGCAAAGCGGTAAACGAGGTAGCGCGGGCCTATACAGCGGCCGGCAAAAACTGGCTGGTGGTGGGTGACATCAACTACGGTGAAGGCTCCTCCCGGGAGCATGCCGCCATGAGTCCCCGCCACATGGGGGCCCGGGTGGTGATCACCAGAAGCTTTGCCCGCATCCACGAAACCAACCTCAAAAAACAGGGGGTTTTACCCCTCACCTTTGTAAACAAAGCCGACTATGATCGGATCCTTGAGGATGACGTCCTTGATATCACCGGCTTGACCACACTGGCACCAGGCAGCAGCATCAGCGCTGTCCTCCATCACCGTGACGGATCCAGTGAAAAAATCGCCCTGCAACACTCCCTGAACCAGGAACAGATCGACTGGTTCAAGGCCGGTTCCGCCCTCAATTTCATGAGAAGATAAGGGCCATGTACTCCCAATAAAAAAGGTTAGCTTTTAAATTGTATTTAACCCTTTCACTAAACACAAAGGCACAAAGACACAGAGGGTCACATCAAGAAAACCTCTGTGTCTTTGTGCCTTTGTGTTTGATAGGTAACCATTCCCCGCCTTCAACGATGGACCACAAAAAAAAAATAATCCAGACACTGTACCTATCTTTTTGCGACTACAATTTCCCCTGCTCTACTCTACAGGCCCCAGAAAAGTGCCGAACTCCTGAAAGGCATATTTAATATCCAGCGCAAAACCGAGGCCATCGGTATGGGTAGCGATTAACTTCTTGGTATTCACGCCAATCACTTTGCCCTCCTCAGTAACTAAGGGGCCGCCGCTATTGCCCGGATTGATATCGGCGCTGGTCTGGATAAACTCTTCCCGGAAGGCAGAAAGTGCCCCGGAGGTCACGGAGTTGCGCAGACCAATGGGATTGCCGATGGCATAGAGGGTCGCCCCGTGGGGAATGGTGGTTGAACGGACATGCTGGAGATGGGGGGTGATGAAACCATTTATTTTCAACAGGGCCAGATCAAATTTTTCGCTGAGCTTGACCAGATAGGCATCAAGCTCAGTCTCATCAGCAAGATATATCTTGTAATAACGGCGATTCTTCATGCTGCTGAGAATCTTACGATACTGGCTGTTGGCCTCATCCACCTGCTTTGTTGCGCTGTTATACTCGGCGATTCTTTTCTGGTACGATTGCTGCCAGAGTTTGAGATAATCTTCATTGGCCTTGATATCCCGCCGCATCGAATTGATCTGGGTCGCGCTTGCCCCACCAGCAAGGGCTCGCCGTAACGAGGCCTTATCCTGCCGCAGATTTTTTTCAGAATTCTCCAGGCGCTGCTTTTCGTTTTTCAGGGAGGCTTCAGCCTCACGCAGAGTGGCCTTGGCCTCGTTCAATCTATTCAGGCTCTCTTCCTTGCTGTCATCAGAAACCCTCACCACATGTTTATTGGTGAGAATGTAGCCATCCTTACTGATAAAAAAACCGGAACCGGAGCCAAGATCAGATTCGATGGATATGGTGGCAAGATTGGCCTGTTCAATTGGGGTCTGCGGCTTAAGAACCAATGTCAGCTTGGTCAAAAGATCTTTTTCATCATAGAGCTCTTGCGCGTTGCTTTCCGATGCCCCAGCCAATTGGACAGGCTCCGGCTCGCCAGCCATATCGTCTGTGGGATCAGCTTTTTGTTCCTGGGCTGCGGGTGGCGAATTTGGTCCATCACACTGCAAGCGCTCCACTTTATCCATCGCCATGGCAATAGTGCCGCCATATTTCTCGTACACAACAAAATTGCCCTCCTGCCAGCAAGCCTCTGTTTCAACAACTTTCCCGTTTTTCAGAAAAATATTATAAGCCCAGGCAGGGGAGACCATGTTAATAAGCAGGACAAGGACAGGAAGGATCTTAAAAAGAACTTTTTTCATTTTATTTCGCACGCTACAATCATTTTTGGTGAACGCAATCTGAGGAGCACCATCTATAATAACGGCATTTACCCACATCATCAACTGATGACCTAAAAGAAAACTCCTTACCCTGATGCAGTTCCTCGTGCTATTTTGGCACTTTGATGCAAAGAACCTTTAAACTCTTTCGGATTTCCGTCATGGGCTGCTGCCAGAAATTCCTGAAAAAATCCCCCTCTTCCCGTTCGGTCATCTGTTTGCACTGGGTGCTGCCGCTGCGCCTTATTGTCCTGTTCAGCCTAGCGGCCCATCTTTGCATCTATCTCTTTGTCATTACGGAGAGGGTGACGCTCCTCACTTTTTTTGTCATCATCCATGTCGTTATTACCATTACCCTTCTCCAGGAATGTCGCCGGAGTGCCGACTTCCATAAAGAACTTCAAAAACATCACCGCAACGCATCATTATCCTGACACCCTTTGTGTTGGTGATGTTTTTCACACCGATTATTTTCTGGAACAGAGCACTCCAACAACAGGTACAGGAGCGGACAGCCGCATTGACGAAAGAACTGGCCGACCGGGTTAAGCCAGCGGAAGAAAAGAGGGAGCTGCAGCTAAAGATGCACCGCAGCAGGAAAGAGACTTAGTAGCCCCAGAAGATTCCAGCCTTTGCTGATCTACGAGGACACGGCGAAACAATCCTGGTTAACGACCATGAGGAAAAGATCAGGGTCGCGGCCTCGCACATGCTCAAGCATCTTGACGATAAGGCTGCGGTGAAAAAACGCAGGCACTTGGTGCGGAGTGTTACATCAGGAAACCATACACCATAGAAAAACTTGGCGAGGCTATTCAGGAAGAACTGCGACGCAATCGGTAAGAAGCACCTTGTGAAATCAACTTTTTCCAAAGCACCTAAAGATTATTTGCTTTTTTCGGCTAGACCTTTGGCCCTGTCAAGGTTAAGGGCCTCCTTGAAATTTCTGGCCTTGGAAAAATCACACCCATTAAAATCGGCATTCTTGACATTGGCCTCCTGGAAATTGGCCCCGGCAAGACTCGCTCCATTAAACACAACACCGGACAGTTCTGCCTTCCGCAAATCAGCCTGCTCCAAACGAGCCGAAGTCATTTTGGCATCTTTCAGGTTGGCAGTATTGAGCTTGCTGTCTCGTAAATCTGTGCCACTCAGGCTGGCCCGCTCAAGGTTTGCAGTGGTCAAATTAGCACCACTCAGTACAGCCATATCCAATATCGCGCCCCGCAAATCGACGTTTTGCAGATTGGCACCACTTAAATTTGCACCACTTAAATCAGCCCCGCGCAGATCAACGCCGCGCAAATCCATACCTTTAAGCTGCACATTTTTCAAGATCGCCGACCGCAGAGAAACTTCGACAAACTTGGTCTCGGCAAAGATGGCCCCCTGAAAATCCGCCTGGCTGAAATCACATTTTGCAAGCTGCATCTTACTTAAAGTGGCCTTGCTGAAATCCGCTTCCTTTCCCACTATGTCCCGGGCCGTAGCGCCAAAGAAATCAGCACCACTCAAATTGGCACCCCCAACCTGGAGGCCGCTAAGCCTACTGTCCGTAAAACTTGCTCCTTGGAAATCAGCCTTCAGCATTGAATTATTGCTCAGAATAACACCGGTCAGCTGGCAGTTACGGCAACTGCTCTTATCCATATTGCTGCTATTTATTGTGGCCCCTTCAAGATGAGAATCAGCCAGATCAACCTCTGTTAAGATGGAGTTAACGATGGTGACGTTCGACAGCTGGGCCCCAGCCATCTGTGCCTTGGACAGGGTAACCCTTAAGAGATTAGCATGAGTCAAGCGGCTCTGGGGCATAAGAGCGCCAGTCAGATCAACATCACGGAGATCACTGCCGTCAAGATTGGCGTTGCCCAAATGCGCGCCAGCGAACTTGACCCCCAGACAGGCAACATCCACCAGCGAGGCAAAACGGAGATCAACTTTAGACATGTCAACCCCGGAAAGAAAGGCATTATCCAAAATGGCATTGCTGAAATCAGCTCCTTCAAAAATTACATTTTTAACATACGCCCCATACAAATAAGAGTTTCGCGCGTCTATCCCGGCAAGCTGACTATTAAAAAGAAGGGCGTGGTTAAGATTTGCTTCAGCAAAACTCGTTTTCACCTCGCCGCCGTTTTTGACCGTCACAGAGCGCAGGGTGGCACCACCTAAATTGCTCTGACTGAAATTTGTCGCGTCCAGACTGACATTAACCAGATCAAGGCCGTGGAGATCGGCCTTCACCAACTGCGTTTCATGGAGGGAAACATCCTGGAAAGCACCGTTGCTGATATCACTTTCGGTCAAATTGACTTTGTTTAAATCAGACTTTTCCACAAAAATCCGTTGCATATTGGCCTGACTCAAATTGGCTCCGGCGAGTTTGCCATCAATCAGGCTCATCCGGTTGAGGCTGCCTTTTCGCAGATCACTGCCCTCAAGCACCACCCTTTCCAGCTTGCTGCCGCTAAAATCGGCATCAAGATAAGATGAGATGCTCAAGTCGCTATCAAGGAAAAGTGCCCCATTAAATTTTGCCGAATCGAAACGGGCCCTGACCATGGAGGTCTGAGAAAAACGACTATGATTAAAGTCGTACTCTTTCAAGCTCTTTCTATTGAGATTTTTCTGGTCAAAAATACGGGTGGTAGCGAGGATAGTATCCACCTCGTTGGTGCGCATGCTTTCCTCTTCAGCAGAGCATGGCTGCAACACGCCAATCCCTAAAAGAAGAAAGCACATACCCGCTGAAACTCGAGGGGATAAGGCAAGGAGGCTTTTCATAATTTCAGGGGCCAGGGCTTATTTGGGGCCAAAGAGCTCAAGATCATTGCCATCATCATCCGGCTCTGTGAGATCAAGAGGGGCATCCTGCTCTGAAACGCCATCATCCTGTTTGAGCTTATGGAGCTTAGGAACAAGAAGGCGAGCGGGCTCGTCTTTCCTTTTTACACTTGTCGTTGCTTCTCTTTGCTTTTCAGAAAGCTGCCACTCGTCAAGAAAGCTCTTGGTCATGGCGGCCCGCGTTTTTAGCAGGAGGATGGGGATTAGAATTCTGTCACCAGATCTCAACTGAGAGGGAAGAATATTGGGGTTAGCATCGGCAATCTCTTTCCAGTTCTGTTCGCTGCCAGTATACCATTTGGCAATGACCTGGAGATTTTCATGGTCCCATGTCACCGTATGGACCTGATTCTTATGCTGGCTCTGCACCGGCTTCCACTTGTCAACCGTAGTGGTCTGGCAACCCGTGAGCGCAAGAAAAACAAAAAAACAGCCCCAAAGACAAAAAAACCTTCCGGTTTCTCGCCGCTGCTTATGGAGATGTATGCTCTGCATCAAAGCCATTTTCTGCCCCATTGCTTCTTACTCTTGCCACTGACTCAATTTTTTTGCAGCAAGACGATTGCCTGGATTCACCGCCAAGGCTTGCTGGAGGGAGTGAACACTCTCAACATTTTTATCCTGCTTGCGCTGGGTGACGGCCAGATTGACAAGGGCTTCATCAAGATAGGATGGTTTTAGAGCAACAACCTGGGCATACATTTGTTCAGCCTGATCATATTTCCCAGCGGATGCATAAATGTAACCAAGGTTAAAATAGGCATCGGTAAAATTCGGATCCAGTTTCAGGGTAAGCAGATAGGCGTCTGTGGCCTTGTGGGTTTCATAGCGAGAGGCATACAGTTTCCCCAGGTAAAAATGAACCATGGCTACCTGGGGATAGTTTTTGGCCATGATCGTTAAATGGTCAAAAGCCTCTTTGGAGTGTTCCTTTTCAAGGAAACTGGCATGCTTATCCATTTTGCCAAGATCAACAACGGGCTTTTTCCCTGCCGCCACATCCTTCTCAAGCCCGGTAAAAAAGCTGATGGCCTCTATGTAGGGATCGCGCCCAGAGTCCCTGCCCTGACCTTTTGTCCCGCCGGCAGAAGTCAAATTTTCCTGGAGAGGACCCATCATGTTCACAATTTTCTGTTTACCGGCATCAAGCATGGCTTGCGCCTTCTGTCGGATCGGAGCTGTCAGTGGCATGTCAACGGAGAACATGGCCAAAAAGCCGAGTAGCACCAGGGGCACTGCCATGGCAAAAATCTTCTTCTTGCTGCCTGTCTTCGGGGGGGGCGCCAGGACAATTGTCTTATCATCCTCACTAATTTTAGGAACTGTCTCAGGTGTGGTGGCGGTAGGGTATGCCGTAACGGCAAGACCTGCTGCCTTCAGGGCCTTCTCCTCTTGCGCGGCTTCATCCTGGAAAAGCTCATGCATATACGCAGCCATCTGACCGCGGGAGACCCGAACACCTAATTCATGGGACACCGCCTCCAGATCAAGACGCATTTGATCAGCAGACTGGTAGCGCAGGGCAGGATCTTTATGGAGGGACTTATTGATCACCGCATACAGACTGGCTGGCAGTCCCTGCTTTATCCGTTCGGGCGGTACAAAATCCGCCCTACCGGCCTTAAGAAGAATCGCCTGCGACTCCCCGGTATACAGACGTTGACCTGTGGCCAATTCATAGAGCAAAATGCCGATGGCAAAAAGATCTGAACGGTAATCGATCTCCTTGCCAGAGGCCTGTTCTGGTGACATATAGGCCAGTTTGCCTTTCAGCGAACCAACATAGGTGGTGGCATCATGGCTTGAGGCCTTGGCGATTCCAAAATCGATGAGCTTGATTTCACCAGTATAGGTAATGAAAATATTCTGCGGACCGAGATCCCGATGAATAATATTAAGAGGCTCCCCGGAAAAATCTTTGAGATTATGGGCGTAATGCAACCCATAGCAAATCTGGGGCAAGATATAAAAGAGGGAAAGGGCCAGCTTAAGAGGTTTAGATTCGTCTTTGGATTTTTTTAAGACGGTTTTGAGATCAACACCGGCGAGGTACTCCATGGAGATGAAATAGGTTTCCGCCATTTCACCAAAATCATAGATTTGGACGATATTGGGATGCTGCAGAAAAGCTGCCAGCCGAGCCTCATCGATAAAGGCCTTAACAAACTCCTCCTGGTCAACAAGGTGCGGAAGAATCTTTTTGATGGCGACGATCTTCTCAAAACCTTGGGCACCGACAATCTTTCCTCTGTAGAGCTCGGCCATGCCGCCACGGGCAATCCGGTCGAGAAGAAGATATTTCCCATATTTTTCAGGTTTAAATGTCACCATTATTTTTACAACACCCCCGCCAAAAGACCAGCTAGCACAAAATCAGGCGCCCCGCCTACGCTGGCCTTTCTGTACTCCTTTTCTTTTCTCCAAATTTTAAATGTCGGCACAGAAAACGAGCCGCGGCAAATATACTCTTACCACTTAATATTATTCAAGATCAGGAACACATTCCACCTAACCTATTTCCAGGACAAAAAGCAACGCCTAACTACCCATATGACACAAGCTAGTACAGCATAGCATATTCTTTCGGTATTACTTAAAAAAACTCCAAAAGAGTAGGTGGTTACACTCTATTTTTAAGAAAAAAAACAGCTCTTGGCGCAAAATACAAACCTGTTCAGATGGGGCACCAAACAGCCCTTAATTCTTAACTGGACCGTCCTTTTTTTGCTGAGCCATAATCCAGCCCATCCGAATTGAATACTGCTGCCCGGCATCCTGCCAGCCATCACAGGTGTCGCCATGACGTTTAAGGGGCCGTGGAGCACCCTCGCCCTTTACCTTGCGGCATACCCCGGCCTGAAGGTCATCAACCTTAAAAAACTTACAGTTAAGACATACCTTTTCCATACTCGTATCCCTATGCCCTAACCCGCTAGGCAACGATTAAAAATCATTTATTATCGGACTGCCCGAGACGCGTTCTTTAGTAATTACATTATCCAATTTGCACAGACACTATACCTGAATCAGCAGGTATTTTCACCCTCAGAAACTTCTCCCACAATCTTCAACGCTTTTCTTCTCCTTTTTCCCAAATATTTTCAGATATTAATTTAACAAAAGCAGCGTGTTACCATACCTTTCACAGCCACCAACTTCTGACCACATCCCAGCCAGAATCTGACTTTGCCGGCTGCCATTTCTCCCGCTGACAACAAGGCAGAACCAATTTTTATCTCATATTTTTAATAAGATAGCGATATTTGGTCTTGTTTTTTCTCAACGGCATAAAACGTGTACAAGCTTAAAATGATTAAATCGCGCCTACTTTATTTTTTATATATTTTTTCACTCGAAGAGGGAGCCCAATGAAACACAAAAACAACCTATTGAAACTGGCCTGCCTGCTGATGGCAAGCCCTCTTGTCCTGGCATTTATGGCCGGGGCCACACCCGCCAGCGCCGCAGGCCTCACTCCTGACGATTGCGTAAAATGTCATGAAAAGGCCCCCAACGATATTGCTACCAATGGCCAGGCCCACAGAACAGCAATCACCTGTATTGAGTGCCATGACGGCCATCCTCCCATAACTTCTGAAATACTTCCCAAATGCAGCCAATGTCATGAGGGCACCCCCCATTTCAAATTGACCAACTGTTCATCCTGTCACAACAATCCCCACACCCCCCTTGTGATCAGCATTGATGATAATCTTACCCAGCCTTGCCTTACCTGCCATTCCGAGCAGATGGCCCAGCTTCAACAGTACGAAAGCAAACATACCCAGGTAAACTGCTCAACCTGCCATCGTGACCAGCATAAGATGATTCCGGACTGCATGCATTGTCATTCGCCGCACAGCAAGGAAATGGTGCAAAAAGACTGCCTCACCTGTCATAAGCCGCATATGCCGCTCCAAGTCAGCTATCCCGCCGAGATACCGTCATCAAGCTGCGCGGGTTGCCATGAGGATGCTATGAATAAGCTTCAAGGCAAAGAGACCAAGCACACCAAGCTTTCCTGTGCCACCTGTCACCAGGAGAAGCATAAGATGGTTCCGCAATGCTCCTCCTGCCACGGCGAACCGCATCCGCAAACCATGCATAAGAACTTCCCTAAATGCGGCCAGTGCCACGGCATTGCCCATGACTTGAACAAATAGTATCAGCTGTAAGTGCACCAACCAAAAAGGGCTCAGATCCATGTGGATCCGAGCCCTTTTTGGTTTTTTGGTCCTTGGCAAAATATCAAGCAACCCAGCCAATTTGTTCATGGTACACTGACACCATGATCCTGTATGCCCTTGCCATCCTGACTCTCCTTGTGCTTCTCGCCATTAGTGTTGAAATGGCCGTGGGGAGTTTTAAATTAAAAAACCTGGGCTCCATAGCGCCTGAGGTCCAGCCGCCAGCGCCTTACGTCTCTATTATCGTCCCAGCCTTAAATGAAGAAACATCCATAGTCGAGGCGATGGAATCATTGATTACTCTTGACTATGAACATTTTGAAATTATTGCTATTAACGATCGTTCCACAGATCAGACAGGACCACTGCTGGATCAATTTGCCCGACTCCATAGCAAAATACATGTTTTGCATATCTCAGAACTCCCCTCGGACTGGCTGGGAAAACAGCACGCTTTACAGGAAGGAGCGGACAGGGCAAAGGGTGATCTTCTTCTCTTTACCGATGCTGATGTCACATTTGCGCCTTCAACCTTGAAACGAGCTATCCGGCGTATGCAGGACACTAATCTTGACCACCTCACCCTGCTGTTTGGCGTCGTGCTCTCGGGCAGTTTACTCAACATGGTGGTTATTGAATTTGGCGTTAACCTGGCTTGCTTCCTGAAGCCCTGGAAGGCATCTGACCCTAAAAGCGTTCACAGTATCGGCATAGGGGCCTTCAACCTGGTGCGTCGGGAGGCCTACGAAAAGATTGGAGGCCATAGGGAAATCGCCATGTCCCCCATCGACGATGTGCTGCTGGGTGTCCTTCTCAAAACCGAGGGCTTCAGGCAGGAGTGTCTCCGTGGCTCGCAATTTGTCACGGTACCCTGGTACCATTCCCTTCAGGAAATGATTCAAGGGTTGGAGAAAAACAGCTTTGCCGCTTTAGACTACAGCATGGCTAAGGTTGCTGCGGCCAGCATCTTCATAATTATTGTCGGGATTTGGCCGTACTGGGCTGTCGCTCTCACCAGTGGACCAACCAGGGTCATCAATGCCTGCATCATCGGCTGTTCCATCCTTCTTTTCGGCAGCGCTGCCCATGTTGCCGACATACCAAAAAGACACCTGCTCTGGCTCCCTGTTTCTCCCTACATCAGACTCTACACATTATGGCGAGCCGTGGGTATCACCCTTCATCAGGGCGGCATAACCTGGCGCGGTACTTTTTACCCCTTGCCGAAATTGAAAGCTCGGCACATCCCCATACACGGAGGTCATCATGGCAAAAGGAGTGTCAAATAAAAAAGCTCGCATCGATGCCCTGGCACACCTTGGTAAGGATTTGACAAGAAGATGCCGGGCCCACTGCGAGCTCTGTGGCCATGGCAACAGAGGCCTTGAAGCTCTAGAGGTTGAGCCACTCCCCGCAGAACCAGACCTTGATCACACCATGTTTATCTGTGAACAATGCCGGCAGGCAATGAGGCCTAAAGAGCTCAACCATCAATACTGGCGTTTTTTAGAAACAACTATCTGGAGTGACCTGCCGGCAGTGCAGGTCACGGCTGTCAGGCTGACGCGCCGACTGAGCGTGCAGGGTGAAGAATGGGCCACCTCTCTTCTAGAAGGGCTCTACCTTTCACCTGCCATCATCGAATGGCTCAACGAACCATAAAGATCAGGGGGTATTTGATTTACGACGGATAACTGTCTTATTGTTTTGACAGTCCCCCTTCTTGCCATCCCGGCCCAGAGAGAAATCCTGCTCCCCCTCAGACACATCGTCCACCTGATGGCTGTCCAGATTGGCCATACGGATGGCCAATCTCCGGCGATGGGTCGGCATTTCCTTGAAGGTGAACTCTTTCTGGCCATCATGGTGCTGAAATCGCTGCCATTGGGCCTTCCAGTTATCACGATACCACAGGGAGTGATAGGTTCCCTCGTGCCGCTGTTGGGTATACTTGCGTTTGGCACTCTCAAGACATATTTTTTTCATAATCCATAAAACTTATGGTCATACTTGTGCGAAAAGCCTGACCAACTCATAACTTAAACTTTAATTAAGCCTGATTCCCTGACAACTAAATCGCGTTATGGATAAGTTGAGAACCCGGCTCAGCCCCTAACATACTGACACACCAATGCGTATGGTAAATCCATGAATCTCCTTGCAAAAGACGTAGTGAAGACTACTCTTAAATAGGAAGAATTACCAGCAAAAAATGCATTCAGAAACAATATCAAGCGGTTATAGAGAAAATAATCCAGCTTTGAGAGATGGTAAAAACAGAATCAAAGGAATTGTTAGCAGCCGTACCTGTGCTGGACAAAAAAAAACGGCGCAATCCAAAGAGATGGATTGCGCCGTTTTGCTCAGCTGAAATGCTGCGGGACAAAAATCAGGAGGCTTGCTCCAGGGCAACGCTTACGGCCACGGTGGCTCCCACCATGGGGTTGTTGCCCATACCGATCAGGCCCATCATCTCGACATGGGCTGGCACCGAGGAAGAACCGGCAAACTGGGCATCAGAATGCATGCGTCCCATGGTATCGGTCATGCCATACGACGCCGGGCCAGCCCCCATATTATCGGGATGCAGGGTGCGACCGGTGCCGCCGCCTGAAGCCACCGAAAAATACTTCTTGCCCTGCTGAATGCATTCCTTCTTGTAGGTGCCGGCCACCGGATGCTGGAAACGGGTGGGATTGGTGGAGTTACCGGTGATGGAGACATCCACACCCTCCAGATGGTTGATGGCCACGCCCTCGCGGACATCGTCGGCGCCATAGCAACGCACCTTGCCTCGATCACCCTCTGAGTACACCGTTTCTTCAACGATGCTCACCACACCCTTGCTATAATCAAAGGCGGTTTTCACATGGGTGAAGCCGTTTATGCGGGCGATGATATGGGCGGCATCCTTGCCCAGACCATTCAAGATGACCTTAAGCGGCGACTTGCGGACCCGATTGGCAGATTTGGCGATACCAATGGCACCTTCGGCGGCGGCAAAGGATTCGTGGCCGGCCAGAAAGGCAAAGCATTTGGTCTCGTCGCGCAGCAGCATGGCGCCCAGATTGCCGTGGCCAAGGCCCACTTTCCGATCTTCAGCAACAGAGCCTGGGATGCAGAAGCTCTGCAACCCTTCGCCAAGGGCAGCGGCTATATCTGAGGCCACGGTGAGGTTTTTCTTGATGGCAATGGCTGCCCCGACAATATAGGCCCAGCAGGCGTTCTCAAAACAGATGGGTTGAATGCCCTTTACAAGCTTATAAACATCAACACCATAGTCTTCACAGATCTGCCGGGCCTCTTCCAATGAGGAGATGCCATACTGCGCAAGCACAGGGGTAATCTGGCCGATTCTTCTCTCATATCCTTCAAACAATGCCATGTCTTTCTCCTTTGAGCCTATTCCTTCCGCGGATCAATTATTTTGACGGCCTCGCTGAAACGACCGTAGGTGCCGGTGGCGTCTGCCAGGGCCTTATTGGCATCAACCCCTTTCTTGATGGCATCCATCATCAGCCCGAGGTGGACAAATTTATAGCCGATGATCTCGTCATTAGTATCCAGGCCGTTCGCAAGGACATAGCCTTCAGCCATCTCCAGATAACGGGGCCCTTTAAGCGCTGTGCCATACATGGAACCGGTTACAGAGCGCAGCCCTTTGCCGAGATCCTCAAGGCCAGCGCCAATGGGCAGGCCACCTTCGGAAAAGGCAGACTGACTGCGGCCATAAACGATCTGCTGGAAGAGCTCGCGCATGGCAACATTGATGGCATCACAGACCAGGTCGGTATTCAGTGCCTCTAAAATAGTCTTGCCCGGCAGAATTTCAGCGGCCATGGCAGCCGAGTGAGTCATGCCCGTGCAGCCCACCGTCTCAATCAGGGCCTCTTCGACAATGCCCTTCTTGATATTAAGGGTGAGTTTACAGGCACCCTGGTGGGGGGCGCACCAGCCGATACCATGGGTCAGACCGCTGACATCACCGATCTGCTTGACCTGCGTCCAGCCACCCTCCTGGGGGATGGGGGCAGGGCCGTTTTTAGGGCCCTTGGCCACACAGCACATTTCTTCAACTTCCGGGGAATAAATCATGGTTTTACTCCATAATGGGTTTTACCTGGGAATAACACCCCTGGCGATTCCGTTATTTTTAGTTTCTCGACAGCAGTCATGGCACACACCAAACATCATCTTGGATCCATATCAATCAATGAGCTACCATGAGTACACCATCCATATAACCGATCTACAAAAAAAATCCAGCGCTGCTATCATCTCCTCTATTCTCAAAACCACCCGCCTGTTGCATAACTGCCAACAACATTGAGTCAAGAATGCCGTCATGCGCACGGCCGGACTGCTCACCCTGCTTTTCTCCACCCTTTCTCTAGCCCCGCTCCTGGCTGATCACCATACAGGAACCAAAAAAAAGATCCCAAACTGGAATATCTCAGCCCACAGGTCATTGAATTTTACGTCAAGATTTCCTCCTGGGAGCAGGAGGTGGTGAAAGAATCAGGCCTTAGCCCGACCCAGATGCACGCCATTGAGATTATCGGCCATGCAGGAGAATTGCGGATGAAGGAACTGGCCGCACAGATGAGGCCGCCACCGGCACCATTACCGGAATGGTGGATGGCCTGGAAAAGCAGGACGCTGTTAAGCGCAAAAGGCACGAAGTAGACCGACGCTCTGTGCTGGTAGTCTTTATAACCCCAAGAGGTCAAAAGCTTTTTGCCGAACACCATCAGTTACACATGAAGCGCACCCATGATCTGAGTTTCAGCCTGCCAACACAGGAGTCAGGCTACCTCTCCGTCATCCTCACCAAAATGAACCTGCAGATCTAAGGCATCATCTTGGCCCCGGAGTTGTCAGACCTTGAACTTGGCCAGCTGCTGACAGGCATACTGCTGAGTATCAGAAAGGGCGCCCTGCTCTACATCTTTGAGTCCGAGCTGGACCTCTGCCACTCGGCCCTGCAACTCAGCAATACTCGAATTTACCACAGCCGCAAAATCCTGCAGGGGGTCCCCCTCCCGCAAGACGATTTTGACGGTGAGATCACCTTCACCCACCCGCCGAAAATCCTCTTCCACATGATAGAGAGGCCCTGCTATCTTCTGGGGCAGGAAAAGTGCAATCAGGAGGCCACTGATCAAACTGACGGCCGACCCAGCAAGGATGACCGGCAACAGGAGATCACTGACCCGGCGCACGGTAATGTGGGCTGTATAAAAAGAATCCCCCAGTTCTTTGCGTGAATAAAAATAAAGGACAAGGGCAGCCACCAGGGCACTGAAAACAACAGCCCCCAAAATACGAAGCAACAGCCACCGTTGAAACTCTCTTTTAACACCAATATTTAATTTCTTTCTCTTGTAGTTTTCCATGACAACCTTCCTTGATCGGCTTTAGCCGAAGTTACGATGACAGCCGAGACAGAGATCCTTACGCTTTGCCCGAGTTAAACGATACTCATTGTCCGAGGCGTGGGCCTGGTGACAAGACATACAACTTAAACGGCCATCAGCCATGGTGCGATACTCTGGAGGGATATGCATCCCGGCCTTGGGACGGATATCCACAGGATGTGAATGTTCGCCCTTGGACTGAGGATGGCAACCGACACAGACAGTTATCGTCAGCGAGTAGGGATCGGTCAACTCAAGATGCTCTTGTGGCCGATTGGTTCCTACCCCATTCGCCTCTACTCTTAAGGTCTGCTCGCCAGTCCGGCCAAGGCGCACAGCCACCGGATGGCTGGTTGCAAAACGGGCAAAAAACCTTCCCTGCTCCTGATAAAAATGTGCCTTCATCGCAATCTGACCAGGCTGCCCCTTGGGCTTGAGCACAGGCTCGCTATAAAAATCACGGGTAGAGAGAATCATTTCTTGGGACATGGCCTTATTGCCATAGATATCGTGGGACACAACGACAAACCTGTAGCGGCTCCCCGCATCAAGCCCGGCAACCAAAATCTCATGTTCGGTTGCCCACCTGTTGTCAAGTGCGGTGCTTGAGCCTAAATCCCCTTCACCATAGAATACCTGGGCATCGGTAATACGATCCGTCTTCCAGGCAATAATGGCAGAGAGAAAAACTCCTTTTTTCACCTCAACAACGCGGAGATCTGAAATCGTAATCTCTCCCTGTTGCAGGGAAAAGCGTTCTGCGTGATCAAGGGTCGGCAAGTTTATCTCTTGGTTTAGCACCTTGTTCTCACCCGCATTGGCCATGAGAGTAATCTTGGTACCCGCATAATGCGACGGCAGTTCAAACCAGTGCTCGTTATGCTCCTGACTATCCCGGACAAACCATTCAATTTCCTCATTGGCCTCTTCCTGGACAGCCCCAAGGCCAACAGACGGCATCCCTCCCTTGACATGACATACAGCACAATGATTTTCAAGAATAGGAGCATGGACATAGCGCTTAGAGGCACGCTCCTCGCAGACTTGAAAATGACAGCGACAGCACTCTTCCGGCGCAACAGTCCCACTTGCATCACCCTGCGCGGCAGCAATAATACAGGTTAGCCCGAACAAACCGGCTAGCCCCAAAAGAAATATTTTAAATCTTTTAAAACAAGGCATCTTCATTTCAAAACTCTATCACATTCTTTAATCAACGACCACGACATCGGCAGGCCGAGAACCAAGTTCAATGGTAGTCGCCACCTTGTTTGAAGTCTGATCAATAACCGAAATCACACCACCATCCTGGGCCGCCACATAGAGCCACTTGCTTCGGTCAGCTGCGGCCATTTCAAGGGGCGTACTGCCCACAGCTATGGACCGAACCACCCGCTGTTGCCGAACAAGGACAAGGGACACCGAGTTGCTCCGGGAATTACTGACATACAGGGTATTATCTTTTTTCAGGAGACGGCGCGGCGTAAAACCAACAGCCAGTCTTTTGACAACCTGACGGCTGTCGAGATCAAATATCCCGATATTATTGGCGCCCTGCTCTGCCACATAGAGGTAGTCACCATCCACCAACAGGCCGTCGGGGCTACTTCCTGCCGGGACGATGTCTCGGGTTTCCAGGGTTTCAGGGTCAACAAAATAGATCTTTTGATCAAGAGCGGAGGACAGAATAAGCTGCTGGCTGGCTTCATACCAGACAAGGTGGCGGGGCTGGTAACCAAGACGTACCTTTTTATCCATGGAGCCCCGCACAAGGTCCATACGGATAAGATAATTCCCGCCCTCATCAAGGATATAGCCCCAGTTGCCTTGAGGGCTCATGAAATAGGAGGGCGATACTATCATGGGTATCTTAAATTGGTCGACAATGCGGTTGGTGGCAGTTTCTACCACGGTGATCGTTGACTGCTTTTCCGAAAGAACATAGAGCCTCTTTCTCGCCGCCGAATAGACCATATGGGAAGGCCGACCTTTAATGGCAAGGGAGCCAGAGACCCGATTGCGATCGGTACTGAGCAGGTAGAGGGTATCAATGTCCGGGCAGCTCACATAGGCAAGATCAGCAAGCAGGGGCTGGTGGGGACTTAACACCGCCATCTTGGCCGTAAAATGGGAGGCCTGGCCAACAGAGGCCTTATCATCCCAGGAGATGATGAGCACCCGACTCTCTCCTGCCTGTAGTTGAAAATTGCCGGGCAAGGGGAGATCGACAACCGGCTTGTCCAGGGCAAGCAAGAATTTTTCGCCGCCCCTTAGCAGAGCGGCGTTCTCCAGACTCAGGCGCAGGAAACGGTAGTCAGCGGCCAAGACCGAACCACGGGCCAAAAAACGCTGACCGCCGCCGATATCCGCGGCCGCCAGCTCTCTGTTGCCGCCGACAAGGGGGACGATAGAGGTCTCGCCAACCAGTTCCACAGCAGAGATCTTCAGCCAGGCCTCGCCGCCATTATCCTGGGCCAGTTGGACAAAAACCGTGACCAGGGCCTCCTGGGGCGACATCTTTTGGCCAGGGACGAGAGGAGAAGAGCTGACGCCCGCCCCCTTCACACAACCATTTAAGCCAAAAAAAATTCCAAATAGAATTAAAGACAATAGTATAACTTGCCTCCATTCCCTACCGGAGCCCCTAGTAAAAACCTTGATTTCCATTTTCGAGTGCTTCCCCCAGCGTATCATTACTCATATTAAAAAGTCTTGCGATTGGTCTGCCTGGCTCCCGCCCAACTATCATCACTTCCGTGAAAATGGCAATTGCCACAGGGAATTGGTGGAGGATTTGAACCACCACTACCGTGACAAAGGGCACACTGAGTCGGCGAATAAGGCCGATCAGAAGAATAGTGATGGATGTATTGCCATTTGCCGACGGTATTCGTACCGGCACTGGCGGCGGCATCATCCTTGTGGCATTGGCGACACAGGGCTCCCATGACATTGGTTGTGGTGATGGTGGCACTCAGATCGCCACCATTGACTCGTTTGCGCAGCAGCATGATATTTGAGGAACCATGGGGCTCATGGCAGTCCAGGCAAGAGAGGAGAAAATTGCTCTTGGTGGCAGCGGCTGCGGTATAAGGATTCAGGGAATCAAGGAGTCCTTCCCGCACCAAGCCACCATGTTTGTCACCACTGCTCGACCAGTCTATGCTGCGCAAATTTCTGGCCAGGGTTGTGCTGTAGATGGTGTTGCTCGTATTATGGCAATTGGTACAGAAACCGACATAATCAGCAGTTTTCGAGCCATCCGCCGTGGTGGATCCATCCGGCTCCCTGGCAGTACTGGTGGCATTGGCATAGGGCGCCTCGTAACTGCTGTAGGACGACATCAACTCCGTCTGGCCCCAGAGGTTGAAATGGTCGGTGGGTTTGGAGATGGCGCTGGAAAGAGGGGCGCTGAAATCCTGATAATTCCGCTTGGCAAGATGGGGGTTATGGCAAGCGTTACAAGGGTTGGAATACTCGCTGTACCAGGGGAACAGGATGCTCTCACCATCAACAAAATTATGAATGTCACCCAGGTTATGGTAGGAGCGCTGGTTAAAGGCTTCCATAATATACTGGGGCAGGGTACCCGAGGCGTCACCGCCGAAGGTGGTGGCGTAATCACCATTGACCACCACCTGCGCCGTGGCAGAGGCACTATGGCAGTAAAAGCAGACATTATCAGCCACCAGATAGGAGCCAGGCACGGCGCTCGTATTGAAATTGGTGGCGAACAGGGTGTAGGCGCTTGGCGTGCCAGCCGTAGGCGCTGGCTCAGAGCCGGCCACGCTGGCATGCGTTTCATGACAATGGAGGCAATTGCCGGTGGCAAAGCTGGTGGTTGCCGAGCGCTCCACCCCAGCGCTGCTTGAACCGTGGGCCGAATCAAGATAGCCCCCTGCCCACAACGCCTCTGGCAGCAGGAGGAGCCCCGCCAGGGTCACCGACAGTGGCAACATATTTAATCTTTGGCAGTATGACATATGGCGCATCCGTTAAAGCCGGTTCCCGGCCAGTTCTTATAATCCCACCGCAAACTGCCGTCAAACTGGCTGCCGTGGGCCCGATGACAAGAAAGACACATGACAATGGCATCATTGGCCTGACCATAGACCACGCTGTTGAGGGTGGTCGAGGTATCGGCGGTAGCCACCGGCGAAATTACGCTGTAGGGATTCCCCGCCCCCTGATAATCATTGTAATAATAATATTCCGAGGTGCTGAAGGTGGGGCCCTGCGAGCGGGCATTACTCATATCGTAATCGGTGGGATGGCGGATCCAGACATTATTGGTGAAGATGCCGGCGGAAATTTCACCAGTGCCATTATGGAAGTCATTATGGCAACGACCACAATGACTGCTGATGGTGCCAGCGCTGTCTGACTCTCCGGTGCGGTCGATACTATAATACTTGTTATGGGCCGCACTGGTGGGTTGAAACTCATAATCGCCATCTTCCAGACCCTTGACACCTTCGATGAAACGATAACTCTTAGCCACACTACTGCCGTCGTTCCAGGCCGACATATCATTTTTATGATGGCTGCCCAGCACGGACAGGGTTGGATCGACCTGGCCCTGGGAACCATGACAGCCATAGGTGCCGGCACAGGTAAGCTGACTGAGCAATAATGCCCCCCCTGGAGGCTTATTGCCGTGTTCCAGGTCCTGACCTGCAAGATCCACAACGTTATGGCCGGCCCGATTATTGCCCGTGCTGACCCAGTAGAAATTACCGCCGGCCAGGGTGTTGCCCTCGGTGCCGGTGGCCCCATAGGTGGGGCCGGCGGCATCAAAGACGTAGGGCACAGAACCGCTGCTGTTGCCCCCCTGGTGGCAGCCCACACAATCGGTGGTGAGCAGTCCCTTGTTGGCCACCGAGGTGTATGTCTTTACACCGCTGGCCATGGTAAAAGCCATAGGGCTACCGGCCTGACTGTTGTGCATGGTGTGGCAATTGACACAGGACCCGGAGACCTTGGCCCGGGCAGCCCAGGGCAACACGAGCAGGACGGCTAAGCATATCCATATATATTTCTTAGAGTCCATACTCCTCCTTTACCGCCCAAACACCTGAACCCGATTATTACCCTCATCGACAATGCACAGACGGCCCCAGGGATCAAAAAGAATCTCCATGGGATAATAAAGGCTCTGCGGGCCATGGCCCTTATCAAGAAATCTGTATTTGAGCTTGGCCTTGCGATCCAGAACAATCACCTCGCCCTGATGCCGGTCGAGAATATAGACAAGACCACCGTTATCCAAGGCAAGGGCAACTGGAAACTTCACCAAGTCCGAGATATCTATCCGTTTCGTGATTAAACCGTTGTCGCTATAGACATATAGGGTTTTTTCCTGTTGCCCCAAGGCCCATATCTGTTTGTCGACAATCTTGAAATCAACAATACCACCGCTGTTTTCCGGCAGAGGGAAGCGCTGCTCAATCTTAAAAGAATCCGACAGACGATATATCTGCCCGGTGGCCCTATCCAGAACATAGAGACTGCCCGCCGAGCTTTCAAGACGGTCGACCATGACTTGCCGCCCCTGATCCTGGACCACCACCCTCGTTGTTTCTTTGCTGGCAAAATCGATTTTGGTCAGGGAGTTTTTGCCCTTTTCAACAACAACCAGAACCGATTCATCCAGGCGAACCATGTCAAAAGGCTTAAGCAGGCCGCCCTCAGGGCTGAATGTTTTCTGGAAGGCGCCCTGGTCATCAAAAGAGGCAAGCCGACCGCCGGCACTGTCCACCATATAATAGCGTTTCTTGTCACCATCCACATAGAGCGCTGTCGGCAAGGCGTCATGGAGGCTCTTGTCACTCAAAGTGAAGGCTAATTTCCAGGGGCTTGGAGCGTCCGTCGCCCGAACGTGACCGGGGATGGCCAGACAGAAAAGGAGAGCCACAACCCCGGCCACTGGCAGGGAACATCTTTTTACAATCCAGATGGTATCCATTTTTTCCTCTAACACCTTTGACGGTAATATTTTTTAAGACCGGCACTCATTTCAGTACCACCTCGGAGTCTAGCGCTTACCTGAGGGGTATAAGTGACTCGAAGGTCTCGCTTGCTCGCTATCTGGAGCTAACCAAAAGTAAGTAGTTCCCACAATGATTCTCCAGTCTCTCGGAGTCTCGTCCCTCGCTTACCTTTTTTTCGCAAAGGTTAACGATTAAGTCACTAATAGCTTCGGTGACATTGTACACACAGGGCCTTTTTACCGCTGAGCTTCAGATTATAGCGATACTCAGTGCCCATGGGATCATGACAGGAAAGGCAGGTCATGCCCTGGCCAGTGCGGTGATCAACGATGTCACTGCCCACCGGATGACTGAACTCACCTTGAGTCTTGTGGCAGCGTGAACAAACAGCATTGCCATCGGCATTGAGCATCACCAGCCTATCTGAGCCATGGGCATCATGGCAGTCCGTACATTTCTCGGTCTTCGGATGGGGATGGAGGCTGCGTCGGTTCCGGTCAAAGGTGTCGGTATGGCACGACCGGCAGAGCTGCTCATAGGGGGCCTTGAGAAGACCCGCTATGTCAGAGGCATGGGGGCTATGACACTCCACGCAGGTGCCATCCCCGGCAAACATATGGGTATGGGGAGCCAGCATCTGCTCTCTGACCCCGGCATGACAGCTCAGACATAACTCGCTGCCCTTGGCCTCTTTGCCATGACACGAGGTACAACCCTTTTTAAAGGGGGCATGACTATTTGCCCGGATCAGGCCCTTGCCTTTGCCGCCATGGGGATTATGGCAGGAGAGACATTTGCCCGCCTTGCCAGGGAAACCCTTATGACCGGCCAAGGCATCCGGCTGGCTATGACACCCCAGACACAGCTTGTCGCTATCCTCCTTAAGGAGCTGGTAGTTGTCAGCGTTATGGGGCTGGTGACAGGCCACACAGTTCCCCTCGGCAAAGGGCTTATGTTTCCGCGCAAACTCATTTTTAGCAAGGGACTCATGGCAACTAAAACAGCTGTCGGCAATTGGCCTGCTCAACAAACCCTTCTGGGCTGAGGCATGGGGGCTATGACACGCCAGACACTTCCCCTCGCGAACCGGCAGGTGCTGCACCCCTTGACCAAAGGCCTTTTTAGCCTCCCCATGACAAGAATAGCAGAGATCGCCACCCTGCTTCTGGAGCAAACCCTTGAATTTGGCGACATGGGGATTATGGCACTGGGTGCATTTACCCTGGGCCACAGGCTCATGAACAATCTTGCCGCTGAATTCCTTTTTGGGATGACAGCTGATGCATCCCTGCGCAGCCAAGGCAGAATTACAAAATAAGACCAGGACGCCTGCTGCAAGCAGTATCGCAAAACGAATCTTCATCAGTTTCCCTCCCCATGACAGGCCTTGCAGCCCCCCTTCTTAAACGGGGTATGGTGCACCGGATAGAGCAATCCCTTCTCAGGAGAGCCATGGGGATCATGGCAACTCAAACAGGATGTGCCTTTGGGTTCCATGCCTTGATGAACATTCCGAAAACGAGCGGCCTTGTTATCATGGCAGGAAAAGCAGAGCTTCGCAGCATCCATCTTCAGAAGGGCCTGAGAAGCCCCACCATGGGGGGCATGGCAAAGCCCACAATCCTGAAGGGCCGGGGCATGGGCCACCCCATCCTGCCAGTATTGCTGGATATCCTGATGGCAGGTCAGACAGAGTTCAGGTTTCTTTTTCATCAACAGTTTCGCTTCCCCGGAACCATGGGCGACATGACAAACACCGCAGTTCATGGCAGCCACCGGCGAGTGCACAAATGTACCCGCCTTAACCAGTTTGGCGACATTCTGATGACAGGAGAGGCAAATCTCCCCTTCAGGCTGGCGCAGAACAAAAGAATTATCGCTGGCATGGGGAACATGACAGGTCTGGCACTTACCCTCCACAAAGGGCGAGTGCCCATGCTCCTTTTTCTGCTCCGTGGCAGAATTTTTGTGACAGCTCAAACAGAGTTCACCGTTGTCAGTGGATGCTGTTAAGCGATTCTTCAAGGTACCCTGATGGGGGCTGTGGCACCGACTGCATTCACCGGCAGCAAAGGGCATATGCAGACTAAACTTACCAAGCTCTTCGCCCACCCCCTTATGACATTTGATGCACACATCGCCGTCCCGTTTGACGAGAAGGCTTTTTTCCTGGGAGGTATGAGGCAGATGGCAGGTCAGGCACTCTCCTTTGGCGGCCGGAGCATGGCCAAAGGCGCCCTGGCCATATTTGCCCGGCTCATGGCATTTCCCGCAGAGCGCGACAGGTTCCGCAATGAGTCCCTTATTGGTTGTCTTACCGTGTCCGGCATGGCAATCAAGACAGGTTCCTTTTTTATAGGGTTCATGACGGCTGCGCATTTTTGCTCCATGCTCATCCGTATGGCACTCTAAACAGAGTCGGTCTGGACTGGTAACCAGGAGATATGTATCCTCACTGGCATGGGCATCATGACACTTGCTGCAATTGCCCTCCATCACCGGCTTATGAACACCAGCAGCCTTATCATAGACGGGCTGATGGCAGGAGACACAAAGGGCATCTGGTTTGGCGGGCGGCAGCAAGGCTCCGCCCTCACCGGCAGCATGGCAGGAGGTACATTTACCACTTGCCATGGGTCCATGAACATCGGCCTTCAACAACCCAGGCCCGTCAGAACTATGGGGATTATGGCAACTGACACAGGTGCTGCCGACAACATGACCAAAATGGGCCTTATTTAAGGCTTCAGCCTTTGCGTCATGACAACTGAGACAAAGGGCATCGGCCTCCTGAACCAGCAGCTTCGGTTGCCCGGCGCTATGGGGATTATGACAGAAGGTACAGCCATCTTGCAGAGGAGGATGGACGTTTTTCCGCTCGAAATTTTGTCTGGCGTGGCACTCATAGCACGATTCATTCACTGTTTTTTGCAACAAATGCTCCTGGGGCGCATTATGGCTGGCGTGACATTTCCCGCACTGGCCCTTCTGCACGGGCTGATGAACAGAGACATCACCCACCGCAGATGCCAATTGCTGGTGGCAGCGGAAGCAAAGGCCGGGAGATTCCTGACGCAGAAAAATACCACCTATAATTCCATGGGGGAGATGGCAAGCACTGCAGGCATTATCAGCCACAGGCTTGTGAACATTCCCTTGCTTAAAAGCAGCTGCCATATCGGCATGGCAATCCTGACATCCCTTGCGCGCAGCCTGCCGGGGGTGCTCCTTAACACAGGCACCCAGACCACAGATCAGGACAAACAGGACAATAAACTTACTTGTTTTCCTTAGATTCATTTTGTTGCTCAAGCTCCTTGCGTAGCTTACTCCAGGTCTTGTTGTTTACTTTTATGGCGGATTTCTTCTTAAGCTGATCAAGAAATTCCTTGCGGCTTGCTGCAAACTTTTCATCACTGAGTTTCTTGTCGATCTCTTCTTTTACCTGCAAAAACGGCACAGGCATAGCAGGTCTCCGATTGACGACCTTGGCCATGGCAAAATTATGATCCATGGCAAACGGCATACTCACCTCGCCCTTATTAAGGGCAAGCAAAGGCCCTTTCAGAGCGGCATCAAGATGACTGACAGGCACCTGTATGACAGGCAGACCGCCAGGAAAATGCTTGGCGGCAACCTCTAAGAAATCTTCGCCCTGGGTAACGTCCTGGCGCATCCGGTTAATCAATTCTTCTTCCCCTTCGGCAAGAACGTAACTTATCATTTCAGGATGGGAGAACTTCTCTTGATTCTCTTCATAATAGGCCTTGGCCTCTGCCTCGTCCAGCTTTGCTTTGGGTTGAATAAAACGTTTCTCAATTTCCTTGGTGAGCCGATGCTTGCGGTAAAACTGATACACCGCCGCAAAGGGCTCCTTTTCTTCATAATGCCTGTTGATGGCATCCCAGGAAATCAGTGTCTGGGCCAACATACTTCCCACCACCCTTTCTTTCAGGCTTTGCGTGTCTTCGGGACTGAAATTATACTGTTTCCTGAACTGACGCTCTTTTGCCATCATGGCCTGCAAAGCGCCAGCGCTAATATCCCCCTGAGTCGTTGTGACCACAGGCTTCTCCGAGCTTTCAAGATCAAGGGAAGTCTCGCCAATGGTGGCCAAAAATTCTTCATCAACGTTGACCTTATATTTTTTCTTCAAATCCTGAACAAGCTTAAAAGTAAGGTCAGCACTGAGCTGGTCCCTGACCTTTGACTGGATGGTTGCCATAACATGAGCAAAATCTTCTTCTTCCGGGCCTTTTTCATCCACTAAATAAAGGATCATGAAATGCTTGCCCATGGCCTGCGGGGCTGTAACATACCCAGGTTTCTGGCCATTTAATGATGCAAGCCACTCTTCTTTAATCTGTGGCACGCGCAGCCATTTCGCTTCAGAAAAGAGGGGACCACCATCCGTGACCGTTAATGCCCTCAGGTCATCCCCGGAGATTGTACCAGCCGCAAGCTCCTTGCCCTTTGCAGCAGCCTGCGTTTCAGTTTCAAAGAAAAAAACCTCGATATTCCAACGAGGACAATATTCCTTTTCGTAGACGGCCCACATCTCTGCCCTGGTCGGCGTGGCCTTTGCATCCACTTCCTCGTTTTTAAGTATCATCAGAGAGCGAACCTTCAGAAAGGTATCCACCTTACGCTGATAGTCCGGTTCACTGTCGAGCTGCATGCGGGTGCCCTCCTGGGCCATGAGCTGCCAGTTGATAAACTCATCAGGAGACTCAGGGAGCGACATATTTTCTTCCTGCCAGTTCCGCCACCAGTCGCGGTAGTCCTGGGCTGAAAATGTCTCGCCACCAATAGTCACCAGCGAGGCATCATCCCAAAACCAGGCCCGGGCATCATGACTGATCCCGCCAACAAAAAACAGTGTCCAAAGGACCAACCATGTCAGTTTATGCATGCCAACAGCTCTTCTTCTTCCCATAACCCCAGAATTTCCTTCATCATCTTTTTGCCCAGCTCGCTTACCGTATTGCTCAGGCCAAAATGCATTAATTTTCGATAATCCGTACCCTGTTTCCCGTGATAGGTAGACCACAACAAGGTTCCATCCTTACCATTATAGACCTGGAGCTGGATTTTAAGGCGGGGATTAACTCGATCACCTTCCACCTGCTCCTCCATCTCCAAAATCTCGCCGCCAACCAGAAGATCAACCCCCAGGCGAGAAGCGATAATCTGCATCTGTTCCGGGTTGGGCTGGATCCAGGGTCTGAGCCGCAATTCCCGATAAATCCTCCGGATATCACCCTCCAGTGCCAGACGCCAAGGACGCTGAATGACCAGCTCGGCCATAATCACCCTGTACAATATCTTGTCGCCCTGACTGTATGCACTTCTGTTTATAAGGGGCAAAACCCCGACGCTACAGGCCTGGACAGGATACCTACTTGCAAACTGCTGAAGATGGGGGCGTTTCCCGGCGCAACCGCTCAGAGTAAAAAGGCAGCTAAGTGCCATGATCGTATAGATCAAAAATCTTCTACCCATATCTCCCTCAACGCCATCTTATTCACCTCTTTATCAGCAAAAAAATCGGATTCTCCTTCTGTTTTTTTCTCCTCCACAGGAACCAGGGCTGCCACATTGCGGCGCAGCCGGTTGCCCAGCATATCCTGAGCATAAAGGCGGTAACTCATGTTCTGGCCGGCAACAGCGGCAAGGGGCATCATAAGACTGCCGGTTGACTCGGTTCCACTGCTTTCCGAAATAATATCACCGTTCTGGTTCTGAATCTCAAGACGCCAATAGGCAAGGGGTATTTCACCATCATATTCCAGGTTCAGGGCCAGGCTGTTTTCCTGCTCTTTCATGGCCACTACTATTTTGGGCTCCCGGCGTATCACCCGGATTGCTTCTTCAGCAAAAGCCTTGTTACCTGCCCTGTCCCAGACCGTAAGATTAATGGTATAAAAGCCATCCCCCACCAGAGCACCATTTTTTGCTTGCCCCCACCATGAAAACCGATCTGGCAAACTGTCCCAGCCCTCATCATTCATGATTTCGACACCATCTTTATCGCGTACTGTCATCAACCAACGACTGATGGGTTCTGGATTTTTCATAAGGGGCACAATGGCCACATTTTTCTGGAGCACGACAATGCCATTAAGCTCCTGACCTTTGAGCTGCAGAGTCAAGGCCGGTATCTGGTTATCAACAAGATAACTACCAATAAGCACCTCCTGGTTTGCAACACCAGGGCGAGAAATAGCTGCCATTACAGGATAGCGCTCATTTTTGAGCGCAGCCGGCCACGATGCCACAAAACTGTTTTCATCTTCGTGATAGCTGGCCTCAATAATACGCTCATCAACATACAAAGAGACTGAAGTATAAAAAAGGCTGGCCGGTAAGACTCCCAACTTGATGCGACAAAGAACCATATCACCAGGCTTTAAGATTTCAGGCCCCATTTCAACCGACTCAATAGTCTCACGAATATCCAGGGGCCGACCATGTTGGAAATCAGCAGGAATGGTCAACAGCGCCCTGCGCACCACCATTTCCTCCATCTCATCCATGTCCTGGGGCTGTGATAACCCCAACAGACCAATTTCATCGGCACCGGACAACTCAGTACTTTGCGCCCAGATTATCTGCGCGTCTCCGGTCCTGATTAATTGCAAGGTGAGACCAAGGGCAAAGGGTTTCTTGACCCGCCGTTGATTCACTGAACCAAGAAGAAGATATTCAACACCAAGGTCATCATGAAGACGGCGGACATATTGACTGCCAAGATATCCAAGCCAGCGTACCCTATTTTTCACCATAAAGGTGATGACCTCATTTTGATCGGCCATGGCAAAACCCTTTGCCGCCATACCATCACTAAGCCGCTGGGTAATGGCAAGGTTCAAACCATTCCCCCCACGGCTCAAATCCTCCATGGGCATAACGGCAACCTTAACGCCCTGACTGAACCCGACATGGGGGTGCAGCGTGGTCAGCATCAAAAGCAGCAGTATGAAGGTTTTACGATAACGCATCGCCCTTATGGCAACCTCAATGGGGTATGGTGCTCAGTATTTTATCAACAAGGGCCAGCGTGAGCTCAAACGGCCCCACCGAGGCCAGGCCAAAGAGCCGGCGCCAGGCTGAATCGCCACTTTCATGACCGCTGGCCTGCCAGATCACCAGGCCGCTCTCCACCTCCAGCAGACGCATGGTTACTGATAATTCAGGATACACCACCGCCCCTTTCCGACCCTCGTCGGCAAGATCAATGGTGCCAAGCATGACAGCCTGGATATTAAGGCGCTGGCCTATGCGCCGCAGAGCCTGACGATCCAGGGGTTTGCCGGGATCAATGGCCTCCTCGTGGAGAAGACTATCCACCACCCCCTTGTCAATCACGTCAAAAAGCCCCCGGCCAAGAACCTGAGTCATGACGAGATTGCGAACCCGTTCCGGGGCATATTCATCCTTGCTGTTATTTTCCAAGGGGAGAACAGCTATGCTTCTGACAAAACCAATATCAATATTTTCCCTGCTGAAACTTTCAAGCCCCCCCCTCATCGCACAACCAGATGCGCTTAAAGAGAGCAGCAGCAAGACTACAAATATTCTTTTCATAATTATATATGCCTCATCATTATATAGTACACCCTCATGAAACCGGAGGAGGGGTAAACTCTGCAGCCCCGTAAACCGATTTTTTGCCACGGAATCCACGGAACCCTCTGAAAAAACCTTTTTTGGTTTCCGTGCCTTCCGTTTTGGTTTCCGTGCCTTCCGTGGATTCCGTGGCCAAACTGTAAAGGTACAACCTTGCCAACCAGCACACCATAGCCATTTCAGGTCCAAGCCGTTTCGCTGCTACATAACAGAAAACCTGGCCACCAATTGCGACTGTACCAGCCACTCTTCCTCGCCCTGACTTTCAGAATAACTGCCATTGCCCTGGATGGTAAAATGGGGCCCCAGGGACCAGCTGCCAAATAGGGAATATTTATCAATGCGATTGATGGCTTTTGCGTAAATATAGTTCATGGAAAACTGGGTGGTATCTGTGGGAGCCAAAGAGAGCGAAACGCTAGCCCCTTCACTTTGGCTGTCACTGCCGAGCCACTCCTTGTTGCCGGACACATGCATCGACAGCATATCACTTGCCCGCCAGTTAATACTGAGATCAGCCCCGGTGGTCTCACTGCCGTCATCGCCCAAGGTGTGTTGATAATCCGTGGTCAGATCAGCGGTAACAGAGGGGACAAGACGGGCTGTCAGGGTAAGAATGGTGTGATAATTTCTGGTGGTTAGATCGGTGTCTTCTTGTTTGATCCAGCCATAGTTAAGATCAACACTGGCATCCAAATCAGGATAGAGGGCTGCCGTGGTAAACAAGCCGACGTTATGATTGACCGACTGACGCTCTGAGCCCTCATATTCTTCAGACCTGGTAAGGCCCATATTGACATCAACCGTATCCAGCGGGATGGCGTCCATATTCAGGGTATAGGAACGGCTGGAAGATTCGTCGGCATCGCCGTTCTGGGATTTCGACTCATTCACTCCCACCGTGGTGGTCAAGGCGGCAAGGGTCTGCCATGTGAGGTGCCCAGCCTGGCTGGAGCGGTCATACTCAACCCCAGAGCCATATTCACCGTTCTCAAAAGAGAGGTTATAGGTCAGGGTCAGAGTATCAGTCAACCGAGCGCCAAGGTTCAGATCGGTGATCATGCTGGACGAGGTGGAGGTGAGCTCTGCCTTATCCACGCCTGTGACTCGCTGATAGGCCTCAATTTCTGTAAAATCCACCGTGGTCAAGGGACTTGAGGTGATAACCAGTTTCAGCCACAGATTATTCAAGGCCGGAATGGGGAATTCAAAACGTTTTTCAGCGCTATTATAGCTGAAAGGCAGTGAGTTCGTACTCAGTTGCCAGTTGCTACCATTATCACTGGTATAGAGGGCAAAGGTGAAACTTGCAGCCACTGCGGCACGATCTACGGCGGTATACAGGTAGATCTCGTCAATGATCTTAAAATCCGTCTTCATGGCGATGCTATGGGGGGAGGGGACATCAATGCCGTTGGTGGCCACAGAAGAGGCTGTGGTCAGATCACCATCATGGAGGGCAGCCACCGCGTTGAGCTCTCCAGCCGTAGTTATGGTTAAGGGGGCAACGTCGAGACCATGGAGAACCTGGGACAGGCTCTGACGAATCAGGGCAGAGCTTGTCGTGCCAAGGGCCGTAGTGGATTTCTCACGATTTTCGGAGAACTGGTTGGCAAAACCAAAGGTCAGGCGATTTTGCCACAAACTATGATCGGCCTCCAGGCGGGCAAAATTGCTGGTGCTATCGCTTTGCCGGTCAGTGGCGATGTTGTTATATTTGTTACGGTTGTAGTTAAAATAGGTTTTAAAAAGCTCAAAATCCCAGTCCAGGGCCACACTTTCATTTTTATTTTCACTATCGGTTAATCTCGGAGAATTATCATCCTCCTGAAAATCTTCACCGTAGGTGGTCCGCAGATTGGGCCAGAAACGCTTTTCCCAGGAACTGGCCCACACTGCCTCCCAACTTGCCCTCTTCTGATCGGCAGATATGGTATTACGCTGCTGACTGGCAGAGCCAAAAAGCTCAAAAACAAACAGATCGTTGCTAATGCCAAAACGCATGCTGGGATCAACACTCTGGGTGTCGTACTCTTCACGCCAGCCCGAGCTGTAACGCATTGATTCCTGCAAAGACATCGCCTCAGTGACCTCCTGTTTCAGGTCCAGGGTGTAGGTTAAGAAATACTCATCAGTCGCAACCTCATCCTTACCATCACTGTGAGACCAGTTTGCCGTAAGATCCTGCCCACCTCCTGCTACCTGAGGCATAATGAGCACACAAAAAAGAAATGACAGAAGAACAACGGTGCGAGAATGTATGCCTTGCCTCATCTCCTCGTTATTTCCTTCTGTCACTTTTTCACAACGACGACATCCTCGTACCGAAGAAAACCGCCTCCCCTGTCTGGGCTATCTGCTCGGTTTAATCTGGGGTTTATTCCGATCATAGGACTTTGGAGCATGGCAGCCCACAACGCAGGTGGCGCCATTCTTGTCTTTGGTTATCGAAATCGGATACGACCAGGCACCAAAAGGCACCTCCGTGCGGATATGTTTCGCCTGGGTACTGACATGGGGATCATGGCAGGCGATACAACTGCGCCCCTTCTTCATGTTAACATGGAAATAATGGAGGTTGTATTCACCGTCCCTGAAATTGGTAAGGGTCTTGGTGAATTTCTTCTTGGCGATATCCTTATTATGACAGCCGAAACAGAGCTCATAATTCTCCGGCCGATACTCCATGTAGAATTCCTCCGGGAAATACTTGGAGAGTATCCGGGTGTTATTGGAACCATGAACATCGTGGCAGGCCATACAGTCACCTGTCTGCACAGGGCCATGACGAAACTGGCTACCTGCGACCTCGTCGGCCAATTCATCATGGCAGGTGAAACAGAGCTCTTCGGTATTCTTCTTCAGCATGGATTTCACATCGGAAGAATGAGCCCGATGGCAATCGGTACAACGCCCCTTCTCCACCGGCTCATGCTTGAATTTTGAATTCTTGATGGCATCATAGAGCTTGGGGCTCTTCTTCTCGTGACAGTCGGCACAGAGCTGCCCCCCCTCCTTGTGGAGTTGGAAGCGGTTGTCCGAGCTGTGGGGATCATGACATTTATTACAATCATCCTGCACCGGGGCATGCACATACTTCATGGAAAATTCCTGCTGGCGATCCTTATGGCACTGAAAGCAGACCTCGCCCTTTTCCGGTGAGGCGATCAGCAGACTTTTATACTTGCCGGCATGGGGTCTGTGGCAGGCGATACAGTCACCGGAGCCCACCGGCCCATGACGATGGCTCTTGGTAAAGATCTTGGATTCATGGCAGTTAAAACAGAGGCTGCTGACACTGGCGCCATTCCCCCGGAGTTGAAAACGCATGGCAGACTCATGGGGGTTATGGCAGGAAATACAACCCTCGGTAACCGGCTTATGGATGACGCTGTCTTTAAATTCTTCAATCTTGGCCTGATGGCAGACCACACATAAATCCTGACCGGTACGGGCAATGGCCATGGCATTATAGGAACCGTGTGGGTTATGGCAGGAAATACAGACACCGGCCCCCACGGGGCCATGGACATGCGCGCTCTTGCCCATATCGCTATGACAGCCGCCGGTGGTACAGTTGGCCTTGGCCGGGACATTCCGCTTGAAATTAAATATACCCCGTTTCAGCTTATGGCATTCCTTGCAGTCGAGTTCGGCAGGATTAGCATGGACATAGAAGCGTTTCAGGCCCGAAGGAGCAGCCTTGCCCTTTCTCAGGGCTTCAGATTCCAGATAATAGACATGAACTGTTTTCTGTTGCTTGCCGTCGGAGAGAACGATTTCATTATTTCCCTTATCAAGGGTAATCATGACACCAAAGGCCTGGTTTTCGACCTTGATCTTGCTTTTGGGGGCGTTATTTTTAACGCCCTTGATCTCCAGCTGGGTAACGGTGGTTTCACTGACAATACCCGCTAAAAAAAGCGCCTTTTCCGTGACCCAGACATTATCGGGGGGAGAAACCACGGTAATAACATTAGCCGCCAAGGCATGACCAGCACCGACAGAGAGCAACCCACCCATCAGCAATATAACGGTCACAACAACAGACAACATGCCGATCTGTCTTGAACTTTGCTTCACTCCTTTCAACGTCTCTCCTCCAAACATGTTTCCCCCATTCATCAAGCCGCCATGATCATGGCAAGCAGCGTGACAACCTCGACGTTCAGCAAGGGCACGAAGATTTAAAGCATTCGTGATCTTGCTGAATCCCGACATGTAAAAAAAGCTGCAGGAGCACTAAGCGCAGACTCCGACTTCGCTCCCACAGCTTATACTAACCAGCATACACGAAAACACCGCATCGGCCCATAAACTCTGAGCCGTTGCGGTGTTCATTACCAAGACGTTACCCTGTCTTGCTGTTATACATCATCCTTCGTGGTATGACATGCAAAGCAGCCACTGGTATTTGAGCCGGCATGGGCATCCATCCCAGAGTAATCCCAGCGCAGCAAGTCAGCGTTTGGTGAGCCATGGGCCCGATGGCAGGAGATACAGGTCACAACCGCATTTCCGTTAGCAGATCCGGCACCACCGATGTAGTCGATGGCTGTCACGATGGTTGCGCCACTCAAGGTGACCGAAGCAACCGGAGCCTCAAGATTGTAGGCGGTATAACCGGCATACTCCGAGGTTGTGGCCAAAGCACTCATGTCAAAATCCGTAGGGTGCCGTACCCATGGAGAACCAAAGGTGCTGCTGCTGATATTGCCTGCACCGTTATGGAACGCACCGTGACATTGCGCACAGAGTGAGCTGATTGTCGACGTGGTGTTCGTTGCCTCATCAGAACGGGCAACCCCGGAGTAGAGGTTATGATCAGCAGTTGCTTTTGTGGCATCAGCTGTATACTCCCAGTCAGCATCCTCGATGCCGGTAATACCAGACAGCATACGGAAGGCATCGGACATATCAGTGGTGGAGCCGGCAACATAGCCGTTGGTGGCAGCATTGCCTGGGCCATGATGACCGCCGGCGATGGCGCCGAACTCATCCGTCGAAGTCGCTGCCCTGTCACCATGACAACCGGTGACACCGGCGCAGGTCAGAGCGGAAGGAAGAGGAACATTAGCGGCACCACCATTGCCAGGTGCAGACGTAAGGGTGCTTTCAAGATTTGCAGAAGGAAGGCCAATTACATTATGCCCTGATGCATCGTTACCAGCATTGACCCAATAGAAGTTACCACCAGCCAAGGTATTCACACCAGCAGCACCGGCCACACCATAGGTGGGCGCAGCAGTACCCAATACAAAAGGCACCGTGCCACCAGCATTATCACCGGTATGACAACCCACACAACCATAACGAAGCAGCGCACCATTTGGCGTATTATCGGCAACAATTGCCGCACCAAAGGCGCCAGTGCTGGCCATAGCCGTACCATCCTGGCTATTATGCATGGTATGACAGTTACCACACGGGCCGCTGACCTTGGCTGCTGCCAGTGACGGCAGGGCGAAGGCTGCACTGATGGCAATGACCGCTATCAGCTTGTTTTTGTCCACATATCTCTTCATCGTTTTCATCCTCCCTAATTCGGTTTTCCTTACACTTTGGGGGAACCCTCTCCTCTCTCAAAAGAAGGTCTCTCGCCTCTAAATAGCAGCCGATTTCAGCGTGGCGGCTTCGACTGCCCATGCTCTGTCTCCGTTTTTTTCAGCCCCGGAAACAGCACCCTCATCTATTATGATATAACACTCACCAGCAGAGGGCAACCCTCACACCTTCTTCTTCACTCCATAAATCCACAAAGAAGGCCGTATGTATTTTAAACAGCAAGGGCCATGCCAAAACAAGATTCCAAAAAAGAAAGTGAAACTAAACCCGCCAACCCAGACCGTTAGGGCTCTTCTCTCTCCCCAATGCCCGCACTCGAAAAACTCTGCGGCCATTCGCCTCACCAGAAACTGACCACCAGGGTGATCAACTCCGGCGCACACCCGTCTGCCGAGGACAAGAAAAGCCAAAAAAAAGAGCCCCATCGTCGAAAAATGGCGAGAAATGCACACTTTTCACCATTTTTCGACCCCCGACAGGACGTGGCACCAAAATTAGACGCGAGAAAACCTACACCACCCTCCGCCGCCAGCTTCTGATTTCTATCCACCAGAAACTGGTCAAAAACCAAGGCTTATTGGCAGCGGTTGACAATATTATAGTCAGAAATTTTCTTGCGCAGGGTGGTGGGGGAAATCTCCAGCTGTTTAGCGGTCTGGGTGATATTCCAGCGCTGCTGATTCAAGACCATTTCCACGTGGCGTTTTTCCGCCTCAGCCAGGGTAACTGGCGCCACCTGCACTGGACCTTCATGATCGCGGTGGGATTGCTCAAGACATACCTCGGCAGCGGTGAGTACGCTGTCGGTGGCCAGGGCCACCGATCGCGTCAGAACATTTTCCAGCTCACGAACGTTCCCGGGCCAAGTGTGACTGATCAGTTTCTGCATGGCCTCATCATTAATCATCGGCCGGGAACATTGGAGCTGGCGGGCAATTTTTTTCAACAGTGAATCAACAAGTTGGGGAATATCACCCGGCCTGTCGCGCAACGGCGGCAGGTAGAGAGTGGAAACGGCAATACGATAAAAAAGATCTTTTCTGAACTTGCCTTCCTTGACCAGCTTTTCAAGATCCCAATGGGTGGCTGAGACAAAACGGGCCCGGAAAGGAATGGTCTCAAGGCCGCCCACCCGGACAAACTCTCCCTCCTGGAGAACGCGCAGGAGCTTCCCTTGCAACCCTAAAGGCATGTCGCCGATCTCGTCAAAAAAAACCGTGCCATCCGCGGCATACTCTAATTTGCCTATTTTCAGGCGATCAGCCCCGGTAAACGCCCCTTTTTCATGGCCAAAGAACTCTGACTCAAGCAGGGTGGAAACCACGGCCGAGCAGTTGATGTCAACAAAGGGCTTATCCGGGTCACGGGCATCATGAAGAATCCGGGCCGCAAGCTCCTTACCTGTGCCGCTTTCCCCCTGGATAAGGACAGTTACCCGGCTGCGTGAAAGCAGGCCTATTTTCTTATGGAGATCAATAATGTCGGGATGGGTACCTATCATGTTGGGGTAATGATCATCCACAACCAAGGACCCTATCTGGTCAGGCAAATTTACCTCGTGGCCGCGATGCACTTCCACCCGGGACAACATGGTATAGATGTCATCAAGCTCCAAAGGCTTGCGAAGATAATCAAAGGCGCCACTGCGCATGGCCTGCACAGCAATAAAATTGTCTGATTCACCCGTCATGATGACCACGGTGGGGTCGCAGGGCAACTCGACAATACTGGGCAAGGCCTCCAACCCGCTCTGGCCAGGAAGATTAATGTCGAGAAACACCACATCCGGCCGGAATTCTGCAGCCTCGCCAATGCCATTCTCAGCAGAACTTGCCAGATGCACCTCATGGCCCTTCAGACCGAGGGGAACCTGGAGGGAGCGGCAAAGCGCCTGATCATCATCAACAATGAGAATTTTCATTGGGGGTCACCCGTAATAAGTAGTAACAATATCTCTCTCTCCAACACCCGGAACACAGGATGTCCTAAAATTGCATTGAGGTTCAACATGCTTGAAACTGTACAGAAACTTGTTGACTTGGTCAATGTTTGACGATTTTCTCAACTTACGCTACACATCTGTTGCGTGAAAAAACTTCATTTCAAGCACTTACCCGCCACTTTCCATTTGACAGCAGGGAATGCTATCAGGTAAGAGGGTAAGCAATGGAAAACCTCTCTCAACCATGATTTGCTTTGCAAGTTATGTTCCATTATGCCCACCCCTCCCACCTCTCCTCACATGCTCACCGTAGCAGAATTGCCGCCAATTTCAGTGGCGGCCGGCCCCCTACAGCTTTGATCCTTTCGGAATTTGTTCTGGGGCGCTGTGGTACGGTAGTCATCTGTTTCAAATGCTCCTTTTAGGGTTTTTTATTCCGCCATTCAGCCTGGCCCAAAATTTGCTTTTTTTAATGTAATTTTATACTCTTAAGAACAAGGATCTTAATCTCGACAGCATCAGGAAGATCCAGAAATCTTTATGAAAAGGGCAAGATTGCAGCAAAGAATTGTTAACCGGCATGGTCCTACCATCAGTTTGCCAAAGAAATAACAGCGACTGTCAAAGACACGCCAGCCTCAAGATTGACCGGTACTCAACGAAGGGATGATTCTATGAATGTTCGCATCTTCTGTAAAATACTGTCACTGACTATTCTTCTTTCTCTCTACACCTTTCTTTCCTCAGGCGTAGCCGAGTCTTTTCCTTTTCGGACGCTTTCCGTGGGTGAGCCAATCCCCGATGTCACCCTTGTCAAGGCCGCTGACAATAGTAAATTGTCCCTGCATGAACTCAAGGGGGCACCGGCAGTTCTTGTCTTTTGGGGGGGCGATCTGGCCGCCAAGAAAAAAAGATCCATCACCGCCCTCGCCGAATTGCAGGCCCTCCTGCCCTTTTTTACTGAAAAAAATGTCGCCCTCAAAGCAATCAACGCCCAGGGTGACACAGACGCCACCATTGCTGAAATTGTCCAGGCCTCGGGCTTTACCGCCCCGATTTATCTGGATTCGGCCCAACAGGCCTACGGCGCCTTAGGAATTTTTATCATGCCATCCGTCCTGATTCTTGACAAAAACGGCATTACCGTGGCCGGCATGGGCTACAGCAAGGACATGACAGCCACCCTCAAAGGTGAAATTGAGATTCTCCTGGGCGAGAAATCCCGCGCCCAGGTGGAAGCTGAACTGAGTCCGGTGATGGTGGATAAATCCCCTGAAGAAAAAGAAGGTAACCGCCGCCTGGGCATGGGTCATGCTATGGCCCTCAAAGGGCAGCTTGAGGCGGCTGAACGCGAATACCAGGCCGCCCTGGCAAGCAACCCTCAACTGGCCGAGGCCCATGTGGAACTCGGCTGCCTCTATTACCAACTTGGCAAAATTGCCGAGGCCCAGAAAAGTCTTGATACCGGTCTCGGCATTGATTCCAGCTCCCTGCGCGGTGAAATTTGCGCTGCCCAGGTTACTGCGGCCCAAGGTGATGTCGACACCGCCCTTGACGACCTGAAGGCCATGCTTTTTCGCAACGGCCGTAATGCAGAACTCCATTATGTGCTGGGCACCTTGTATGAAAAAAAGGAAAATCACAGCTTGGCAGCCAAGGAGTTTCGCAAATCCTATGAACTCCTGAGCCGAAGCGCCAATTTCGAAGAGTAACGCTATCAAAGAAATCCTCTGGCGGAACGGTAAAACATGCCTCTCTCTCCCCACAACCGCCCCACGCACACCCCATGACCAAGGTTCGCTTATGAAAAGTTTGACAAACATTTCCCCTCGAGGATGCCTGTCGTTGGTCGGCAGACAAAGTACCATCTTTGCCTGCTGGCTCATCATTGGCCTCAGTCTCCAGTTTCCCCAGGGAAATGCCTGGGCGGCACCGGAAATCCTGGTGCCGCCTGCAGCAGCAACCATCTATGCCCGTCAGCCCACGACCCACCTGGTCGTCCGGCAGCAGCAAAACGACAGCATAAGCCGGACACGGGTGCGCAAGGACGATTTGCTCTTCTCGCCCCAGGGTATCTGGCAAGCAAAAAATGGTGAGTATTACCTCCACTTTCGCCTGCCCCTGATTCCGGGCAAAAACTCCTTTGAGCTCATCCCCTCAGGCAAAAATGTCGTGATCAAGTACCGACCTTTACGCTCCCTGCTCAACGTCAATTTTAACGAAAAAGGGGTCTCTCTCTTCCACCGCAACGAGCTGCTGCCCGCCTCCTGCAAGGAGTGCCACCACGCAAAACCGGCCCAGCCAACCAGACCCATTGACGAGCAGGCCCAGCCTCTCTGTTTTGAATGCCATAAAAACATCGTTGAGAATAACTGGAAACACAGCCCAGCCGCCACCCTGCAATGCCGAGCCTGTCATCAGGAGACCACTGACCCCAACAAAATCACCATCCCGGTGGGCAAGGTGGAAACCAGCTGTTTCCAGTGCCATGTCAGCAAAAAAGCTTGGCTGAAGATGGAACATATCCACGGCCCGGTGGGTACCGGCGACTGCACGGTCTGCCACAACCCCCACGCCGACCAGAATCGTGCCCAGCTCTGGGCAGCTGGCAAGGATGTAATCTGCGTGGCCTGCCATACGGACAAAAAAGACCTGCTTGCTGAAGACAGCTCCACCTATTACATCCACGGCATCATCAAGGGCGGCGGCTGCATTGCCTGTCACAGTCCCCATGCCACCGATCACCGTTTTCAGCTTTATAAACCAATTAATGATCTGTGCGTGGGTTGTCACACCGCCTTTAAAGATGTGGTCAAGGGCCACCCGGTTGGTGGTCACCCAGTACAAGGGGTCAAAGATCCACGCCGACCGGAAAGGACCTTTTCCTGTACCAGTTGCCACAACCCCCATGGCTCAGATTATAAGTTCCTGCTCATCGGCGATATTCTCGGCGGTCAGGTATGCAGTCAATGCCACTATTAATCAACAGGCGCGATGATGGCTTTTAACAAAAAACACAATACGGCCTGGAAACTTGCAGCTTTCTGGCTCCTCTTTGTGGTGCTGGCCTGGCACCTTGGTTCTCCATTGGCCCAAGAAAAACCAGCTCCTGTGGAAGAGCAGAAACCTGCTACGCCCCGTGAGGTCATGCGCCTGGTCACCATTCTCAACCAGGATGATCGAGGCAAACCCCTGCGTTTCCCCATCAACATCTCGGCAGAGAATGACCAGGAAGAAATCTACGTTATTAACGGCGGCCAGGGCAACATCCTCATCTACGGCCGGGATTTTTTCCCCCATCTTGTCCTGGGGGCCGGTCGGGGAATTGACAGCCCGCAATGCATCTTCTTTGACATGGAGCATGGCAAGGTCTTCATCGGCCAGAATCACACGGCCCAGAACCCCAGCAGGCTGACCATCTTAAATGCCGCCTTCCTGCCGGAAAAAGAAGTGACGTTCACAGCCATGCCCGATGGGGAGAAATTTTCCATCACCAACGGCATGGTGGGTAAAAACGGCAAGCTTTACCTGATTGGCAACCAGAGCCGTGGTGCCCTGGTTCTTGATGCCGAGGGCAAGTTCTCCCACTGGCTCAAACCCATGGATAAGATTTTCCTGGACGCGCCGGTGAAAACCTCAGACAGCACCGAGGAGAGACTGGAGTATCTTGCCGAGCTCCAAAAAAATACCGCTGCCCCCCCAGAGGAAGTCTCGGCCGTGCCAGAAGGATTACCCGCTGAACTGCTGCCAAAATCACGGGGCACCATCCCCACAGATAAGGAAAAGGGCAAAGATCTTCAGCCCGTCCTCCTCCATGACATTGCCATTGACAGTGACGGCCGCATCTTTCTGCTCAGCGAAGAGACCAGCAAAGTTTATGTCTATGGTCCCGGGGAAAACTTCCTCTTTTCCTTTGGCCAGAAGGGTGGCTCATCGGGCAAGATGAGCCGCCCCAGAGGACTTTGTCTCGATGAGAAGAAAAAATGCATCTACATCGTTGACTACATGCGGCACACCATCTTGACCTTTGACATGGCTGGGCGCTTCATTTTTGAGTTCGGGGGTAGGGGCACAGGAGCGCTGTGGTTCAACTTCCCCACGGCTATTGATGTCGATCGTCAAGGGCGGCTGCTTATTGCCGATCTTTTTAATAACCGGGTGCAAATCCTGGAGAGCGATTTTACCATCAGTTATCCGGTGTTCGGTAACACCAAGGGTCTGCCGCCTAAACAGAAAGACACCAGCAGAGATGAACCCGCGCAGCCCTAAAGAAAAAATGCGAGACCTTTTACTCTATTAGTTTGGCAAGGAAAACGACTTTGAATCCTTTTAGAATCACATACATACTCTCAGCAGCCCTGGCGGCTCTCCTTCTTTTGGGGAACCCGGTATGGGCTGAGACAGAGTTTATTATTGTGGTTCACAAGGATAACCCCATCCGGCGGCTGCCGGCGGCCAAGATCAAAAGTATCTTTCTCGGCAAGGAACGCTCCTGGCCCGACGGCTCGCCCATCCTGCTGATCATGAATAAAAATGATGATATCCATGAATCCTTTACCCGAATCATGCTCCAGAAATCACCTGCACAGCTCTCCGTGTACTGGAAAAAAATCCTTTATAGCGGGGCCAGCATGCTTCCCCTTGCAGTTAAGGACGATGAAGCTGTAAAATCATATATGAGCCTGCATAAAAACACGATCAGCTATATAGATGCCGACTCCCTAGATAAACAGGTCCGCCAATTGGAGGTTATACCCTGACAAGAAACTGGGGAAGTATCCGAACAAAAATCTGGCTCTGTGTGCTTGTCTCGCTGGCCGGTTATTTTATTGCAACCATCGCCAGTTTCTACTCGAATATGGGGCAGTACGACCGCCTCTCCCATCTGGAAGAAACATGGTATCCCATGGCCACTCTGGGCTCCGACATGCTCCACAGCTTCAAGGCCCAAATCGACAAGCATGAGGATGCCTTTCTCACCGGCGAAGAAGAGCTTTCCGATGAGATCAATGCCCTCAATTTTATTCTGCTCGACAAGTTTGCTAAAATTGAAGAAATTTTGCGCAGCAAGCCCCGGATTCCGGTGAAAATTGCTGACATCGAAAAGCTCAAACAGGATTATATCGCCCATCTCAAACTGGCCAAAGACATTGAAACATGGGCCGACGATGCCATTGAACTGACGCCGAAACTGCAAAAGGAGATCCAGCAGCATGGTCGCCAGCAACGCGATCTGCTTGAACGCTTCACCAGCCTCGACAAAAATTTCTCCAGCTGCTTTATCCAGGAGATTCAGCGCAACAAGGTCAAAACGCTGCACACCACCTTCTTCCTCGGCTTTCTCTTCCTCCTTGTTCTGCTTTTTGCCACCGCAATCATTGATAAAGTTGCTGACCGCCTGCTCATCAAACCTCTGGCTACCATCAAGGATAATGTCCGGCGCTTTGCGGTTTCCCAGGATATTATCGAACCCCAAGGGACAAGCGACACAGACGAGGTAGGGCTTCTGGCCTCGGCCTTCTGGGAAATGACCAAGGACCTCAAGGCCACCACCGTATCGAAAAAATATGTGGACAATATTATCCGCAATATGTCCGGCGCCCTGGTGGTGCTCAACCCTGAAGGAATTATCCAAAAAATAAACCAGCAAGCAACAGCCCTTTTTGATTATGAGGAAAAGGACCTGCTGGGTCAGCCGGCAACCCTTCTTTTTGTCGAGGCCAAGGAAAACCCCATCAAGAACCTGAGCCGCCTGGGCAACTGGCCTTTCAAAAATCTTGAGGTGAACTGCCGCACCAAGGATGGCCGCATTTTCCCCGCCCATTTTTCTGGATCAGTCATGGATAACGAGGCCGGCAATGTGGTTGGTCTGGTCTGCGTTTTAAACGACATAACCGAGTTAAAAAATTCCGAGTTGAAACTTAAACAAATGGCGCTTCATGACCCACTCACGGGGCTTGCCAACCGCCATCTCTTTTTTGATCGCCTCGACCTTGCCACCCACGAGGCAGAACGCAGCGGCGGCAAGTTTGCCTTGCTCTTTCTTGACCTTGATAAATTTAAACCGGTTAATGACACCCTGGGCCACGATATCGGTGATCTTGTTCTCAAAAATGTCGCCACCAGGTTGCAGAATCTGGTCCGGGCCGGTGATACCGTGGCCCGTATGGGCGGTGACGAGTTCACCATTATTTTAAATGGCCTCCATTCCGACGAGGATGCTGAAAAGATTGCCGATAAAATCATTCAACGTATTGCTATTCCCTTTACCTTCGGCAATATTTCATGCAGCCTTGGCGTCAGTATCGGCATCACCCTTTTCCCGGACCACGGCACCCTTGCCGAACAGCTGATTAACAGGGCGGACCAATCCATGTATCTTGCCAAGGCCCAGGGGAGAAACACCTACTGTGTCTATCAAAATCAAGACCCGAGTTAAACGAAATTACCACCATGCCCTGTGACAATTTAAAATCTAAAATAGCCAATATCCTCAGCCGCAGTGGCAGCATTCGCAGCAAGGTGTGGACCTGCGTGCTTATAGCCCTCGTCGGTTACTTTATTGCAACCTTGTCGAGCTTCTACTCCAACAGCCGTCATGCCACCCGTCTTACGCATTTGCAGAAAATAGAAATGCCTCTGGCCCTGCTCAGCGACCAGAGCCTGCAGGCCTATAAAGACCAGATAGAAAAATATGAGAACGCCTTCCTCACCGGCGAGGCTGAACAGGCCATCCAGGGCAATCGTCTCAGCGGCCACATTGTCGAGTATTTTGAAAAAATGCAGGAAATGGCAACCAACGACCAGGTCTTTGACCAGGAAAAATATGCCATCGCCAAACTACTGGACAACTATAATGAATTTTCCGACCTGGCCTCGGAAGTATACCTAAGCACCCAGGCCATTGAAACATCCATTGATCTGCAGAAAAAAATCCAGGTCCTGGGGAGCATGCAGACTGACATCCTCAACGATCTTCGCCACCTAGCACAACATTTCACCAAAAAAGTTGAGGATGAACTCCAAGAACAGCGGCGAAGCGCCCAGATCAACACCCTCTTTCTCGGCGTCCTCTTCGTGGTGGTGCTGGTCACTGCCATTTTAATCAGCCATTGTTTTGCCAGCCAGCAGCTCATCGAACCTCTGGCCAAGATCCAGACCATGGTCAAGCTCTTTGCCAAAGGCGAGGAGATTTACCGCCCCCAACTGGGCAGCGACAAGGATGAGATCAGCAACCTGGCCTTCTCTTTCTGGGAGATGACCCAAGACCTCAAAGACTCCATGGTCTCCCGTGATTATGTCGACAGTATTATCAAAAATATGTCCGGCTGCCTCATGGTCCTTACCCCTGGTCTGCAACTCTCGAAGATCAACACCAAGACCTCGTTTCTTCTCGACCGCAGTGAAGACCAGCTCCTCGGCCTCAAGGTCACCGAACTCGTCTGTGATGACATGCTGTCGCTCTTTCAAGACAAGGCCATCAAACTCCTGCACAGGGGAGAGGATGTCACCAACCTGGAAATATGCCTGACAAAAAGAGATGGTAGCAAGATTCCCGTGCTCTTTTCCGGATCGGTGATGCGCAACTCCGACAATGTCATTATCGCCCTGATCTGCGTGACCAATGATATTACCGAGCGTAAAAAAACAGAACAGGTTCTGCGCAAAAATGAAATCGAACGGGCCCTGGCCCAAAGCGCTTCCTTGGCACGGATCGGTGAATTGACCTCGAGCATTGCCCACGAGATGCGCAATCCGCTCTCCTCCATCAAAATGACCATTAAAACCATCGCCCAGGAACTTGGCACTACGAACCCCACCTTCCATGAACTGGCTACCATTGCCCAGGATCAGTCAAAACGCTTAGAAACCATGCTCAACGATCTGCTGAGCTACGGCAAACCCCTCACCCCCAAAGTGGAACGCACCACCTTCCACGAGCTCCTTACCGAGACATTTATTGCCGTGGCCCCAGAGAAAGAGGACAAAAGCGTTAGCGTGGAGATTACCGACAATCTCAAGGAGATACCCCTTAAGGTGGACAAGGAACTCATGATCCGTGCCCTGTCCAACCTGGCCTTAAACGCTATTCAATGGTCACCGGCGCGCAGCACCATCTATATAGCAAGCCGTCTCATTTCCATTGTGGGCTCACCCGACCAGGCCATCATCGAGGTGCGCGACAGCGGCCCGGGCTTAGACAGCAAGAAGAGCCACCGCCTCTTTCAGCCTTTCATGACCACCAGACCTGGCGGTACCGGTCTCGGCCTTGCCAATGTCCGCAAGATTGTCGAATATCACGGCGGCACCGTAAGCGGTTGCAACTATGGCAGCGGCGGCGCCCTGTTTACCATCACCATCCCCATTGTTTCCCCCCATCTCTCCCTTTCCTGACATTCCGCCCAAAATATTTGCCTGGCGCACCCGATACCATGCTGATTTCCATCTTGAGCCAATCGGTGCCCCATAGCACCTGGTTGCGCACAGCCTTACAGCGTGACTTAATCACACAAGGCGTGCGTCCTTTCCCCCCGGACAAGACACTAGGGCAAAATGCCGCATAACCAACTGTTGGCCCCTCCCCCCCTCAGAAAATGAGCAGCCGTCTTCTAAAAAAACAGGCGAATCCCTCTCCCAAAATTCTTCAATATACATATAATGCATTATTTCTCATTGAAAACACGTCATTATTATTGGGAGCAACCTAAGTCCTCAATATGCGGTACAGCTTTTGCTATTTCCAAATCATAAAGAGAATATGCATCGATAGGCGCAAAAAACGTACTACGTCTTATCCGCCCCAGACATGGCCACACAACGACGATCATCTGCAAGACTTTAAGGATGAAGGCTGCCGCTACCCCACGCCATACTGCGAAAAAGAGAGGCAAACGATGATGGATAACACATGTTCCAATGGGAAGGCAGGGACTGGGGAGCAACAACTCTCGCCCGCCATCAGGTTGAAAAATCTGCGTGATAAAGAATGGTCCATAGGAAGCGGTCAATGCCCGCACTGCCGAGGTGTAAATGAGGCCTGGCACGGCCACCCTCTCTATACAGACCCCGGCAAGATAGGTCACAGCACCTGGTGCCAGCTTGCGGCGACCATAAAGGAGTTAGGCGAAACACCTCTCTATGTAGGGACCTACCGATCAGAAAGAAAATTTGAGACCTACTGGAAGACATTTATTGATTTGCAAGGCTTTGAACACCGACTTTTAGGAAGTAGACGACTTAACAGTTAACGCGGTGGAAAAACCTCCACCCCTGACTTTTTTGCATTTCCATCCTGTTTGCCCTTCTCTCCCCCATGAGTGAGCACACAGGGTGGAAATGCTCCTTTCACTGCACAAAAAATGCTGTGTTAGCAAACCTAAAGAGAAGGAGAACCGCTCTGAAGAATCTAGCCGAACGCCGCAATCAGTCAAGGATGCCCCTGAGCCTCAAATTTCGCCTGCGCGAGAGTTCCCAAAACCTCTCCTACGCTGCAGAAAGCTGCGACATACACGCCCACGGCATTTCAGTCTTAACCGATGCCCCTTTGCAGCCGAATATGCAGGTTGAACTTTGGCCTGAAGATGAGATGGGGATGCACATCAAGGATTATGCCGAAGGGACCCATTATGTGCATGGTGATGTGTGCTGGGCCAAAAACGGCCGGTGTGACAACAAAACAACCTACGGCATCTCCTTCAAACGCAAGATTGACTGGCCGGTGCCCATGCAGGCCTTAACCCAGAAACTGGCATTTCCACTTTCCCAAAACGACACCCCCTCGCAATTTGTCCTGGACGCCATGGTGGACGGCGTTTTCAGTGTTGATGCCGATTGGCGGATAACTACCTTCAATAAAGCTGCCGAAGAATTGACAGGGTGGAAAAAAGAAGACGCTATTGGACTGCATTGCCACGAGGTCTTTAAGTCCAACACCTGTGGTGATGGCTGCGTGTTGGCGGAAAGCATGAGAAATTTGGTGCCTGTGGAAAATCGCTCCGTGTTCATTACCCATGCCAAGGGCAATCGAATCGGCGCCACCATCAGCGCCACCCCAATCATCAATAAAGAAAATGAAATCATCGGCGGTGTCCAGGTCTTCCGGGAGGCCAAATCCCTCTTGGGCCGCGCCGTAATTCTTGATAATGTCGCCGACGGCATCTTCACCGTAGACACCCAGTGGCGCATCACCTCCTTCAACAAAGCGGCTGAAAAAATCACCGGCGTATCCCAACAAAAAGCCATCGGCAGTTACTGCAGCGATATCTTCCACAGCAGCATCTGCGGCAAGTCCTGCGCCATTGCCGCCAGTATCAGCAGTGGCCAGCCGGACAGCAACCGCTGCATCCAGATTCGTAATGCCGACAATGAGCAGGTGCCCGTGAGCATCTCGGCCGCCCCCCTCTATGACAACCAGGGCAACCTTATTGGCGGTGTCGAGACCTTCCGTGATCTGCGCCCCAGCAAAACCCAGCAATATGGCTGCTGCAAACAAAAACAGATAGGCGATATTATCAGCAACAGCCCGGCCATGAGCCGCATCTTTGATATCCTGCCCCGCATCGCCCAAAGCGACAGCAATGTCCTTATCCTTGGCGAATCAGGAACGGGCAAGGAGGTGCTGGCCAAGACCCTGCACAAGTTAAGTGATCGCAGTGACGGGCCCTTGATCACCGTCAACTGCGCCGCCTTGCCCGACACCCTGCTGGAATCCGAGCTGTTCGGCTGCAAGGCCGGGGCCTATACCGATGCCAAATCAGACCGGCTGGGCCGTATCGCCGCTGCCGAGGGTGGCACCCTCTTTCTCGATGAAATCGGTGAGATATCACTGGCCATGCAGGTCAAACTCCTCCGGGTTTTAGAGACCAAACTTTATGAACCCCTGGGCTCAAATACTTCCATCCCGGCCAACATCCGTATTCTGGCTGCCACCAATGGCAATCTTGAAGAGCTGATGCATAAAGGCCTGTTCAGGGAGGATCTCTTTTACCGCCTCAACGTAGTTAAAATAGAAATTCCCACCCTGCGGGATCGCATCCATGATATCCCCTTGCTCCTTGAGCATTTCATTGAAAAATTCAACGCCGAGAAAAACATGGATATCGGCGGCCTGACCGACGAGACCCTGCGCATTCTTATGCAGTATGATTTCCCAGGCAACATCCGTGAACTCCAGAACATTCTCGAATATGCCTACATTCTCTGCAAAGGCGGCCTGATCTATCCGGAACATCTCCCTGCCACGATGAAGCCCAGCACGCCAACAGCTTCAGCACACAACCTGCCCTGCACCGAACCGAGATGTCTGGAAGAAATAGAAAAACACGCAATTTTCGACGCCCTGAAGCGTAACAAATGGAAACGGATGAGAACCTGCCGGGAGCTTGGCATTTCCAAGGATACCCTGCGCCGGAAAATCTCGCGCTACGAATTAGACGACAAGTTACAGGAAGAGAAGGTGGCTTAAAGAAGAATTTGTGAAGTTGAGCAATAAGAAGCTACGCAGGAAGAATGGTTCCGAGTTAAGAAAAAGCACCTCCTTCTCACATTCTCGCCTTCTTATTGCTCAACTTCTTAACAAGAGGAACAACAAGATCATGGTTGTAGGTATGAATGAACGTCGGAACACCCAGCGAATCAAGGCCCAGGAGGATATTTTTGTCCAGGTTAATGACTGTCTGTGCAAGGTTCACGATATCAGTCTCGACGGTATCGCCTTTGACTACCAGGTCAAACCCGACACCCATATCAACGGCACTGCCACCCTGGAAATCTTCTTTATGTCCGGCCCTATCCTCTACATTGAAAATATTCCCTATACCATTGTCGCCGACATTCCCCTTTTAGAAAAAAATGGTCGATCAGCTGTGATGCATCGCCGGGCCTGCACCCGTTTTGACGATCTTAACTTCCGCCAGATTGTCAGCTTCAACCATCTCATGGCTGACCATCTCCTCGGCTAACCCCCCTTCCTCCTAACATACCGGCCTTCTTCCGTCAGTCCAACCCCTCATCATTTTATCCCTGCCTGCTTTCCGTAACACCTCAATTTTCTTGACCTAAAGCCCTTAAAATAGCTACCATTCGGATGTATTTGCTGTTTTTTGTCGCATTGGTCATGACCTGCGCCCACTGTTCTCCCTCCTTCAGGAATTTGCCTCGTGTCGCCGCCTGCGGTCAACAGAGACCCCACGGTGATAACCTCGGCCAGCCAACTTATGTGAACTATGCGCTTTTCTCTCTTGCTGTTGCTCTTTTTTTCACTGCTGTTTTGCCTGCCTGGCTGCGGCGACAATCCCGATCATAAAATAACGGTTCTTGCCGGTCGGGGCCTGAGAAAACCAATGGAGGAGGTGCGCACCGCCTTTATTGCAAAATATGGCATTCAGACCCATATCGTCTATGGCGGTTCCGGCACCCTGCTTGCCACCATGCAAAGCTCAAACCAAGGCGATGTCTTTGTGCCCGGCTCCCTCTATACCCTGGAAAAGGCCGGTGACATGATCATCCGCCATGTGCCGGTGGCCCTCCACACCCCGGTGATCGCAGTGGCCGTGACCCATCCACCATTAATACAATCCTTCGCTGACCTAGCCAAACCAGGCGTCAAGCTGGGCATTGCCCACAAAGAAATGGCGGCCCTTGGGCGCAGCAGTGAAGAAATCTTTACGGCATCTGGCCAGTACCAAGAAATCATGGCCAATGTCATCATCAAGACCCAAAACGTCACGGTGCTCCTTGATCATCTGGCGCACAAGGAATTAGACGCTGCTCTGCTCTGGTCCGACATGCTGCTCTGGCCCGAGGCCCAAGGTCTTGCTGCCATTACCATCCCTCCGGAATTTAATAAAATTAAAGAGATCCATGCCGGCCTGCTGCGCCAGAGTACCATGCCAAAGGAAGCAGGGCTCTTTGTTGACTTCATGGCCCAGGAAGGCGCTGTTATTTTCCACAACCACGGCTTTGAGGCTATTCCATGAAAATCCGCCATAAAATATTCGGCGGTTTCCTGCTCATCTCCTTTTTTATTGTGGTCATCGCGTTCAGCAGCCTCATTATCCAAAACAGACTCACCTCGCACATTGAGAAAATAGGCGGTCATCAACTGCCCGGCACCGTGGTGATGACCAAGCTCTATGCCAGTCTTTTCGAAATCAGAACCTTGCTGTCGCGCTACGCCGCTTTTCATGATCCCCACGTCAAGGAGAGATTGGAAGACGCCCTTATTGAACTGGCCCAGATTCGCACTGTCCATCTCATTCTCCACGGCTATCACCAAGACCATCTTGCCGAGACAGAAAACATTCTGGATCATTTCACCAGTGAAATCAGCAAATTCATCCTCCTTACAGAAAAAGGGGCCGCCCAAGCCGAACTCTCAAGGGTGGGGGCAAAGATTGACCGTCTGGCCGATGCCTATGCTGAATTTGCAGCGCCAATCATCCAGGATATGATGACGGACTCCCGCACAGACCTGGTCCAGACAGTGATAAAGGCCCGAACATCAAGCGAACTTCTCCTGGGCTTGAGCATTCTCCTTATTGTCCTGGCTGTCACCTTTTCCCTCATGCTGGCCAGGCGTATTGCCGACCCGGTTTTAAAGCTGAAAGAGGCCGTTCTCAAAATTGCCCAGGGTGATTTGAATGTGCGGGTTTTGCCTGGCACTTCCCGTGATGAAATTGACGAACTGGGTTCTGCCATCAACAAGATGAGCAATGATCTCCAAGAGATGACCGCCTCCCGCGATGCCTTTGCCGAGGAAGCCATGGGTAAAGCGCGCCAGGCCGAGGCTGCCAACATTGCCAAGAGTGAATTTCTGGCCAGCATGAGCCATGAAATCAGGACCCCCATGAACGCCATTCTCGGCATGGCCGATCTCCTCTGGGACTCCCCCCTGGAGCCCCAGCAACGCCGCTATGTTGAGCTTTTCCGCTCCGCCGGGGTGAATCTCTTGAACCTCTTAAACGACATCCTTGACCTCTCCAAGGTAGAGGCAGGCAAGCTGGAAATCGAAGAGGCCGGCTTTGATCTCTGCCACGAGGTGGGCAAGATCTGCGAAGTCATGGCCCTGCGCGCCCACGAAAAAGGTCTGGAACTCATCAGCTACGTCAGAAGCGATGTGCCGGCCTGGGTGGTGGGTGATGCCAATAGGCTCAAACAGATACTGGCCAATCTCATCGGCAACGCCATCAAATTCACCAGTCACGGCGAGGTGGTGGTCAACGTCAGCAAGGGTGACATCCGCACACAAGGCGATAAAGAGATCGCCACCATCCTGTTCAGCGTCACCGACACCGGCATCGGTGTGCCCGCAGAAAAACAAAAGATTATCTTTGATGATTTTACCCAGGCCGATGCCTCCACCACCCGCGAGTATGGCGGCACCGGTCTCGGCCTTGCCATTTGCCAAAAACTCATTGCCAAGATGGGCGGCACCATCAGCTTAACCAGCACTGAGGGGCAAGGCAGCACCTTCCACTTCATGTTACCCTTCCAGTATCTCCCGGCAATTGAAGGTGAACATCAAGGGGCCATGCCTGTTGTTGATCTGAGCGGCATGAAAGTGCTGATCATTGATGACAATAACACCAACCGTCTTATTCTTCGCCATATCCTCCAGGAAGAAGGGGCTGAGACCCATGACGCTGCCAGCGGCCGGGAAGGGCTTGCATTGATCAAACAGAGCCGTGCACGTCAGCAGCCCTTTGATCTCCTTCTCTTGGATGGACGGATGCCAGGCATGGACGGCTTTGCGGTGGCCGAATACCTCAGCCGCCACCCTGACCGTGAAAATCTGACCATCATGATGCTCTCCTCCGACAACCAGGCGGGCGATATAAAACGCTGCAAGGCCTTAGGGGTTGCCGAATATCTTGTCAAACCGGTGCAAAGACCGGCCCTGCTGGAGGCCATTGCCCTGGCCTTATGGGATAAAGGTGACGCTGACACCATGCAAAGCCCACCAAGCCCCCAGAAGCACCCAGCCGGTTCTTTCCGCATCCTCCTGGCCGAGGATTCACAGGAGAATCAATTTCTGGTCCAGGCCTTTTTGGAGGGCAGCCCTTATCAGCTTGATTTTGCTGAAAACGGCGTGCTGGCTGTGGAGAAATTTATTGCCAATCGCTACGATCTGGTCCTCATGGACATCCAGATGCCCCGCAAAGACGGCTACAGCGCCAGCCGTGAAATCCGCGCCTTTGAGCAAAAAACCAAACAGCCTGCCACGCCGATCATTGCCCTCACCGCCCATGCCCTCGTGGAGCATAAACAAAAGAGTCTGGAGGCCGGCTGCAACGAACATCTTGCCAAGCCGATCAGCAAAGATCTCCTCCTTGCCACCTTGGCCAAATACTGCACAGCGCCCCTGAACATACCGCTCTCGAACCCACCGGTCACGCCCCCAGACAAAGACCCCGAAACGGTGATGATCGACGAGTCCCTCCGTCCCCTGATCCCCAGATACCTTTCCCACGTCCGCCACGACTTAGAGCAACTCAGGGCAGCAGTGGCAAGCCTGGATTTTGACACGGCCCGCATGATCAGCCACAAACTCAAAGGTTCCGGCGGCGGCTACGGTTTTGACTTGATCACCACGGTGGGCAGAGAAATGGAAGAGGGTGCCAACCAAGAAAACCCGCAAACAATCGAGAATGGCCTTGCAAAAATCCGCACCTACCTGGACACTATCCATATTGAGTACCAATAATTTGCTTTCGTATTACAATTGCAGCCTATGAACTTCACTCATAAAAAAATACTCATCATCGATGACTCCGCTGACAGCAGAACCTTGACAGGTCATATCCTGCGCCAGGAAGGGTATTGCAATATCCTCGAGGCAGATTCGGCCCAGGAGGCCTTTGATATCATAGGCCTAGACAAATCATTTGACGAAGCTGATCTCGCTCCGTTTCTTGACCTTATCCTTTTGGACATTGTCATGCCGGAGATGGACGGTATCGAAACCTGCATCAAACTCAAAGCATCACCCCAAACAGCCGACGTCCCCATCATCATGGTCACGGCCGACACCCAGGATGCCAGCCTGCAGCGCGCCTTTGACCGAGGTGCCGTTGACTATGTCACCAAACCCATTAACCGGGTGGAACTCTGTGCCCGGGTCAAATCAGCCCTGCTCTTAAAAGAGGAGATGGATCGCCGCATGGAGCTTGCTAAGGACCTGGCTAAGGCAAACAAAATCCTGCAACGCACCGCCCTTACCGATGGCCTCACCGGCATTGCCAACCGCCGTTATTTTGACGAATTTCTCGACAATGAATGGCGCCGATGCCGCCGCGAGCAACTGCCCGTTACCCTCTGCCTGATGGACATTGATTTTTTTAAAGCCTATAACGACGCCTATGGCCATCTTAAAGGCGATGAATGCCTCAAGAAGGTGGCCGCCATCCTGGCGGCCAGTGTCAAACGACCCGGCGATCTGGTGGCCCGCTACGGCGGCGAGGAGTTTGCCATCGTCCTTTCCGAGACCCCGGAGGCCGGCGGCTGTGCCGTGGCCAAAAGAGTGATGAAGGAGGTGGCAGCCCGTAATATCATCCATGAACAGTCAACAATCAGCGACCGAATCACCTTGAGCTTCGGGGTGGCCATGCTCACTCCCAAAGCGGCGACGCCGGTCAATGATCTCATCGCCCAGGCCGACCGGGCCTTGTACGAAGCCAAGAAAATGGGCCGCAACCGAATCAGCTGCCCCGGCCTGAAAAAAATCTGATTTGCCAGACACTGCTCCTTGCATTTCAAAATTTACGGCACAACACCGAGGAGCGCGCCCCTGCGACCAAGCCACCCGTCAACACTAACGGCAATCCATGACCGCCATCTGGAAAATAGATTAAATTTCTCTTTTATCTCCAATACGTTTTTCCCTATAGTGGTAGAAGGTCTTCAAACACATCGACATCTCTCAGTTGGGCAGATTCCCCTGGAGCATTATGCACGACAGGCAACTACAACCTGACACCACCAAGGTCTTCCTAACCTTTGCGCTCCTCTTTCTACCCTTTATTGTTGTTCTGGTTGTTATCCTGGCTACCTTTACCAACCAGTCGATCACCAAAGACATGGCCGCCCTGCAAATCAGCAACTTCTCTCATCTGGAGTCCGGCGCCAATTCCATCCAGCACGACATCGCCATGGCGATTAGCGACATCAGCTACCTGCAGAATGATGCAGACCTGCACGAGTACGTCCTCAGCAAGGATAAAAAACACCTGAGCCGAGCCGCTGCTAGCATCCAACGCTTTTCTCAGACCAGAAAAATCTACGACCAGATCCGTTTTATCAACAAAAAGGGCAAAGAGGAGATACGGGTCAGCTTCGATCAGGGCCTTCACCGCCTGGTTGCACCGGAACATCTCCAGGACAAGTCACAGCGCTATTATTTCACCGACACCTTCCGTCTCCAAGCTGACGAAATCTATATCTCACCCCTGGATCTTAATATCGATCACGGCAAGATTGAGGAGCCCCATAAACCCATGCTCCGTTTTGGCATGGTCATTGTCGACAAGCAGGGCCAGAAGCAAGGTGTTATCATCATCAACTATCTGGCCCGCCTCCTGCTCAACCACTACAAGGAGGCCGTCCACGCCAGCAGTCTCAGCGGTAAACACAGCCATTTTCCAGGCAATGCCATGCTCGTAAATCAAGACGGTTACTGGCTGCTGAGCCCTGACAAGGCCGACGAGTGGGGCTTCATGCTGGGTAGACAGACCACCATGGCCCAAAAATTTCCTGAGGCCTGGCAGCAGATCCAGGCAGAAAACAGCGGCAGCATTATTACACCGGCTGGCTGTTTCTTCTTCACCACAGTCTACCCTCTGGGCGAGCACCATCTCTCCAGCACCGGGGCCATGCCCCCCCCCGGCTTGAGCCGCAAAGAACTGACTGCCACCGATTATAAATGGAAACTTATAAGCCATGTCCCGGCCCGTGAGCTCCGGGCTGTTAATTCCTACAGCCACCGTTTTCCATGGCTGCTCTTTACTGCCATGATCATCCTTGCTGCGCCGCTGCTCTGGGTTATGGCATGGTCCCGAAACCACCACCATCTGACCACACTGAACCTGCGCCACCGCGAGGAACAGTACCGGCTCCTCTACCATCTCGCCCCCATGCCTTACCAATCCTTAGATGAGAAAGGTCATCTCCTTGATATCAACCAAGCATGGCTGCACACCTTGGGGTATGAAGAAGACGAGGTCGTGGGTCGGCCCTTTGCCGATTTTATCATCCAAGAACAAAAGGCTGAATTCCCCCTCCATTTCTCTAAGCTCACGGAAATCGGCCAAACGCACAATTTCCTTCTCACCCTCCTTCATAAGAATGGAACCAGCATCCTCACCTCCTTAAACGGCCAAGTTATCCGTGATAATGAGGGCAACGTCCTGCAGACCCAATGTGTCTTCCAAGATGTCACCAGCCAGCATAAGGCCATGAGCGAATTGACCAGCAATCTGGCCCTGCTTGAAACCATTATCAACACCATCCCTTCCATCATCTGCCTCAAGGACGACAAGGGCCGCTGGCTCCTGGCCAACCACCTCTATCTTGATATCTGCGGCCTGCAGGGCGTCAATTACCAGGGCAAAACCGACAGCGAGCTGGCCTGGCACAGCACCCGCCTCAAAGACGAGCTGCTTTCCTCTAAAAAAGAGGATGCCAAGGTCTGGGAGGAAGGCAAGACCATGCGCAGCGAAAAGGCCATTACCCTGCCGGACAACCAGGACGAGGCCTTTTTTGATATTGTCAGACAACCAAACTACCGGGATGGCAAGCCAGACAACCTGCTCATGGTGGGCTTTGACATCACTGCTCGTAAGAAAAACGAGAACTCCAGCCGCATAAACCAGATGCGTTTCCAGGCCCTTTGCCAGCTACATCGCATGGCGGACCAGGACGTAAACGCCCTGCACGCCTTTGCCCTTGAGGCCGCAGGCACATTGTCCGCAAGCAAGATCGGCTATCTCCACTGCTTTGCAGGGAAAAACAGACCGCCCTCGTTTATCACCTGGTCCTTGGCTGGGCCGATACCCTGCCAGACTCCTGAAAACGCACCCCATAATCCAGAAGGCATGGGCCTCTGGCAGGAATGCCTTACCAGCCGCACAGCTGTTGTTCACAACAATTACCAGACCCTGGCCTCGCACCATGGTCTGCCCTTAGGGCATGTGCCCATCATCCACCACATGAACGTTCCTCTTCTTGACGGCGACACCGTCATCGGCGTGCTGGGGGTTGCCAACAAGGAAAGGCCCTACAGTGCTGATGATGCCGAACAACTCATGCTCTTTGCCGCAAATATCATGGTGATTTTCAACCAGCGTCAGTTTTCCATGGCCCTGGAGCAAAGCCAGGAGGAATGGCTGCGCACCTTTGATGCCATCAGCGACGTGGTCACCATCCAGGATAAAGGCATGAACATCATCAAGGTCAACAAGGCCGGCGCCCTTATCCTTGGTATGCCCGGTGAGGAGATTATCGGCAAAAAATGCTATGAGATATTCCATGGCGCCGACATACCCTGCCCTGGCTGCCCCATTCAGGACGCACTTCACCCCTTCACCCCCTACCTGAAAGAAATTTACCACGAGAAACTGGCCAAAACCTTTCTGGTCAATGCCTCTCCCATCGTGGATGACCAGGGCAACGCCACCAGTGTTGCCCATTTTGCCAAGGATATTACCGCCACCAAGCACCTTGAAATGCAGCTGCGCCAATCCCAGAAAATGGAGGCGGTGGGCACCCTGGCCGGTGGCATGGCCCATGACTTTAACAATATCCTGACCGCCGTTTCCGGCTACGTGCAATTGGCCATGATGAAGATACCAGCCGCCGCCCCTGCTTTCTCTGATCTGGAAGAGGTTAAAAAAGCCGCTGATCGAGCTACTGAACTGGTGCGCCAGCTCATGCTTTTTGCCCGTAAAAAACAGCTGCGGCTGGTTGCTGTCGACATGAACGCAACCATACAGGGTATCCTCAAGATGCTCCAACGCCTCATTGGTGAAGACATCACCATTATCACCGATCTGAGCCAAGACCTCTGGACGGTCATGGGAGATGTGGGCAATATAGAGCAGGTGCTGATGAACCTGGCACTCAATGCCCGGGATGCCATGACCGACGGTGGCAAGCTCACTCTCCGCACCAAGAACATGGAAGTGCTCCCGCAGGACATCCCCGCAGAAAGCCCGATTCTACCGGGCAAATATGTCATGATCGGCGTTGAGGATACCGGCACGGGCATGGACCCTGTGACCTGCGACCATGTCTTTGAACCCTTCTTTACCACCAAGGAACCTGGCAAGGGCACCGGCCTGGGCCTTGCCGTGGCGTACAGCATTATTGAGGAGCATAAGGGCTGGTTTGAGGTGGAAAGCTCCCCGAACCAGGGCTCTCTCTTCAGATTCTGTCTGCCTGCAATTTCAGCTGCTGCCGCACCCAGTGCTTTACTGCACAACAGCATTAACCCCGCTCAGCTTAAAGGTCATGGCGAACGCATCCTGCTGGTGGAGGATGAAGTCATACTCAACGAATTCGCCTTCAAGGCCTTAACTCGATATGGCTATCAGGTACGCTCCACCTATAACGCCGAAGAGGCTCTTACCATCTGGAAAAAAGAACAAGGCAATTTCGACCTGCTGTTTAGCGATGTGGTGCTGCCCGGCAAGAATGGCCTTCAGCTTGCCGAGGAACTCCGCAGTCGTAACCCCCTACTAAAAATACTTTTGACCAGCGGCTATACCGAACAAAAATCCCAAGCCCCTCTTATTAAAGAAAAAAAAATCCCCTTTCTGGAAAAACCCTATGATACTGTTAGACTGTTACAGAAAATCAAAGCCATTTTGCTCTCCTTATGAAAAATGAGCATGCCATGACCACTCGTTCGCTGCAAAAAATCAGCAAACCCAGACATTTGCTACTCCTGGCATTCATCTTGTGGAGTGCCGCCGTGGGGGGGATCTGGATGATAATCGCCATGGCCTCCCACCATACCTATGTTAAAAATATTGCTCTCCGTGAGGCCAGAACCTATATCAGTCGTACCCTCGGCATTCGGAGCTGGGTTGCCAGTCATGGTGGCGTCTATGTCCCGGCCAGCACCAAGACCCCACCTAACCCCTATCTTACCCACCTAGCTGATCGCGACATTGAGCTCCCAAATGGCAAGACCCTCACCTTGCTGAATCCGGCCTATATGCTCCGCAATCTCCAAGAGTCCTTTGCCGCCAATTTTCACATCCAGAGTCACATCACCAGCCTCAACCCTCTCCGCCCTGAAAATGCGGCCAATGACTGGGAACGCCGGGCTCTAGAGTCCTTTACCACTGGCGCCCAGGAATTCAGCGAATTCACCAAGGACAACGATAAAGATATCCTCCACCTCATGCAACCCCTGTTTACCCAAAAAAGCTGCCTCAAATGCCATGGGCAGCAGAGCTACCAGGAGGGGGATATCCGAGGCGGCATCAGTGTCACCATCCCCCTGGCCGAGATGATGGCCGATGCCCACGAGTACAAAATACACTTGGCCCTGTCCCTTGTCGGGCTCTGGCTCCTTGGCCTTTTCGGCATCTGGTTCTTCGGGCGCTGGATCGTTGCTGCGCTTGAGTCTCAGGATGAGGCAAACAGAAACCTTAAAATCCATCAGCTCAAACTTGAAGAGACGATCCAAAACCGCACCAAATCATTGCGGGAAACACAAAGGCAGCTTGAAGAAGAGGCTCAAGAACGGCTCAAGATGCAGCACGCCGTGGAAAAATCCCACGGTGAGCTCCAGCAGATCTTCGACTCTGCCGCCGACGGCATACGCGTTGTTGACTGGGACTATAATATGGTGATGTTTAACGACACCTTTGCCAGGATGGCGGGTGGCAGTCGCCAGGTACTTACCGGCCGCAAATGCTTTGAGGTCTTTCCCGGCACGTCCTGCCATACCCCTGACTGCCCACTGACCATGGCCAAAAATGGTCATGAAAAAAGCATTCACGAAGCCACTAAAACGGCGCTTACCGGCAACACCATGCGCTGCCTCACGGAAGCCTCTATTTTTCACGATACAGACGGCAAGGCCATGGGAATTCTCGAAAATTATCGTGATATTTCCAAAATAAAAGAACTGGAAGAAAATCTTTGCGAAGAGGCAGCCCGCAATGCTCGGCAGGCGGTAGATTTACAACAGAAAAATACCGATATCATCAGCCAGAATATCGCCCTGGAGCAGGCCTTAAGTGAGCTCAAGGCCACCCAGTCCCAGATGTTGCAGAATGAAAAAATGGCCACGGTGGGCCAGCTCGCCGCCGGTGTGGCCCATGAGATCAACAATCCCACCGGCTTTGTCAGCTCAAACCTCTCAAGCCTTGAAAAATATATCCTGCGCATTACCGATTTTCTGGCCCAGCTGCAAAAGGTGATACCACCGGAAAACCAAGAGGAAATCGCCACGCTGCGCAAAAAGATGAAAATCGATCATATCAGCGACGACATCCACGATCTCATCCGTGAAAGTCTTGACGGTACCGAGCGCATCAAAAAAATCGTCATGTCGCTGAAGAACTTCTCGCGCACCGACCAGGAGGAGTATGGCGCCGCCAATATCAACGACTGCCTTGATTCCACCCTGAACGTGGTCTGGAACGAGCTGAAATACAAGGCCACGGTGACCAAAGAATATGGCGAGCTGCCCCTAACAAAATGCTACGCCCAGCAACTCAATCAGGTCTTTATGAACCTGCTGGTCAACGGCGCCCAAGCCATCGCAGAGCAGGGCGTGATTACCATCAAGACCTGGTGCGATAGCGATAATATCTTCATCTCCATTAGCGATACCGGTTCCGGTATGGATGAAGAGACCATGGCCCATATCTTTGAGCCCTTCTATACCACCAAGAAAAAAGATAAGGGCACCGGCCTGGGCTTGAGCATCGCCCACGACATCATCACCAAGAAGCACCAGGGCCGCCTCTGTGTGGAAAGCCACAAGGGCCAGGGTACCACCTTTATTATTGAAATCCCCATTGTCAGCGCCTGATTATGACTGAAGAATTCCTTCATACACCGCAAGGGCGTAAGTTTCGTTTGAACAGACAAGCTGATCAACTCAGCTATACCCTGCTCATTGTTGATGACGAACCGCAGATCATCTCAGCAGTGCGCCGCCTGCTTCTTGATGAACATATCACTATTGCCTCCGCCACCAGCGCCGGTGAAGCCCTGGACTTTTTGGCACATCATGAGGTGGCTGTTCTTCTTACCGATAACTGCATGCCGGAGATGAGCGGCCTTGAGCTGTTAAATGCTGCCAAGAAAACCTCACCAGACACCGTGCGCCTGATGATGACCGGCAATGCTGATTTGCAGGTGGCGCTTTCAGCCATCAATGAGGGCGAGGTTTATAAATTTATCGTCAAGCCCTGGCACAACCAGGAACTGATTGCCATGATCATGGCGGCCGTCAACCGCTTTCAACTCATGCGGGCCCTGCAAAGCACTGACGAGCTTACCCTGCGCTCACTCGGCCAGACCATCGAACTCAAAGACGTCTATACCCGGGGCCATTGCGATAGGGTGGCCCATTTCGCCTTGCTGCTTGCTGACGCCCTGGGCTTCTCTGAAAAACGCAAAAAACATATCCGCCACGGCTGCTGGCTCCATGACTGCGGCAAGATCGGCATCCCCGGCGCTATCCTTAACAAGGAGGGCAAGCTCACGGCGGATGAATTTGAGCTCATTAAAAAACATCCCCTCTGGGGCTTGAAGGTGGCTGAGGAAGCCGGACTTGATCAGGCGGTGCTCGATATTATCGTCGGCCACCATGAACGTTTTGACGGCAAGGGCTATCCCCACGGCCTTGTCGGCGAGGCCATTCCGCTTGAGGCCAGGATTGCCGCCATTGCCGACGTCTACGACGCCCTGACCACGGACCGCGCCTACCGCACCAAGTTCAGCCACACCAAGGCTGTGAAAATTATGACCTCCGAAAGAGGCAAGGCCTTTGAAACAGCATTGCTCGATCTTTTTTGGACAAAACTTGCCGAGGAGGAAGGGGCCGTCTGAAAAATGGCTGCCTGAATTTACACCGGTAGGAGCTCGCCCCTGCGAGCGATACGAAGCACAAACTATCGCTCGCAGGGGCAAGCTCCTACAACAAACATTTCACCCCGTATGGACCTTTACTTTACGAGAAATAATGGCAACAGCAGACTCCAACATCGACCACGATCAGCCGGCCGCCTATTACCACGCCATTATTAATGCCGTTCGTGATCCGCTTTTGATCATCACCCCTGAGATGCGCTGCGTGTTCATCAACCAGGCGGCCCGTGATATTTTGCAGGTGGCTGACAACAGCTACCAAAACGCACCCTGCTTTCAACTCGTGCGCGGCTTTGACTCATCCTGCCATGAGCAGGGCGAGGAATGCCCGGTACGCGAAGCCCTGGCCAATGGCAAGACTGTCCGCATCGTCAAAGAAATGGCAATCTGCTCCTCCTTGGTGCGCACCTATGAAATCAGTGCTGTGCCCCTGAAAAATACGGCTGGGGTCATTACCCATGTGGTGGAGGTGTTACGCGACGTCACGGCCAGCCGGGACCATATGGAGCTCAAAGAGATTAGTGCCAAGATCGAGCAGGCCAAAAAGGAGTGGGAATCCACCATGGACTGTGTCCAGGATTTCGTTATCCTCCTTGACGACCAAGGCTGTATCAAACGCCTCAACCGTCCCCTTGTCGACTTCAGTGGCCAGCCCTTTGCCAAAATCCTGGGCCAGGATTTCACGTCTTTTTTGGCCGCGCAAAATTTTGACACTACCGTGAACCCTGATGACCCGAAGAATCAAAACGAATACCTCCATGCACCCTCCGGCCGTACTTTTGTCATGCGCACCTATCCCCTGGTCACCACCCATGGCGAAATGAAGGTTGTCACCCTGAATGACATTACCCAGCGCAAATTTGCGGCCAGGCAGCTTGCTGAAAAAAATAAAGAAATTGAAAATGCCTTCAAGGAGTTGAAGATTACTCAGTCCCACCTCCTCCAGCAGGAAAAAATGGCTTCGGTGGGCCAGCTTGCCGCAGGCGTCGCCCATGAGATTAACAACCCGGTGGGTTTTGTGACCAGCAACATCAACACCATGGGCAAATATCTGCAGAAGATCGGCGATTTTATGGAGTTACAAAACAAATTCGTCAGCAAATACTGCCCGGACGAGGACAAGGTCAAGACTCTCAAAGAGTATGCTAGTAAGATGAAGATTGATTTTATTATTGACGACACCAAGGACCTGATCAACGAATCACTGGACGGGGTGGAGCGGGTTAAAAAAATCGTCATGAATCTGAAAAACTTTTCCCGGGTGGATCAGGCCGAACGCGCCCTGACCAATATCAACACCTGCCTGGATGACACCATCAATATCGCCTGGAACGAGCTGAAATATAAGTGTACTTTACATAAAGAGTACGGCGAACTGCCTCTGACCAAATGCTATCCCCAGCAGCTCAACCAGGTGTTTATGAACATCCTGGTCAACGCCGCCCAGGCCATAGCCAAAGAGGGCGTCATCACCCTAAAAACCTGGCTTGAAGATAACACTATTTTTATCAGCATAACCGATACCGGCAGCGGCATCAGCGCCGATAAGATCTCCCACATTTTTGAGCCTTTTTTCACCACCAAGGATGTCGGCCAGGGCACTGGCTTGGGACTTAGTATCTCCTATGATATCATCGTCAACAAGCACGGCGGTGCTATCAACGTTACCAGCGAGGAAGGTAAAGGAACCACCTTTACCATTACCTTGCCTGTGCTAGAAGAGTAAGGAGGCCCCCATGACCCAAGCCAAAACCCGAATCCTCCTGATTGAAGATGATGATTTGCTCGCCCATTTCGTGGTCAATCTTCTTGAGGAGTATGCCGACGATTTTCAGATAGCCCATGCCGCCGACCTGGCTGACGGCATGGCCAAGCTCTCTGAATTGCAGCCTGAGGTTCTGCTACTTGACCTCAATCTGCCAGATTCTTCCGGGCTTGATACCCTGAAAACCGTTGTTGCTTCCGGTGCAAATACCGCGATCATCATCATGACCGGCACCAACGATGAAGCAATAGCAACCTCAGCCCTCCAGCACGGCGCCCAGGATTATCTGATTAAAGGCCAGGGCAGCAATCTCCTCATCATCAAATCGATCCGCTACGCCCTGGAACGCAAACAGTTCCACGACCAGCTGCAGCTCAGCCAGAGCAAGATGCTGCAGAGTGAAAAAATGGCATCCATCGGCCAGCTGGCTGCCGGTGTTGCCCATGAGATCAACAACCCCATGGGTTTTATCACCAGCAATCTTAACTCCCTGGCCAAATACCTGGCACGTCTCCTTGAATTTCTGCAACTCCAGCACACGGCCCTGGCCAGCCATCCCGACCAAACCCTGCTTGCCGATCTCGCCGATCAGCGCCGAAAACTGAAAATTGATCTCATTAGTGCGGATATCAAAGAGCTCATCGCCGAATCCCTGATCGGTAGCGAGAAGGTTCAGGAGATTGTCCAGGGGCTCCGAAGTTTTTCACGCACGGACCAATCTCGCCATGAGCAGGCCAATATCAACGATATTATTGAGGACACCCTCAAGGTTGTCTGGAATGAACTTAAATATAAGACCACCATCACCAAAGATATGGGGCCGCTCCCCCTGGTTCATTGTTTTCCTCATCAACTTGGTCAGGTATTCATGAACCTGCTGGTCAACGCCGCCCAGGCCATCGACCAGCAGGGGAAGATCACCATCCAAACTAAAGGTACGGCGGGTCAGGTTGTGATCAAAATCAGCGATACCGGCTGCGGCATTGCCCCAAGCAAAATCAAGCAGATATTCGACCCTTTTTTCACCACCAAACCAGTGGGGGAAGGAACCGGCCTGGGCTTGAGTATTGTTTATGATATAATCACCCATAAGCATGGTGGCCACATTGAGGTTACAAGCACCGTGGGTAAAGGCACCACCTTTACCATTACCTTACCTGTAGAGCAGGGGGACAACCGTGACTAATGAAAACGTGCAGATTCTCTGCGTTGATGATGAAGAAAATGTCCTCAAGGCCCTGCGTCGTCTGTTCATGGATGACGAGTATGACATCATCACCGTTACCTCCGGGGAGGAAGGCCTTGAGGCGCTCAACACTAATCCTGACGTCCAGCTGGTGATCTCCGACTACCGGATGCCGGGCATGAACGGCGTTGATTTTCTCAAAGAGGTCTGTGTGCGCCGGCCTGACACTGTCCGCCTCGTCCTTTCCGGCTACGCCGATACGGCTGCCATCGTTGCAGCCATCAACGAAGGCCAGATCTACAAATTCATTGCCAAACCCTGGAACGATGACGATCTCCGGGTCACCATTGCCAAGGCCCTGGAACTCTATTTTCTTCAGAAAGAAAATTCCTCCCTCACCATGGAGCTTCAAGACTCCAACGAGGAATTACGGCTGATGAATGAAAATTTGGAAAAGATCGTAAAGGAACGCACTCAGGAAGTTATTTTCCAAAATAAAGCCCTGGCCACCGGCCATTTCATGCTCGACTCCCTACCGGTGGGCGTTATTGGCGTTGACCTCAACGATCTTGTTGTAAAATTCAACAAAAGCGCCGCCGAGATTCTCGCTGAACATGGTGCCATCCATGTAGGTATGGAGGCAGGGGACGTCCTACCCGCGGCCCTACAGCAGATGCTTGCCAGCCTGCAAAAAAACAGCCCCATTTTGCAAGAAAATATTGAACTTGGCAGCCATAGGGTACGCCTTACCGGCTCCTATATGAAAAGTCACGAGGGTCAGGTGGGTAAAATTCTCGTGTTGACTGCCGACCTTTCCTAAATAGGACACTGTGTAATTTACTTATCGTTACGTTTATGCAATCCATTGAACACGCACAAGGTTTGATATGTAAACCTGATTACCACTATCTTTCAGCCATGGTTTACGAGTCATTCCCACGCAGGCGGGAATGACTTTTGCAGAGAGAGACCAGTTCGCTTTCAGCAAGTTCGACAGGAGTCTGTGGATGAGGCTGGAACCCCGCGGCAATCTGGTATTTAAAAAAAATATTTTAACCTGCGCGAACATAGGGAAAAGATGACAGATAGAGACGATCAGAAAAAAATCATCGGCGGCCGTGTCCTCTTTGTCGATGATGAGATCAATATCCTGAAGGCCATGCGCCGCCTTTTCATGGATGATGCCTTTGAGGTTTTCATTGCCAATTCAGGCAAAGAGGCCCTACAAATTCTTGAAAAAGAAGGAGAGATGGGGGTCATTGTCTCCGACCAACGGATGCCGGAGATGACCGGCGTCGACTTCCTGGAAAAAAGCAAAAAAATTGCCCCCCATTCCGTCCGCATCCTGCTCACCGGTTATGCCGACATCAATGCGGCGGTTGATGCCATTAATCGCGGCGGCGCCTGGCGTTACCTCCACAAGCCCTGGCAAGATGCAGAACTCCTGCAAACGGTTCAGGATGCCTTCAAATACTATAACCTTGTCAAAGAGAACAAGCGACTCACCCTCCTGGTCTTGAAGCAGAATGAAAAACTGAAAAACTGGACTAAAGAGCTGGAAACCGTGGTCCAGGAACAGACCATGGAACTTTCAAATAAAAATGACTCCTTAAAGCGACTCAACGATGCGCTTTATCAGAATTTCAAAAATACCATCCTCGCCTTTTCCTCACTCCTGGAGATGCGGGATAAATCCATGCGTTCTCACTCCCGTAATATCGCCGAGTTAGTGCGGCCCGTTGCTGTTGAACTTGAAATGGCCAGCAAGGAAATCGACACGCTGATAGCCGCTGCCTTTCTCCATGATATCGGCAAGATAGGGATACCTGATCTCATGCTGCACACCCCGGAAAGCAAGATGAGCCAGCACGAATGGACCGAGTACACCCAGCATTCAGTACGAGGTCAAACCGCAGTGGAAGGCATTGATGAACTGCGTGAGGCGGGCACGCTCATCCGCCACCACCATGAACGCTATGACGGCACGGGCTTTCCTGACGGTCTGAAAAAAAACGATATCCCCCTTGGCGCGCGCCTCATCGCCCTTGCCGATTTCATCGACAAGGAGCTGCGCCGTCAAGAGGGGGGCAACGCCCTTGAAAAAGTCTGCAAAATGGTGGAGGCGGAATCGGGCCAGGCCTTTGACCCTCGGCTGGTCCCTAAAGTTTTGAAGGTAGCTAAAAAATTCTACCGCGAGAACATCCAAACCAAGGTCTCATCGGAAGTTGAGGTGAGCCCTAACGAGCTTGCCATTGGCATGGTGGTAAGCCGCGACGTCCTGAGCGGCACAGGCGTCCTTCTGCTGGGCCAGGGCACCATTTTGAACAGTAAAAACATTATGACCTTGAAGCGTTATTACACAGTTGATCCGGCCAACCACGGCGTCTTTGTCTCCCTGAGCGGTTGAGAAACATGGCCTGTCAAAAATTGCCTGCCATGCCGGCCTGCCCCGGCATACAACTCGACAAAAGTATCGTACCGTAGGATCGGCCCATTCAGAGAACCATATGCCCCATGATCATATATGCTGAGTTGCAGAGGCGTGGCATGCATAATTTCTTTTGATCGCCCCTACTCCGTCATCACTTAATCAGCGTCCAGCTGCCAATTGTCCACCAGTTGCTGGTAATCATCTTTTATCTTCTGAACGATCCCAGCCAGATTCGTGCCGGAAACAGCAAAAAATTCCAGCTCCTCTCGCGTGACTTTCTCCTTACCAGGGTCCGTACTCTTACCAAAAGCCAGACCCTTAGCAATCTTATTGCCCACCAAAACAGCCTGCCCGAGGATGGTAGCGTCATGATCATCCTGATCCTTGAGCGGAAAATCATTATGGTGGCTCTTGATGGCAAAGACATAGTTATCCGGGAAATTCCACATGGCAGCAATACGGCCACCAATTTTCTGATGGCTAAAACCAAAGATTTCCGCCTCAGCCTCTTGCTGACTCATCCCGGTGTTGATCATCGCAAGCATGGCCGCCATCTCTTCAGGCAACTGATCAGCAATGGCAATTTTTCCCACATCATGGATAATGCCACAGACAAAGGCCTGTTCGGCCAGCGATGGTGCCGCGGCCAAAACCAAATTTTTGGCTGCCACACCGCAGCCGAGGCTATGGAGCCAAAGACCTGAAAAATCAAAGCTTTGCGGCCCTGACTTAAAGACCTTATAAACAGAAACGGTAAGGGCCAGACTCTGAATGGTATCAAGGCCAAGCACCGTAACCGCCTTTTCCATTGTGGTGACCTGTTTCATCAGGCCATAATAGGCGGAGTTTGACAGTTTGAGGAGTTTGGCGGTCAGGGAAGGATCCTGATTAATGAGGAGCGCTAATGATTTCGCAGTGAGGGACTCCTTCTTCACCTCTTCATTAATATGCATGGCCACCGTGGAGATGGTGGGAAGATCCTTTATTTTTTTTATGAGTTCGTTGGCTTCCATGGGCGTAACCTCTCACCATCATTAGGAGTATGTATCTAATCTACCACGCCTTCCCCATATTAAATAATATTTTCAGCCTATTAAGCACAAAAACTTATCTCCCCTAAATCCCCGACCCCATTCCACGCTCAATGTGTAGCACAACCTGTGGCAGCGACACATTGTGTGGCACGTGTTTGCCACACTTTATGCGGCACATGGGTTCGGCGCGCCCGTCCGGCACCTGCCGCATATCTGTGCCACACGATTAACAACTCCTTAAAATAACGCGGTTTTAAAAATAAAGCAGATTTCGTGGCATCACTGGCATGGCCTATGCTCTTTATACTTTTCAACAGGACAAAAAAAGAAACGATAAATAACCCAAAATAGATAAGGAGAACGGCCATGAAAGAAACTACCAAAACCCAGACTCAGGCAACCACCACCCGCAACGCTCAAGAAGACATCAACCAGGCATCTAAGGCCGGCATCCTGATGGTAACCACCATGGCCGGACTTATCGGGGCCTGGGGCCTTGCCTGTATGGTAGGCGCCTTAATGACCAACGGCATCGGCGGCGTTGTAACCGGCTACCTTTCAGCAATCACCGGCATGTAACAGTAGACAACGACCTTAAGCAATCAAAGTATAAACGAATCAATATAAGGAGCACGATCATGGACAATACACAGAAAAAAACAGGAATATTCTTCGGAATCGTCACCGGCTTAGCAGGCGCCTTCGGCATCTGGGCCATGATGGCCTTTGTCACCGGTCTTTCCTCAGTAAACTTTAGCGTCGGCGAGATGGCCCGGCAGTTTCTTGTTGCCACCGGCAACGTTGGTGAGTACGAGACCTTGGTTGACTTCTACACCCATATCAAAGGTGTTGAGTACCTGATGGCCGGTGCCTTCTTCGTTGCCTTTCCTGTCTACTTTAAATATATCGACAAGGCTGAGGCTGGCAAACGCACCAAAGTAAACGCCTAAAACTTTTCTTCTTCTCCACAAAAAAGGCCGGGGCTCTCTTAAGGGAGCGCCGGCCTTTTTTGTGGAATGCGCCACTAACAGCAATCACCCTCGCGCCCTAAAAGCTCATTGATGATGGCCCGGACGCAACCTTCACCGGCCGCGACCTCCAAGGCACCAACCGGGCAGTTACGGGCACAGGCGCTGCACTCCATACACCTGTCACGGGCGACAAGCACGGCCTTTCCCCCTGTCACCGTCAAGACACCATGGGGACAGACCAGTTCACAGATGCCACAGCCAATACAGATCTCCGGATTGAGCTTTAGGCTCACCACATTATCGATATACTGAAAATAATCAGCCATTTTCCCCTCACGAAATCCAGAAGCGGGCAGCCAGCCAGCAGCAAAAACCTGTCACCCCAGCCGCTACTTGGATAGGAATGGCCCGCAGCATCTCATGCCGTACTCCTGAGCGTGAGGTATAGGTGGAGGCGCCGGTAAAATTCATCCCCAACCAGGAGGAGATTGCCGTTACCATGAGCAGCCAGGCCACTATTTCCACACGGCCCATGCCCCTGTCCGGCCACACAAAGAGGTAGATGGCCACCACCACCAGATAGGATAAAAGCCCGGCCCACATCCCTTTGACACTGAACGCCCGACCAGAGAGCCAGGGCAGCAAGACCGGCACCAGGACCGTGCCGCCTATGAGAGCGGCAAGCAGGGCCAGCACAGCAAAAAAGCCCATCTCCAGAGCAGCAGCCCAAAAAATGTTCTTCCCGCCCAAGCCTGACAGAAGAAGAAAGAAAAGAATGAGAAGAAAGATTTTGCCACTGGCCTGAACAAATTCCACCGGGGCCAGTGCCAGCCGCTCTGCCAAGGGGAAACTCTTGCGGCGCATGGCCGCATCCGCCACCATGCCGTTATCCAGAAAGGCGGGAAGATCAGCGGCCAGCACCGGTCCCCAGACCACCTGAAAGCCCGTATATTTCTTTATATCAAGACCGTTGACGCCAGGGGCACCGAGCTGGGGGATTATGATCTTCCGGTGGGTGACCACTTCAGCCAGACGGCTTTCGACAACCCTATCGTAGAGCTCCACTGTCCCAAAAGTTCCCTTACCTGCCGCGCACCAAACATTAATGCCCTTGGTATCCAGAACTAAAATCCAGCAATCACGTCCGGCCAGAGCAGCACGCAACTGATCGAAACTCATCTTGTAATTGGCGGTGACAACAACAACACTGCTCGAATCTGGTGCGCCCAGGGCGTAGAGACCTGGATCAACGATAAAAGACATCCTGCCAATATTCCAGCGGGCCAGATAGCTGCCCCTTTTATCCTGGGCAGTGAGAGACGACCTTGCTGTAGGCACCAAGCCCGCAGCAGAAACTGTCTGGCCAACGACAAAGCACTGCTCGCTGGACGGCGGTTTACAAATACCGTCGAGCTTTGCCTCGGCCATGACCACAGCCAGCGGCACCAGCTCTTTTTTTACTCTTGGCGGTGGGATTTTCATCTTGAAAATATAGCATCTTTGGTTGCAGCCGCCCAGAATCTTTCTCTGCTAAGAGACCTTCTCTGCCACCGTGTTTGCTGTTTCCTTTTTTGTTTCTTTCTGCTCCTCCGTATAACAGACACAGTCACCCCATTCATTTTCATGGGTGCCGCGCCACTCCATGTTACAAACACAGTTCTCGGCTCCTTTTCCACCTTTGTCTTCTTGGACTATTTCATTGATATGTTTCATGGGGCAACCTCCTGCCGTGCACGCTTTGTTGTGATAATGTAAAACCTACCATTCGATAATGATAAGCATTATTGACAGCGTTGCAATGATGTCTTACCTGTTATCCACGAGAAGACCAGGACACGGCCGAGGTGATACCTCTAGAATCCATCCCTTGATTTCCTGATTTCTTTACAAGCAGGCTGCTGATCCGCTACACTTTTCTGGCAGATGGCGTGCATGTGCTGTTTCTTGCTGCCAGCAAAGTGCAAATTTTTACTACTGGAGGTTCATGATGGCTGATGATCTACTTTTTTCCCCCTTTCGCCTGAAAAATTTCACCCTCAAGAACCGCCTTGGCGTCGCCCCCATGACCCGCATGTCGGCCGGGGCCAATAGCATTCCCCGCCAGGACGTCCTTGATTTCCTGGTGCGGCGGGCCAAAAATGGCGCCGCCCTGGTCTATACCGAGGCCCTGGTTACCGACTACGAAAGCGCCCAGGGCTATCCAGGCCAGGCCCGCCTGCTGACCCAGCCCCAAATTAAGGCCTGGAGTGCAGTCGTGAAGGCCATCCAGGCCGAAGGTTCCCTGGCCATCATGCAGATGTTCCACTGCGGCCGCATGGCCTGGCCCGAGGTTAATCCGGCTCACCGCTCTATTGCGCCGAGCCCGGTCAGCCCCAAACAGGACAACCCCCTCACCCAGGCGCCCTATCCGCTGCCTGAGGAGATGAGCCAATTTGACATCGAGCACGTCATTAATGGTTTTGTCGAAACAGCCAAGGGGGCGATGGCGGCCGGTTTTGACGGCGTCGAGATCCACGGCGCCCATGGCTATCTGATCAACCAATTTCTCTCCGCCTACTCCAACAAACGAACAGACGGCTATGGCGGCTCCGCGTCCGGGCGCTACCGTTTTGCCCATGAGGTGATCCAGGCCGTGGCCAAGGTAATACCCAAGGACCGGCTCCTCATCTTCCGCATCTCCAACTGGGCCATCGCCGATATGGAGGTCTCCCTCTTTGCCGATGTGGCCGAGTACCAGGAAATCATCGGCCTGCTGGCCAAAGAACCCCTGGACGCCCTGTCAATCTCCACCTATGACTTCAAAGACCCCGCCTTTGGCACCGGCAAGACCATGGCCGCGCTCACTCGCGAGGCCTGCGACCTGCCGCTGCTCATCTGCGGCAAGATCTACGACCGCGCCTCCGCCGAGGCGGCCCTGCAGGATGCCGACATCGTCTTAAGCGGTAAATCAACCCTCTTAAACCCCAACTGGCTTGACGATGTCCGGGCCGGCCACCCCCTGAAACCCTACACCTCCGACCAGGCCAACGTGGCCTATACGGCGGAACCCCTGCTCTAGAAATTTTCCGAGCCAGATCGAACCACAAACCAACCGCAGAGGCATTCTTTTCAATACCCCCTTGAGGGTACAAAGAACTTAAAAAAGAAAAACTCTGTGTCTTTGTGCCTCTGTGGTGAAAAAAATTTCCCCAATCATTCTTCACTCCCACCTAAAAAAGGAACCCATCATGAATGACATTATTGTAGATATTGAGGCCATGGAGATTCTTGATTCCCGCGGCTATCCCACTGTCCAGGTCTCTGTGACCTTAAACGACGGCATCCGGGCCACGGCCTCGGTCCCCTCAGGCGCCAGCACCGGCGAGAACGAGGCCCTGGAGCTACGCGACGGCGACATGCATCGCTATAACGGCAAAGGCGTACTGAATGCCATTGCCAATATCGAGGACGCCATTGCTCCGGAGATCGTTGGCATTCAGGCCCATCGCCAGACCGAGATTGACCACATCATGCTGGAACTCGACGCCACCGATAACAAGAGAAATCTGGGCGCCAATGCCATCCTCGGGGTGTCCATGGCCGTGGCCAAGGCCGCTGCCATGGCCCACAATCTCCCCCTCTATCAATACCTGGGCGGTGCTGGTGCCCGTCGTATTCCCGTGCCCTGTATGAATATCATCAATGGCGGCGAGCACGCCGACAACAGTGTCGACTTTCAGGAATTCATGGCCGTACCCATCGGTGCTGCCACCTTCCGTGAAGGACTGCGCTACGTGGCCGAGACCTTCCATGTCTTAAAAGCTCTGCTCAACAAACAAGGCTTATCCACCGGCATCGGTGACGAGGGCGGCTTTGCCCCCAACCTGCCCAGCAACGAAGCCGCCATTGAGATCATCCTGGAGGCCATTGAAAAGGCGGGCTACAAACCGGGGACCGACATTGCCATTGCCCTTGATTCTGCCTCAAGCTCATTCTGCACCAAAGGTGTCTATGATCTGCGCTGGTCTGGTCTGGGCCAGAAGAGCACGGCGGAGATGATTGCCATGGCCGAGGAGTGGGTGAAGAAATACCCCATCATCTCCTGGGAGGATCCTCTGGACGAAAATGACTGGGACGGTTTTGGCGAACTGACCAAACGTCTCGGGGACAAAATTGAGGTGGTTGGTGATGATATTTTTGTAACAAATACCAGATACATCACCCGAGGTATTGAACAGAAATCAGCCAACTCAGCGCTGATCAAGCTCAACCAGATCGGCACCGTGTCCGAGACCATCGAGGCGTGCCGCATGTGCCGCGATGCGGGCTGGCGCTACTTCATCTCCCATCGCTCCGGCGAAACCACCGACACCTTCCTGGCCGACTTTGCCGTGGCCATGGATGGCGGCCATCTCAAAACCGGCTCAGCCAGCCGTGGCGAACGTATTGGCAAATACAACAGATTGCTTGAAATCGAAAAAGAACTGGGCGACGGGGCGCTCTATTACTGGAAGTAGGGAACCGCGCTAGCAGCAACAGACTTCTTTCTCCGTAGGAGCCCGCCCCTGCGGGCGATAAGTTATGGCGATCAGGCCGACAAATCGCCCGCAGGGGCGGGCTCCTACGAACTTTCGGAACATCTCTTTACCCTTCACCCGCCATCGGCTAACCGAGCCGGATCAAGCAGCGCTTCGAGCTCAGCCTGTGACAAATCCGTCTCCTCCAGAGCCACCTCCAGAATAGATCGATCCTCGGCCATGGCCTTTTTAGCAATCTCCGCAGCAGCCAGATAACCGATCTTGGCGTTTAAGGCCGTCACCAGGATAGGGTTGCGGCTGACGAATCGGCCACACATTTCCTCATTGACGGTGAAGCCAGCCACTGCCTTATCTGCCAAATCCCGAGCACTGCCACTGAGCAGATCAATAGCCTGGAGGATATTATGGGCCGCCACCGGCAGCATGGTATTGAGCTGAAAACTGCCGCCCTGACCCGCCAGAGAAACAACGTGATCGTTGCCCATAATCTGGGCACAGGCCATGAGCACTGCCTCTGGAATCACCGGATTAACCTTGGCCGGCATGATACTTGATCCCGGCTGCAGAGCGGGCAGGGCAATCTCGGCAAGACCTGCCCCCGGGCCAGAATTCATCCAGCGCAGATCGTTACAGATCTTTATCAACACCACGGCCGCTGTCCGCAGCTGGCCGGACGTCTCCACCACCGTGTCAAGGCTGCTCAAGCCCTTATAAAAATTGGAGGCGACGGTGCACTCCAGGGCGGTCATGCCATTAATGCGTTTTATGGCCCGGGCCGAAAAATCAGGATGGCAATTAACGCCACTGCCCACGGCCGTACCGCCTAAGGGTAAACGCTGGAGACGAGGCATCACCGAACTGAAACGTTCCAGGCACTCATCAAGGGCAGCGGCCCACGCCTCAAGCTCTGCTCCCAAACGAATGGGCAGGGCATCCATCAGATGCGTGCGACCAGTCTTAATTACATGACCATACTCCAAAGCTCTCCGGCGAATGGTCTTGGCCAGATGACTCAAGGCAGGAATGACCAGCCCTTTTACTCCCATGGCAACAGCAAGATGGAGAGCCGTAGGAATGACATCGTTGCTGCTCTGCCCCAGATTAACATGATCGTTGGCAGACAACACCACGCCCTGGCGGGTAGCCAGACCGACAATGACCTCGTTGATATTCATGTTGGAGCTTGTGCCGGAGCCGGTCTGAAAAACCGAAACAGGAAAAGACTCAGCATGGTTGCCATCAATGATTTCCTGGGCAGCTGCAGCAATGGCCTCACCTTGAACACTGTTCAGCAGACCGAGATCCATATTAGTCTCGGCCGCTGCCTTCTTGATTATCGCTAAGGCCTTTATCAAGGCAGCAGGCATAACAACATTACCAATGGCGAAATTATCCACAGCTCGCTGGGTCTGGGCGCCATAAAGCGCCCCTTGCGGCACTGGCACCTCGCCCATACTATCTTTTTCAAGTCGAAAATCCATCATCACTTCCCTCTTTCGTCCCTCGAGAAGTCAGGGGAAACTAAATAATCTTTTAATCCCTTGCCCTTCGTCCTTTAGAAAACTAAACTTGTCAAAACCAATTAAAACCGTACAGTACGTGTAAATGCCATTTCACCTCAAACTCCCACGCCTTATCATCAACCTTAGGGAAATGATGTCGGGAATCCAATGAAAATTAATAAAAATATTCTTCTTACCAGCATTATCTGGCTTCTCTTGGTTGCCACATCCCTCTCCTGGAACTATTACCACGCCCGGCAAGACCAGAATGAACTCGCCCTGCACACCGCCCGCAGCTTTTTTCAGCAAATCGTTATTTCACGCCAATGGAATGCCCGTCATGGCGGCCTCTATGCCCCTGTTACCCAAACAACCACTCCCAACCCCTATCTCAATGTACCAAGACGTGATATCGCTGTTGACGATGGCCTTCATCTCACCATGATAAATCCGGCCTTTATGACCAGGCAACTCTCTGAAATTGCCATGGAAAAAGAAGGAATTCAATTTCACATTACCAGTCTCAATCCCATCCGGCCCGACAACAAAGCGTCCCTTCGTGAAAAAGCAGCCCTCCAAAATTTTGAACAGGGAATTAACGAGGTTGGCTCTTTTATTACGGAGAACAGCACTCCCATCTTTTTCTATATGGCCCCGCTGCTAACCGAAAAAGCATGCCTTAAATGTCACGCTCAGCAAGGATACAAGGAGGGAGACATCCGCGGCGGCATCAGCGTTACCCTGCCCTTTATCATGCCCTTTCGCTACAAATCTCTGCTCTGGGGCCACCTGGCCATTGGCCTGATCGGTCTTATTGGCATTATTGCTGCCGGCATCCGCCTCACCAGATCCTATGATACCATCAAGAGGCAGGTTATTTTTGACGCCCTCACCGGTATTCCCAACCGCCGGAGTTTCTCAGAGTGCATCCTGCGAGAATTCAAGCGCAGCCGTCGCGACCAGGCGCCGATCTCCATCATCCTCTGTGATATCGACAACTTCAAAGACTACAACGATACCTATGGTCACACCAGTGGTGATATCTGCCTCAAAAAAGTGGCTCAGACCATTGAAAAATCCCTGCAGCGTCCCGGCGATTTTTGTGCCCGCTACGGCGGCGAAGAATTTATCATCATCCTCACCACAACCCCCCTTGAAGGTGCCCTCAAGGTGGCTGAAAAAATCAGACAGAATGTCGTCGATCTTGCCCTTACCCATAAAAAATCATTACCCCTGCAGCTTGTCAGTCTCAGCCTGGGGGTGGCAACTTCAGTAGACACCTCCCTTATTTCCCATGAAGATCTGATCCACTTCGCGGACAAGGCCCTCTATGATGCCAAAGACAAGGGCAGAAACCGGGTTGAGGCCTTTACAGCTATTTAACAAATGGTCATAAGCACTTTTAACAGCGCGCCTGCCCTCTCGCAAAATTAAGGATACCCCTGTCATGCTCAACTGGTTCGTGAGTCTCTCCCCCATATTGCAAGCCTTGCTCGCCACCTGTTTTACCTGGCTGGTCACCGCCTTGGGTGCGGCAGTGGTCTTTTTCTTCAAGACAATAAACCGGAGGGTGCTGGACGGCATGCTGGGCTTTGCAGCCGGGGTAATGATTGCCGCCAGCTATTGGTCGCTGTTGGCCCCGGCCATTGCCATGGTGGAGGAATCAGGCGGTATCATCTGGCTGCCGCCGTTGATCGGCTTTTTGGGAGGCGGCGCCTTTCTCTGGTCGGTGGATAAGATTCTGCCCCATGTCCATCCAGGATTCCCAGCCAATGAGGCCGAGGGCATCAAAACCAGCTGGCAGCGCAGTGTGCTCCTGGTGCTGGCCATCACCCTCCATAACATCCCGGAGGGTCTGGCTGTGGGCGTAGCCTTCGGTGCCGTAGCCGCTGACCTGCCAGCGGCCACCATGGGTGGCGCCATCGCCCTGGCCCTGGGTATTGGTATCCAAAACTTTCCGGAAGGGGCGGCAGTGTCTATCCCCCTGCGCCGCGAAGGAATGTCGCGGACAAAGAGTTTCATGTACGGCCAGTTTTCCGGCCTTGTCGAACCCATTGCCGGTGTCCTGGGCGCCCTGGCCGTACTCCTGATGCGCCCGCTTTTGCCCTACGCCCTCTCCTTTGCCGCCGGCGCCATGATCTATGTGGTGGCCGAAGAGCTCATCCCCGAATCCCAGGCTGAAAAACACTCCGATGTCGCCACCATCGGCCTCATGGTGGGCTTTGCGGTGATGATGACCCTGGATGTGGCGTTAGGATAATTTTCTAGCCACGGAATCCACGGAACGCACAGAAGAACCGGAAAGAAAACCATTCCGTGCCTTCCGTGGATTCCGTGGCCAAAACAGCAAGGGGCCAAGCGCAAGCGCTCAGCAATGTTTAGCCGTCTGATTCCTGTACTCTCTTCTCACTGTTCACCACCTTCCACTCCTCACGCCAGCAGTACAAAACCGGCACCACAAAGACGGTGAGGGTGGCGACACACATGCCGCCGAAGGAGGGGATGGCCATGGGCACCATGATGTCGGAGCCGCGACCGGTGGAGGTGAGGATAGGCAGCAGAGCCAGGATGGTTGTGGCGCTGGTCATCATGGCCGGGCGGATACGACGCTCGGCGCCGTCCAGGACCATGGTGCGCACGGCCTCGCGGTCATGGCCTGTGAACCTGGTCTTGGATTCGTCGAGGAAGGTGGCCATCAGCACCCCATCATCGGTGGCAATACCAAACAGGGCCAGAAATCCCACCCAGATCGCCACGGACAAATTAATACCCTGGACCTGGAAGAGCTCGCGCATATTGGCACCAAAGAGATTAAAATCAAGAAACCAGGGCTGGTTATAGCACCAGATCATCATAAAACCGCCGGACCAGGCCACCAGAATGGAAGAAAAGACCATAAAAGTGGTGGGCAACGACTTAAACTGCAGATACAAGATCAGCATGATCACCAGCAGGGCCAGGGGCAGAATAACGCTCAAGCGCTTCTGGGCCCGAATCTGGTTTTCATAACTGCCGGCAAAGGTGTAGGACACCCCGGCCGGCAGCAGCAGCTCGCCGCTTGCCACCTTTTCATCCAGATAGCGCTTGGCGTGTTCCACCACATCAACCTCGGCAAACTCCTTCTTCCGGTCAAAAAGAACATAGGCCGTAAGGAAGGTATCCTCGCTCTTGATCATCTGCGGGCCACGGCTATAGCGGATATCAGCGAGCTGAATCAGAGGGATTTGTTCGCCACTGGGGGTAGACACCAGAATCTGCTCCAGGGCCTCCAGAGAATCGCGCAGTTCGCGGAGATAGCGCACCCGAACCGGATACCGCTCTCTCCCCTCCACCGTCGTGGTGACCATCTTGCCACCCACAGCCACGGCGATTACCTCCTGAACCTGGGCCAGCTTAATACCATAGCGGGAGATGGCATCGCGGTTGATGAAGATCTCCATATAGGGTTTGCCCACCACCCGATCCGCCAAAACGGTGAGCGGCGCCACCGACGGCACCTCCTTGAGCAAGCCCTCAATCTCCAGGGCCACGGCCTCGATACTTGCCAGATCAGGCCCCTTGACCTTGACCCCCATGGGGGCCCTCATGCCGGTCTGCAGCATGACGATACGGGTGGCAATGGGTTGCAGCTTGGGGGCCGAGGTCACACCGGGCATGTCGGCAGCCTCAAGAATCTCCTGCCAGACATCATCCGTACTCTTGATGCCAGGCCAATCCTTTCGTCCGGGATTGATGGCCGAGTCCAACGCCGGCCGCCAGATCCTGAACAGACGACCATCGCCATCAGCTATGAGCCTGCCCTGCTCATCACGAACAAAACGACCCTGAACCAGATAGGGGGCGCCATCCTTGGCTTTCACAAGCTCCCCTGCCGCGGTTCTGAAAAAATCCTTTTTCCCCGTTTCAAATTTAAAGCGCAGCAGTTGCCCCTGCTCGTCGCGCAGATATTCGGAGTGGTAGTTGATGATGGTTTCGATCATGGAGAGGGGGGCCGGATCCAGGGGGGTCTCGGCCCGCCCCAGCTTACCCACCGTCGACTCCACCTCGTGGATTGCGGTTATCTGTCTGTCTTGCTGAGCCAGAACCTCCTGCACCTCACTGATGCCGGCATGGGGCATGGTTGTCGGCATGTAGAGAAAGGAGCCCTCATCCAGAGATGGCATGAACTCTCGACCCAGGCCCGGGAAACCATGGGCCAACAGCACCATGGGTCGGGTTTTCATGACCCAGGGTGGCATCCACGACGTCAGACGGGGGGCTCCCAGCCAGATCATGGCCCCAACCAAGACCAGAAACATGGGCAGGGCCAGAAAGGTTTTCTTATGGGCCAGACACCAGGACAGCATGGCGCGATAGCGGTTCTGCAGAAGCTGAATAAAGACCATGATTGTGCCGATCAACAGGCCGACAAAAAGGGTATTCAACACCTCGCCCTTTTCCACGCCCAAGGGCTGCCAGAAATGAGCAAGAATCACGGTAAGGACAAGCACCGCCAGCCAGTTTTCAACCCTGCCCATCTGCGCCTGCCAGAGCTTCGGCAGCCACTTGAGACCGAAGCGATAGCCTCCTAAGGCCACCAAAATCAAGCCAAGGGGGCTGACCCACATAACCAGAGCCATACCAGCTCCAACCAGCATGCCCGGCAGGACAAACTGTAAAAAGGCGGGGCGCCCATGTTTCTTGGTGCGGGCAAAAAGGAGATGGGCCAGGGGCGGCAACACGGTGAGGGCCAAAATCACCGAAGCCATGAGGGCAAAGGTCTTGGTGTAGGCCAGGGGTTTAAAGAGCTTGCCCTCAGCGGCCTCCATGGCAAAAACCGGCAGGAAGCTGACAATGGTGGTGGCCACGGCGGTGAGCACCGCCGAACCAACCTCAACACTGGCCTCATAGATGACGGTGAGGGAATGGGCCTCGGGCCCGGCCTCATCCAGCTTTTTCAAGATATTTTCGCAGATGATAATGCCCATATCAACGATGGTGCCGATGGCAATGGCAATACCTGACAGGGCAACAATATTGGCATCAACGCCAAAGACCTTCATGCCGATGAAACTGATCAACACGGCAAAGGGCAGCATGGAAGAGACCACTATGGAACTCTTGAAATGCATGAGACAGATGAGCACCACAATGATGGTGATCAGAATCTCCTGACCAAGGGCGCTCTTCAAGGTATCCAGGGTCTCATGGATAAGGCCGGAACGGTCGTAGAAAGGGACGACGGTGAGCTTGCTTACCGTGCCGTCGGCCAGGGTCTTTACGGGCAGGCCGGGAGTGATTTCCTTGATTTTGTCCTTTAAGCGTTCAATGGCAGCCAGGGGGTTGTCGCCATACCGCACCACAGCCACCCCACCAACGACCTCAGCCCCGCCCTTATCCAGAACGCCGCGGCGCTGGGCCGGGCCTAAGGAAACCCGGGCGACATCTCCCACCCGAATCGGCAGATTGTCGGTGGCCTTGATCACCGCCTTTTCAATATCAGCAATACTCTTGATAAAACCGATGCCGCGGATGACATACTCCACCCGGTTGATCTCAATGGTACGGGCCCCGACATCGATATTGGACATCTTCACCGCTGAGAAGACCTCCTCAAGGGTAACATTATGGGCCCGCATGGCCGCCGGATCAACATCAATCTGGTACTCCTTGACAAAGCCGCCGATGGAGGCCACTTCGGAGATACCGGCCACCCCCATCAGGGCGTAACGCACATACCAGTCCTGCACGGAACGCAGCTCATCAAGGCCCCAGCCGCCGGTCGGGTTGCCCTGCTCATCGCGGCCTTCCAGGGTATACCAGAAAATCTGGCCCAAGCCCGTGGCATCAGGTCCTAGAATCGGTCGAACCTCATCCGGCAGACTACCCGGCGCCAGGCTGGCCAGCTTTTCGAGAAGCCGGGTCCGTGACCAGTAAAACTCCACCGTGTCGTCAAAAATGACATAGATGGAGGAGAAGCCGAACATGGAGTAGGAGCGCACCGTTTTGACGCCAGGCAGTCCCAGCAGCGCCACGGTGAGGGGGTAGGTGATCTGGTCTTCGACATCCTGGGGGGATCGGCCCGGCCACTGGGAAAAGACGATCTGCTGGTTCTCGCCGATATCGGGGATGGCATCCACCGGTACCGGATCACGGGGCAGCACTGAAATATCAAAGTTAAAGGGGGCCACCATCAGCCCCCAACCGGTCAGGCCCATGAGAATCAAACCAACAACCAGCTTATTGAGCATACAAAAGCGAATAATGTGGCCCACAAGAGTGGTGGCTTTGGGGAGTTGCTGATTGTTGTCGTTATTCATGCGTTTCTATATAACTCCCAGAGACTCTGCTCTCCCATTACCAGCACATTATCGCCCGCAGGGGCGGGCTCCTACAAGCACGTAGGAGCCCGCCCCTGCGGGCGATATCCTTACGTCAGTCAACCAAGGAATGTCCCGGCTGCTACTCTCCATCATGGAGCTGTTTCCGTACTTCCCCGCAACGCAGCATCATGGCCCCGAAATAAGGATTGTTGATCTCCTCATTTTCAGCAAGCCAGGTGGCACCGGTATTACCAAAGGCCATGGGACAAAACTGTTGAAAAACCGGGCCGACGCCCTCAACACCTACATCAACCACAGCCTGGCTCAAGGCCTGGCTCAGAGGGTAAAACGCCGTGCGGATCGCGTCCAGGTCTCCACCTGCCACTAATTCCTCGCCAGCCTTCTTCAACTCCGCAGCCAGGGGGGTTGCCAAGAGCGGCAACACTTTCTGCAGAGCCGCCTCCACCATACCTGCAGCTTTTCGGGCCCCAGCAAGATCGTCGGCAGCCAAGCTCTTTTGTAAGATAAAATAGTCGTTTACAACCAAGCCCAGGGCCACCTGCACCTCACTGGCTGCGCCCGTAGCCGTCCCATCCTGCAAAGTATACTGGCGACGCACGTCATGAAAATGTTCAGCCAGGGCAGCATAGATGCGTTCGCGCTCTTCACGGCTTGATGCTTCCTGAAGGAGAATGACATCACCTCTCAAAAGCATGACCATCTCCTGCCAGATCAGTTTTTCCTCGCCGCTCAGTTGCGGATCAGCAAGCTCCTGCAAACGGCTTTGAAAGGCGTCCAGCAAGGGTGCAAGTTCTGCCTTATTACCTTGATGAAGCTGTGCTGAGAGTTTGACAAAAAGTTTATTGAGGCCCTGGAGTTTAGAGAGGAACAGTTCCGGCAAAGCCTCTTTGGTATCAGCTCCCTTGGCCAGAAAGGGGTTCATCATCGAAGGCCGGGCCTGGAGCTGGATGGCCGAATCAATCTTGAAATTGCCCGCGCTTACCACGAGCTCCCCTTCCACGAGACCGCTTTCCACCTCATAATACTGGCCTCGTCGAGGTCCGAGAATGACCTCCTTGCCAAGATAAACACCCTCCTGATCGGGAAGCTGAACGTACACCAAAGCGCGTTTGCCGGTGACCAGGGGCGCGGAGACAGGAATGAGCAATGGCAGGTTATCCCCTGCCACGGGTGCCAGTTCCCTGGCTTGGGCGCGGACAAACATCCCGGGTTTCAGCACCCCATCTTCATTGATGACGTTAAGCCTCACTCTGATTGTTCGGGTCTTATTGTCCACCACGGGATCGACATAGGCCACCTTGCCTTGAAAGATGCGCCCCGGGAAGGCCTCAATGTTGAAACTTACCTGCTGGCCAAGACTGATGCTCTGCAGATCTGACTCGTAGGCCTCAAGCACCACCCAGAGCCGGTCCAAATCGGCAATGGTATAGATGGGAGCCCCGGTCTGGACGTACATGCCCTCGGAGACATTCTTCTTGATGACAATGCCGCTCATGGGGGCAAACAACGTTGTATGATCAAGGGGTTCGCCGCGCCTGATGAGCTCCCGTACCTGTTCGCTGGTCAATCCCAGGAGCCGAAGCTTGTCACGGGCCGCCTTTTCAGTGCGCACCACCGTATTTTTGAGGATGGTTGAACCGCTGTCTTTAAAATTCTGCACAGCTCCGACAGCCTGAATCAATTCAGCCTGGGCGGTGAGCAGCTCCGGGCTGTAGATCTCGGCCATGGCCTGGCCTTTTTTAACTCGGGAACCGGTATAATCGACATAGAGCTTATCAATACGGCCAGCCACCCAGGCTGTAATATTGCCCACCCTGGTCTCATCATAATCAACCTTGCCCACCATCCGCGTCTCGATCCCTGCTGAACCACGGTTCACCGGCACCACCTTCACCTGGGCAAGTTTCCGGGCCCGTTCATCAAAACTGATCTGGCGCAGACTCTGGCGCTTGCCGCCACTTGTATCCTTGACAACCTCGATCAAGTCCATAAAGCAGATGGGGCATTGACCAAACTCCGGCAACTGGATCTGCGGGTGCATAGAGCAGGTCCACACCGTTTCCGCCTCGCCATGATCATGCTCGGCATCAGCTGTGTGGCCAACGCTCGGCACAACAAGCAGGAAAACCAGGAGCAGTATGTTTAGAAACTTTGGGGGGTGAATCATGAGACTCTCCTTGGGGAGCAGTGAATTGAAACCTTAGTCGTCCATGGGCAGTAGTTACTCCTTGGGAATATCGGCGGGCTCCTGGCCCTGTTCTTTGAGCTTGTCGAGATACTTCTGAGGATTCTTTTTAAACTCGCCGTCACAATAACCACAGCAGAAATAAACCCGCTTCCCCTCATAATCAGCATAGAGTTGCTTATTGACTGTACCGCCCATCACCGGACAGGTGATTTGTGGTTCTGCCAAGGCAGTGGTGGCGAAGGCCAAGATCAAGGCCAGGGGGAGAAATAAAAATTTACGTATCTTCATGGTCAACTCCTTGTTTTTGTCAAAATTAGTAGGTGCTCATGCAATGGCCTCTCTCCTGGTCAAGGAGGAGGCTGTAGCGCTGCCATTCTTAACGCCATGTGGCTAAAGTGCTTCCCACCAGCTCTTCCAGGTGAGCCACCTCAAGGGCCTGATCAGCCAAGGCCCGGCGCTGGTTTAATTCAAATTCCAATAGATTTTTTTCGGCATCCAGCAAGGCAAAAACACTCTGGCGCCCATCCTGAAAGGCCTGCAGGCCGACTTCGAGCTCCTGCCGAATCTTGGGAATGATACTCTCTTGGTAGAGAGACTGGCGCCGCAAGGCGTCCCGATACTTATAGAGTCCTTGGTCAATGGCCGCATCAAGATCGCGCCGCTGCTGCTGACGCTGGTCCTTGGCTGCCCTGATCCCCTCCTGTTTTTCCGACACCGCGCCGTGGCGGCGGTCGCGGAAAAGCGGGATATTGATACTCAAACCGGCAATCACCGGGTCGCGGCCACTATCGGGGGGATTACCATACTCAGCCTCGCCGGTGAGGATGGTTTTCACGGTGAATGCAAAGTCGGGATAAAATTCTTTTTGAGCCATTTCCAGAGAGGTTTTCGCCTTGTCAACGGTCTGATCTGCTCCAGAGAGTTGAGGACTGCTGACACGGGCCAGCTCATACAGGGCCTCCTCTTCAAGGTTCATGGTAATTATTGGTAATTTCTCAGGATTCGATCTGGCAGTGTCGCGGGAAGCCCCCAGCAAGGAATTCAAGCGCCCCCGCAATGGTTCATTCTGATCGACCAGAGAGCGCAGACGCTCCTCAAGGCGGGCAAGTTCAACCTGAATCTTCAAAACATTGCTATAGTCAATTTTGCCGGCGCTGTATCTGGTCAGGGCCACTGATTCAAAATAACGCAGCAGCTCCAATCCTTCCTCTGTTATCCGGGTTGACTCGTTATTAAAGGCATACTCGACATAGACCTCCTTCACACGGCGCACCACCTGGAGCCTGATTTGCTGATAATGACTGTTAGCAATGGCGCTCTGCTGGCGAGCCTCTTGTTTCTGTAATGATAGTTTTGTCGGCCAGGGCAGCCGCTGATTAAGACTTACAGCTGCCTCCTGGGGTCCGGTACGGGTTTCCACCGATTCCAGATAATATTCCACCCCCAAAACAGGATCAGGCAGAACGCCGACCTTTCTTATGCTTTCTGTCGTGCCGTTCGCTGTTGCCTGAGCCGCCGCAAGCTCATTATTGTGAGCCAGGGCCTCCTCAATATATTGGTCCAACGAGGCAGAGGCTGTCCCTGGCCCGAGAAGCAGGAAAACAGCCCCTAGTAGAAAACATGTATAATTTTTCATGAATCCTAGCCTATCTGGTGTGGATGAAGGTGTCGGTCTCACAGTCATAATAATGTCCGGAAACAGCAAATGCGCTGGTCACAGAAAAAAGGGTGACTACAAGAAAGAGTGCGGCAACAAGGCCTTTACAAGTTTTCATGGCTTATCTCCTTATTAAAAATTACGCTCGTGGCGTTTCAATGCCTATCTCTGTAGACATGTTCCTTAGTTACGAGAAATATAATTCAGGAAATATGCCATGCTTCATGATTGCCAGAAATAATGCATTTCAAAGAAGACTTCACAGACGAACAATATCACAACAACAGTATTTTATGTGTTTTAAATTCGACTAAAACGTCTTCGCTCCTTACTCTGATCGAGACCAGACCAAGCAGCACAGGAGACAAAAGTAGAGAATATTCTTCACTGGCGATAGAGAATATTCTCTACTTTTCCAGTTCAAACTTCTCGAGTCGATAGATGAGAACATGGCGGGGGATGTTCAAAAGGCGGGCAGCCTGGGAGCGATTGCCC
>JAHJKA010000052.1 GCA_018822545.1 Pseudomonadota bacterium
CGCCTTTTTAGCGAAACTGGATTTACAAGGTAATGTTCTTACCCGGAGATTATTTGGTTCCGGTCATGGCAGGAACAGCCTTATTAATGGGGTTGTCCTTGCCGATCAGTCCCTTGTTGTCGTGGGCTATGGAACGAAAGCCGGGGATCCCGATTCGAAGGCGATGATGCTCCATATCTCAGAGTCTGGTCGGGTGCTTAGTGAAAGTTTTCATGGCACAGGGGGAAGTCTATTTTACACCGTTGCACCTTCTCCTGATAACACTTTATTTATCGCCGGAACAGTTCAGGCCAAGGACGTCAAGAAGGCTGTTGTGTTTAAACTTGACCCAGATGGTAATGAGATTTGGCAAACCACAATTTTTGACAGCTTAAAGGATCAGGATTCCGAAGTCTACGCTATACAGTCCAAAGGAGAGGAAGCAATCCTGGTTGGTTCTGCCATGGAGTATGGGTTTGTGGCAAAGCTCAACACCACGGGAGAGTTGCTGTGGCGAGACGTGTATGGTGAATCTGAAAAAGAGGATGAACTTGCTGGCCTTTGTCTAAGACCGGATGGGAAGATAATGGTTGCCGGCCAAACGAACTCATATGCCAGTATGGGCGGGCAAAACCTGTGGGTTTTTGAATTGGCTGATAAAAAAGGCAAACTCTCTACAGCTTCGTCGCAAAATCCAGATGCTACATTTCTAGCTGAGAATAAAAAGAAAGCGGGGGTGATCACCCTTGCAAGTGGTTCGCAGTACAAGATTCTGCGCGAAGGAACAGGGGAATCTCCTTCCTATAAAGATATTGTTAATATCCACTATCATGGCACCTTCATTGATGGCCACGTTTTTGATTCCACCTACGATCGGCGCGAATCGTTAGAGATGGAAGTGGAATACTTTGTCAAAGGGCTACAGGAGTTGTTGCAAAAAATGAAAGTCGGTTGCAAATGGCAGCTCTTTATCCCTGCTGATCTTGCCTACGGTGAGCAAGGCCGTGGTGCTCAAATCCCACCAAATAAAACGCTCCTCTACGAAATGGAATTGCTCGAAATAAAGGGGAAATGATTCTTGAAAAATCCCTCGGGCACAATACTCAACTATTGTGCCCGAGGGATTTTTACTTGTTTTGTTTGACTCCTACCCCACCGCATGATAGAGGTAGATTTAACAGCCTCAAAAAAGACCGCTAACGTACAAAAAATCAACTAAGAGCCTTTTTTTAGACCGTATGAATTTCTATTCAATGACAGACAAAGCGATTAAGGCAGAGATCGGAGCCCGCGTCAAAGCTCTGCGTCTCCGCAGGAATCGCACCCAGAAGCAGGTGGCTGAGGCAGCTGCTGTGTCGCTCAACGTCATCAAGGCATTGGAGGCGGGGAGAGGAAAACTGTCATCCTTGATAGCGGTTCTGCGCGAGCTGGAAGCCCTTGACGGCCTGGATCAATTCATTGCAGCCCAGAAAATCAGCCCTCTCCAACTCGCTAAGCAGCAGGGCAAAAAAAGACAAAGAGCTTCTGGAGACCATGGTGACAAAAACCATACGGAGAGATCTGAATGGTAGAGAAGGTCGACACCGCAACAGTCCGTCTCTGGGGTGAAGATGCTGGTGCCGTATCATGGCTTGCCGATCAGGGCTATGCCCTCTTTGAGTACGACCCTGAATTTTTAAAAAAAGGCCTTGATATCTCCCCTATGCATATGAGCCTGGCTTCTGCCAGGCAGGGTGACAGCATCTTTTCCTTTCCTGCCCTGAACAAAGAAACCTTCCTTGGCCTACCCGGTCTTCTTGCAGACGCATTGCCAGACAAGTTCGGCAATGCCATCATTGATGCATGGCTGGCGCGTAATGGTCGTGATCCTGCAAGCTTCAGCCCGGTGGAACGCCTCTGCTATACAGGAAGCAGGGGAATGGGAGCTCTGGAGTTCAGACCAGCGGCAACTCAAGGCCTTGATACTCCCGTACCTGTAGAAATTGGCGCACTAGCCAGGCTGGCCCAAGAAATCACCGCCAATCGACTTTCGCTGGATGCAACTCTAGGCAACAACAGCAGAGAAAACAATGAGGCCATCATGGACATCCTCCGGGTTGGCACCTCAGCAGGTGGGGCTAGGCCAAAAGCAGTCATAGCCATGAATGACAAGGGCCATGTCATGTCAGGCCAAACGGAGGCTCCAGAAGGATACGACTATTGGATTCTCAAATTTGACGGGGTCAGCGACCTGGAGCTCGGCGAGCCAAAAGAGTACGGCCGCATCGAGTATGCCTACCACCTGATGGCCAAGTCCGCCGGCATCGAGATGACCGAATGCAGACTCCTTGAAGAGCATGACCGCGCTCATTTCTTAACGAAGCGCTTTGATCGGCAGTCGGGAGACAAGACACACATGCAATCACTCTGTGGCCTGGCCCATTACGATTTCAATTTCCCCGGCGCCTATGGCTATGAACAGGCCTTTGCAGTTATGCGCACGCTACGAATCAGCAAGGCTGAGGCAATTCAGCAATATCGCCGAATGGTATTTAATGTGGTAGCCCGCAATCAGGATGATCACACCAAAAATATTACTTTCCTCATGGATCGAAATGGCAAATGGCGGCTATCTCCAGCCTATGACGTAACATACTCCCACAACCCTGCCGGGAAATGGACCAACCAGCACCAGATGACCATAGGCGGCAAACGAGACCACTTTCAACAGGCCGATCTTCTTGCCGTAGGTGACAGCATCAGTCTGCCCAAACCCAGGGAGATTATCCAAGAAGTTACAGAGGCTATCCGCGATTGGCCAAAGTATGCAAACCAGGCCGGAGTATCCAAAGGACGAATCTCAGAAATCGCCCGCTATCATCGCCTTGATATGAGCTAAGTTGATTTAAGCTAAATAGCAGTGAGCTCAATCCTACGCAGCTCATCCCATATCAGGCTTTGCGCCAAACTTAAATCCGCACCCTGAGCAGTCAAGCAAACAAGTTCGTACTCTGCCGGATCGTTAATTACAGAAAATCGGGGATACAATAGTTGAGTATGGTGCCCCCGAAAACAGTGCTGGAGCACCAAAAGTCCAAGAATAAAATGAAAACGTGGTCTGTTCCCGATTTCTGTCCCATTGCTGATTTTGTCGCAGAAAACGTTTCAGGTCGGAAGGTAGAGCTATGAAAGATAAGTTTGGAGTACGTATGAAATTTGTTGTCGCATTAGTACTTATTGGGAGCTTTCAACTCTTTGCCGATTATTGTATTGGCGAGGACAGCTTTGGGAAAGAAGTGATCGGTATAGGTGGTATCACAAATGAAGATCTCATAATAAACCAGGACAAGGTTCTAGGTATTTTAAATGAATTTAAAAAAAACAATGACCAGAGGAAAATTTACAATAAGAACTCTGAAGAATTTTTAGAAACGTACGGCAAACTGAAAATAGGTGGCGTGCAAAAATGTACCGCTAATATCGTTTCTGACAATGTTGAAAATGACGGTGTTATTGTTACAACATCAGCACATTGTTTTGAACCCGGTGATGATAATAAAAGCATGAGCGTCGAGTTCACCAAGAGAGATGGTACCACCATTTTCAGAAATCTTTCAATGGAGACTAAAAATGATAAGCATGATTTCGCTATTTTAAGGCTGGATAGAAAAATCCTCAATCGTGACCTAAAGCCACTGGTGCGATCTGAGTATGATTCCGAGGGACTTTTAGAGGAAATTGAGCTGGATGATGCTGAAGACTCGATGATAATGACATTTGCCGGTTTCAGCGCGGATTCTATCGCAGGAGACGGTGGAAAAAATCTTACGTATGACCAAAATTGCGAGCTCACAGGTAGAGTACGGGAAGGATACTTCGTGGAAACGAATTGTATGTCTTACCCCGGGGCATCTGGTGGGGCTGTAGTTATCTCTTATGACGATTATAAGGGTGTACATAAAGATCTATTTGTCGGTGTGCACAAGTCTGGTTCTTTCAATGCTTACGATAAAGAGAATCCCTGGAGAGCGCATTTTGTTGATAATGCAGCTATGTACAAGGATATTGAAAAGGCCTTAGCCAAGTAGAGAACATTTCTTTTTTTTTGCAGTTTATATCTTCGGGTTTTGACCATGATTAAGCGATGTCCGTTAAATTGGGGGAGGTTCAATGGCTCTTAAGGTGACGATGGTATTTAAAAACCTGCTTGATTCGGTGAAGGTGGCAGGGGTGGATTTTGGCATGGAGTTGGGGGTGTGAGGCCCACTGGCCGCCACCATCATTATGTAAGGCAAAAAGTAGGGCTTTTTTTAGGGGCTGTCCTAAATAATTTTCATTATCTTGGACAGCCTCAAGAATATTAACCGTTCGATAACCTGAGTAGAGGGATTATGAAAAAAAGATTTATCCGAAGTGTGGTGTGGGCATTGGTGGTAACCGCTATCTGGGCAGGGCTGATTGTCTATTCACATCTGAGTGGCGAGATGGCTCCGGAAGTGGTCAGGGAAAACTACCTCTCGAGTCTCTATGTTTTCCCCTCTGCAACGGCGATTATTTTTGTTTTTGGACTGTATCGGGCTCTCCGGTCAAGTGCTTTCAAGGCGGGTGGAAAGGCTGCTGACAAGCTGTTCGTCCAGGAAGAGGACAAAAAAGAGGGTGATAATTAGGGGCGCCTGTACTGGCGCCCCGGTTTGGCAGCCCCATTCGGGCAGGCCGGCGGCGCCTGAGGAATGGGTCGCGGCAGGACCCTTGCCGGGTGCGCCGGGCGGAGTGTCTGGAATAGGGGGGCAGACCACGTTTTTTTCTTTGAGACTGCTTCGCTTCGCTACGCAGTGACGGGGGGAAGTGTTGCTATCAAACAAGCAGGCTCCCCCTGCAACAATTTGGTCATTGCGAAGTCATAGACAGGGGTTGTCATGGCGAGGCCGAAGGCTGTGGCAGAAGTGAGCGCCGATCTCCTGGGGGCAGGTTACGAATTTAAAAACTCCGGGGAGTAATCCAACCTACAGAGAACCAGACAAATCCTCCCACTTCGTATTTTTTGCCTGAATCAAATCTATCTTTTTAGCTCGTGAACCAGCTTTGAGCTGCTTTTCACGAGCAATTGCCTCAATGATATCGTCGTAGACCTCAAAGTAAACGAGCTTGTTGCAGTTATATTTGGCGGTAAAACCTTTGGTCAACTTCTCCTTATGTTCATACACCCGGCGAACAAGATCACTGGTAACCCCTGTGTACAGGACCTTGTTTGACTTGTTTGTCATGATGTAAACAAAACCTGGTTTTGCCATACTTTCCCGTTATTCCACGTCCTGATTTTTGATGTCATTGCGAGGCTGAAAGCCGTGGCAATCTCGGAGCATATTCGAGAAGACTGCTTCGCTCCACTCGCAGTGACGTAGGGGGAGAAACCGTAGTTTTGTTAACTTGTATTAAGTAAATTTGCTTATCTAGCGCTCAATTATTTCTTGTGTGCCAAACTGGTCAAAAATAGAGTTTTTCCCTGCTTTGGGTGCACCATTTGTACGACGTTGAGCGCCAACCTTGTCATCAATTTCACTCACCTCTGCAAGACAACTCTTCAGAGGTTTTAACTCAGCACAGACATTGTTACTGCCTGCTGGAAGTAACTTGTTCATTAATTGTTGGCAATCTGTTTCAGCGGCAGCACCATTAAGACTCCTTGGCACTGTGCCATTTATCGGAGTATCTTCTTTGAAATAGTAGTCTTTTCTAAATTCTTTACATGTTTCTGTTTCATTTACGCCAAAGCACTCTGGATGATCAATTCTGATATCATCATGAAAATAGATATCATCCCGATTACGAGCATAGAAAGCTAGAATTGCTGAAATTATTCTATAGTCATCGAACTCATTTTCAATTTTTAAGGAGTCATAAATTTCTTTTACATCAGGATTAAGCGCTCCTGAATCGTGCTTTAATAGTTGCTTATTTTGTTCACATTCTGATGTTGCTTGCTTCATCTCCTTTACGAGGGTGTTAACAATAAGGTTATTATAGTCACTTTCTAGATGGATATATGGACTTTCTTTATAGTTGATAAAATAAGTGTAACCGGAAAGACTAATCAAAATAACGTCTTTTAATTCTGGTTTGAATAATCCTCCCCACGCATTGGAAGAAAACAGAAAGGATACTATAACTAAATATTGCATAAGATATTTCATAGGTAACTCCTCTTTAGATACCGGTGTATCTGGTTATTTTACCCTATTTCCTACATTTAATACCTACGAGCCTTTTAGAAAATTGCGCGAACAATCCTGCAATAAGTACAAGTCTGGCGGCTTTTTCCTGCGGCCCAGCGGGTGGTAAAGCGAGCAACGAAGTTAGGCCCTCAGGGCCGATAAGTTCCATAGTCAATACTGCCCCAAGGAGATTTCCGTCCGACATAAAAATGCTTGTCAGTCAGTCTTCTATGAAGTGTTATCACTATCTGCCGTTCTTTCTCGGGGCGTTCTGGGGTCTTCCGCCACCACACAGTATGCAGACTCTTGTACAACGTATGGAAAATCTCCACTTCCAGGCCGGAAGTGGACATGAATGGATAGAGTGAATTATCTGTTGGTGCGAGCCCAATCTCCCTTCTCAGCTCTTGGCATTCTTGTGGGAGGGTGAGATCTTGCCAGAATTTTTCAGTTTCCTCTTTTCTGGGCCTGATCCTCCGCTGATTTATAATAGGTAGATTTAAAGTTACATCCACCGGTGTAATATCCTGAACTTCTATCTTATCAAGCTGTTGAGGGTAGGTAGGATCATGATCTGGCCCAAAATACTCAAGATACTTTTCATACGATGCCAGAATCTCGAGCATTGCAAAGTCTAGATTGTCCAGGGTGAAATTCTTTGTCATCGGATCATCATAAAGAGCGAGCTTCATGAAGGCCTTGTTCACAAAAGGGGCCAGTTGGGCTAATGTTTTATAGGTGAGCGGCTCTTTCTCAAAGCTTCTTTTGGCCTCGATAAATTGAGGGTCGCCACCAGCATCTTTTTCAATGAGGGCGATATAATCTTTCATGAGCAAGGTGTATCTCATGTGCGGACTTTCTGTACGTTGCCCTCTGTCATAGAGATCCTTTTGCTCAAGGCGCAGGGCAATCAGGGTCCCAAAGAACCGGTACATTGTCAGCTCACTCTGGTACATATTATAGTCCGCAAAGTCACGATAAGAGAGTGTCTTAACAAAATAGCTGTCAAGCGCGTCGAGGCATTGTTGCTGCTTTTGGGTGACAGCAGTTTTCCGGTGAGGATCATGGTTCACCATTTCTGCATTGGCACCTACACAGGTAAAACTGAAAAAAACCGCTATTGTGAATATCACGCCTTTCATCATGTATACTTTCCTCTCAAAAAAATATTCTTTCCATATCACCGACTGCCTTTGCCCGGGAACTCCCCCCATGCAATGAAGGAAATAGGGGACAGGCCACGTTTTTATGGGAAATAATCGGTGCAAAGCTCAAATTGCTGAAGAGTTAGGGCGAAGGATTGCGCTGGGAGACCACCTAAAGGTTCAAGAACAGAATGAAAACGTGGTCTGTCCCCATTTCTTCCCCATTTCCCTTCATATGGATTACCGATTTAACGATCTCCCCAGTTGCATATCAACCTTTCTATTTCCTCCGGCATATGTTCCCTTAAGAAGTTCTATGTTGTCATTTCCAGGCTGCCTTCTAAAATCATATTCAATATTTTTATACTGTTCTATTATATCCCCATTGTAATTTATTAAATAAACTGTCGGATAATAAGGCACTGGAAAAAAACCGCCGTCCGAATAAGTGCCACTTTTAGGAGCAGCAAGACAATGACCATATCTACACATAAGCATTCTATAGCTAGGCTTAATTAAAATTATCTCTGAATTTTTGATTTTTAAACCGACTTTTCCGGTATTGTCATTGTCTTCGGTAAAGGTTTCAACTTCTGGGTAACTAGGACGAACAGGTTTTAATTGAGCTACACGGCTTTTATTTTCATCAAAGGTGGAGGTAATCCTGCCAAGGTTTTCATTGGTATGGAGATTTAAAAACGAAGACTCTGTGTCTATCTCTGTTTGGAGCTTTAGTATTCTCTGGTTCTTTTCTTTCAGCTGGCTCTCTACTTTCAGCAGTGTGGTGGCTGTTTTACTGTCATCCTCTTCGATGTCATCAAACAGATCATCCATCTGATCTGCAAATGACTTTGCGGCGTAGGCTCTTTTTTCAACTGCGTCCTGTGCTTTTCTTTGCGCCAAAACGTTGGAACGCTCACTTGAAACTTGTGCTTCCAGCTGCTTTTTTTCAGCTCTGCGCTCGGCATTTTTCTCGCGAACAATTTGTTCTTCAACAGATTGCAGGTAGTTGTAAATGTATTTCTCAACTTCGCTGGTATCGATCTCTGTTTTGATGATGTTGAAATCAGAGGGGCTCATGTCAAAGTGCCCACCGGGAGCCGTATAATCCGTAAAGAATTTCTTGGCTTCATTTTTAGACTTGATGTTATCAAAGAGGCTATCCCAGTCCGGGCTGCCTGGGACATTGTAACTCCTGAACTTCTCAAAAAGTTTGGCGTTATTCAACAGATCCTTAGATGTCTCGCCGAGGTAAGGGGTCCACGCCACACCAGTATCAAATGTTCGGCTTACCCCCTTTTCCATGGCTCTTTGCCCTTTGGCGTTTTTAAAGAACCAGACCTGCATCTTAAACTCAGAGATCCGGATTTTCTTATACAGGTCATCCGCTTCATTAAAGAGGCCGAGTAAAACGTTTTGGTCGTAATGGAGAATCTGTATGTTGGTCGGTTTATAGGCCAACCAGCCAACAACCACTGGCTCTCCCATCAAGAGCCCCATCTCGAACTTAAAGACATAATCAATATCGACAATGTACGTAATGTCGACAACCTTAGAAACTCGATCTTTGGCAGGCTCAAGCGAGCTGCTTAAAATGGTGGTTCGGTACTTATAGGTTTTCGTTTCGCTGGTATGGCCGGAATGATAACCGGTCTCCTTCGGGGTGATGGCCCCTGCGGAAGATGCCGTCAGGGAGATGACAACAATCAGGACAAATATAGATTTCAGTCTCATAACTCGATATCCTTTTTATGAGTTCAGTTATAGTTTTTCAGAAGAGTTTTTGCCTTGCCTGCATACTTCCCATCTGGATAGGCAATCAGATAGGCATCTAATGCTTCTCTTGCTGCGCTATAATTGTTGAGTTTGGCGTGGAGGAACCCTTTAAAAAAAACAACCTGCTCATTTTGATAAATTGCTCCGGCCTCAAGCTCACCAACAATGTCGAGTGCTTTTTGGTAATTCTTACTTTTGACATTATCCCACAGGGCTAACATTCTTTTTTCTTGGGGAGTCAGCCGCTGGAGTTTGCTTTCTTTATGATCCTTATACTGAGATTTGCCCTGCAAATCAGCGAGATTCTCTTGAGCGGGGCTATAACCATTTGCGATGGCCTTGTTGTACCAGTCTTCTGCTGTGTCGTAGTCTTTCTCTACGCCCGTGCCGTTTTTATACATTATTCCCAGGTTTCTTTGCGCAATACCAAGCCCTTGCTCTGCGGCCTTTCTAAACCAATACGCAGCTTTGGCATAATCCTGAGCGACACCTTCGCCGTTATCGTATCCAACACCAAGAGCATTTTGTGCCGAATCATAGCCCTGTTCTGCTGCCTGCCTATACCAGTAAAATGCCTGGGTATAATCCTGTTCGACACCCTGGCCATTACTATATTTATTGCCAAGATTCACTTGAGCCACGACATTTCCCTGCTCGGCGGCCTTTCTAAACCAATAAACTGCTTTAGTGTAATCCTGAGCGACATCCTCGCCGTTATTATAATTATTGCCAAGATTGTTTTGGGCCGCGGCAAAGCCCTGCTCTGCCGCCTTCTGGTACCAATAAACAGCCTTAACCGTTGCAGGGCTGCCATTGAAGCCTAAATCGCAATAATAGCCCCACAGGTATTGGGCAAAGGCCTCGCCCTCCTCGGCAGCTTTTTGTAAATGGGGAATAACTTCCGTGAACCCTTGCTGTGCACTTGTTTTGTCTTCAGGAGTCCCCGCGCCTAAATACATCATTTTGTAAATTTGAGCTTGGGCGAGGTAATTGCCTTTATCTGCTAGCTGTTGGTAAAGAGGGTAAGATGCAGCATTATTGGCCTTTTGGTAGTAGAGATTGTTGGCTTCCTCGAACACGGCTTTGTTTTTTTGACCTGCGGCAAAATAGAGGAAGAGGGTCACGCATAAGAAAGATATGGTGAGCAGGGTAAATATGAAAAGTGGTTTTGACATTTTTAGTGAGGGCACTGCAACCTCCTTTTTTTTGTTAGTACTCTGACCAGAGGGTCAGGTTGGTGGACATATTTTAGAGGTGATTCTCTAAAATGTTTGTCCAAAATTTATCGATTTCAACCAGGCGAGCTTTGTACTGGTTAATACTGTCGCAAGGAAATAGGGGCCAGGCCACCTTCCCTTGAGAAATATCTACTGCCAGAAACCCTTCACAAAGCAGTCATATTTATTCCACGCAAAGAGTTTAAAAAGTCTAATCCGCCTGTAAGAGTTTTGAGAGTTCGACTAATTGCACAAATTCTGCACGTACTCCGTTGGGATCCAGCCCTTTGCTTTTGCGAGCAGTTCCCACAATCCAATCCCAATCAGCAGCAGGCATATATGTTGATTTTCTCAGCACCATTCCCCAGGCCGCAACAGCGGCAGAGAATTGGTGGCTAGCGCTGGCTTCAGCAAAAATTTTCGGGTGATTGGGGACAGTAAAGGACTGAAGGGTGCTGGCATCTTCATCCGGTTTTTTGTAGCGATACTTCACCAATGCAAGCTCTTCTCTTTTCTCACTATCAGATGAAACGCTTTGCTTTTGATATCTCAGCTCAGCGCCGATAAGGATTCCATCCTGTGGAATGATTTCATACAGCGCGGTTACCGTGTGACCTGCGCCCATATCTCCAGCATCTTTGCGATCGTTGGCAAAATCTTCGTTATTCAGTAAGCGATTTTCGTAGCCAATTAAACGATAAGACTTAACGTGCAATGGATTGAACTCAACCTGCAACTTGACGTCTTTGGCCACAGTCAAAAGAGTGCCGCCAGCCTGATCCACCAGCACCTTTTTCGCTTCCAATAAGCTATCGATATAGGCGTAATTGCCATTTCCATGATCAGCAAGCGCTTCAGCTGTTACGTCATCATAGTTGCCAGCACCAAAACCCAGAACCGTCAGGAAAATTCCTTTATCGCGCTTCATTTCAATCAAACGAACCAGGGCATCTTCACTGGTCACACCGACATTAAAATCACCATCAGTGGCCAAGATAATGCGATTATTTCCACCTTTAATATAGGCATCTTCAGCAAGTTGATAGGCTAGCTGTATCCCTTCACTGCCAGCGGTTGAACCTCCTGCTTCGAGCTGATCCAATGCCTTCTCTATGGTTTTTATATCTATTGCAGAGGTAGGAGGCAGCACAGTCCCGGAGGCTCCAGCATAGACAACAATACTGATTCTGTCGGCTTCAGCCATTTGCCCAACAAGCAGTTTTAGGGCACTTTTTACCAGTGCGAGGTTGTCGTGCATTGACCCAGAAACATCGATGAGTAAGACGAGGTTTGATTGTGGAGCATCGCCCATGTCAATCTGTTCAGCCTGGAGCCCCAGGTGCAACAGTTGATGGGATGGCTCCCAGGGGCAATCAGTCAGTTCGCTGTAAACTGCAATCGGCTCTCCCTTCAGTGGTTGCGGATAATCGTAGCTGAAATAGTTGATCAATTCTTCAACCCTGACCGCACCAGCGGGCGGAAATTGATTGTCCCGCAACATTCGGCGGATATTCGAATAGGACGCGGAATCAACATCAACGGAAAAGGTTGATAAGGGGGATGTCTGGACATCCTTAAAAGTATTCTCTTCGAGATATGAATATGTTTCAGTATTTAATTCGCGCTGGTAACCGCCCTGATTGGGGGGCATCATCAATGCGCGGGAATACTGCATCTGTGCAGTCGAAGAAACGTCTTGACTGGTTGTCGTTCGAATATGAGGATCGCTAGATGTACAGGCGGAAAGAGTTAACTGCAGAACACATAAGACGCCTAACAACGAGCAGATTTTCAGTTTTTTCATGCTTTCTCCAGTTACGTCAGATTGAAAAATAAGAGAACCGTTTCTGTACACGTAATACTCCTATCTATTGTAGGTGCTGTTGGGTCAAATCTTAATCATTAACAACTTGTCTTCTACTCTTGCGGACAAGGCCTTTATCTCCTTGGCTTTATCGAGCCGTACCTGAAGCCAGCACAGCAGCTCCAGAATCCCTCCTGTGACTTTTCTGTAACACGGCACATAAAGGCTGGGACGCTGGCAAGAATAAAGATTTGCCCCCCCCTATTTACTTATGTTTGCGGTGTTATGCTTGCCCAGAATTTCCATTGTCTTATTTCGTTTTTTCGCCAATTTCTGGCCAATACTCTTCGATAAACTTCACATCTTCAACCTTGCAGTCCTTGTAAACCCATTTTTGCCAATTATCCTTGAGCCACTGGACAGATATTCCACCATCTGCATGCATTGATTCTTCAGGAAGCCGAAGTTTTATGGTACCGGCTTGATGTCCGGTAGAGCACATCAAACTATAATCTGCAGGGGCGTAATGATCATTGATGAGCAGATAATCGACGACGGACTCAAAAGGGTGTTTCGCCGGAAACCTAAAGATAATACCTCTGTGAAATTGCACTTGTTTATTGTCGGCAAATGTCTCCCATTTCACTGTATTTGATCTTGTAGTGCTGGAGCCTTTTGGTGACAGATTTTGGTTACGATACTTCTTCTCAAGTTCTCTCGCCTTGGGGTGATCAATCTTCTGGATATACTCATTAATGTACCAATCCGGAGTCTCTTCGAGTTGTAATGGGTGCTCTCCTGCACAAAGCTTTTCGATAGTGTCCAAGCCTCTTTCGTCATTGAGCAAGGCAAGGCTAATAGCCGCATCAAAAACATCGTCGACGTCTTCTGACGTAAGATATTTTTCTATTGCGGGAATGGCTTGAGACACACCAGCCCTTGCAAACCAATAAAGAAATTGCATACCATCACTGTCATGCTCTTTGAGGCAAGCATATACATCTGCGTAATCATACGTTGAAACAAGTTCTTGTAAAATCTCCAGGCAATGGGCCTCACCACTGGAGTTCTCACTTGGTATAGATAAGCCCATGACCTGATCGGATGCATACCACTTCTCTTGCTACAGTTTTCCACCAGTTGTCATACCATTCCAGTGATTCTTCTATACCTTCCCTGCTTCCTTCATGGCATGGCATACATATACCACCGGTACCTTCAGCCGTTGACGGGAGAATCAGAGCACCACATTTTTTACATGAAATTTTAGAGTTCATAGTTGTGTTAACCTACTATTATTGAGCTGCATTGCTTTTCGGGCATAAGTTGAGGATGGCATTTGCATGTTCAACAAGGCTAATCGTAATAGCGTTTTTCCGGCAGGGTGATGCTGAAGTAGTCACCACCAATACTGTTCATGTCGGCCAGGGCGTTACCCACCGAGGCCCAGAAGCCGCCGCCGGATGAGCTTTCGCCGCTCAGGGCGCCCATGGGGATTGCCTCGGGATTATGGGTGGTGACGATCACAATGCCGTTGAGAATATCGTGATCAAAAGAGATGGTCACCAGGTTATAGAGGCGCCCCCGTTGCACACGCACCTTGCGCACCTTAAACGTATAGCCCTCAGCGAAAAAGCCGCCGCCATCGGCACGATCACGGTCGATGACCAGGGCGGCGATGGTGTGGTTTGGCTGTGTGCAATAATTGTCGCCGATGGTGCTGTAGACCTCATCAGGTGTGCCACCAGCCTGGTTGAACACGGTGACATTGCCTTGGCCCTGCTGAATGATGACCGGCGCAGAGGCTGGGGAGCCGGGCACCATGGTAAAGGTGCGGTGACGTTCCAGGCATTGGACATAGGTTTGCTCATAGCTCTCAAACAGGCTGCCGTAATAGTCGTGGAAGGTAAGAAAATCGATTGGCCGAGGAATGGTGCCGGTATAGCCCAGAGGGCGGCCGTCCATATCGTTTAACACCTGGCCGGTGGAGTTAAAGGCCTCATCAATTTCATTACGTCCCAGCAGGGCAAAGTTACGGTTGGCGGGAATCTCAAGCTCTTGAAGCAACTCAAAGGTGGTGCCCTTGGGAATATCAAGAATGGAGTCGGCCTGGGCTGAGGGTGTCATAACAAACAGCGCAGTTGCTGACACAAAGGCCATGAAGACAAAGGGTAGATGACGCATAGGAGTATTCCTTTTCATGTGATCAGGTGATCTTTAAAACGAGCTGATACTTATCAACGAGCTGCATGGGCTCGCCGAACTTAACAATGGTTTCATAGGTTGTTACATCGGTGCTGTATTCGTCCAGGTCATTATCGAGATAGGCTTCCCAGTATTCATGGAGGCTAATAGCAATATTCTTTGAAAAGCCATCAACGGTAATATAGTCGGGCAGTTCATCCTCACCCTGTTCTTGGAGTTTCATTGCGCCGCGTTGCCCTTCGGAATCAAGATTATACAGGGTAATCTCGTAACCGAATTTGGCTTCCTGCTCTGCCTCTCCTCCTTCCGCCTCTGCCTCTGCTCCTTCTGCCCTTACTTCCTTTGGCGTAATCACAAACAGGCTGTAGAGATAAACAACGCCAAGCAAACACATCAGTATGAAGAAGATTGTGATGTGCAGTTGGTATTGTTCATTCTTACCGCCATGGTAGTAAGCCTGGGCAAAGTAGATATAACCTGCCGGGATAATGAATGCCGGGATGGCCACCAGGGCAAGATGCAGGCGATATATCTGATGTAGGAATTGGGCAGTAAGAAGGGGCAGGGCAATACAGGTCACTACAAATGGCCACTCCCGGACAATAACCCGGTATGAGGGCCCTTCCAAAAAAGAGCCACAGGTAAAAAGTAATAGGGGCAGAAGCAACCAGCGGTACATCCAAAAAAGAAAGGATGTTTGATTTATAGTTGTCAAAAGAGAGCGCATTTTTTCATCTCACCAGAAGGGAGCCTTTTATTTTGTTTCCTGGCGATACTTCTTGAAGGCGTCGCTGTCGTGGCCCTGCTCGGCATGAAGTTGCTCGAGAAACTGCTGGGCCTCGCTGTTATCTTTTCTCGCCTCTTCAACAAAATAATCAATGGAGTATGGGTGGCCCTTCATGGCAGCCTGCTTTAAGAGACGCGTAGCCATGGCTGGGTCTTTGGCAACGCCGGTTCCTTGCATATAGAAATCGGCCAGGTTGTAGGTTGCGCTGGGGTCGCCGGCATCGGAGCCACGTTGCAGCCAGTAGGCAGCCTTGCTGTAATCCTGCTCAACGACGCGCCCGTCGAGGTAAATAAGGGCCAGCATGTCCATCGCCTTGGTGCTTCCCAGCTCGGCCGCTTTTGTAAGCCAGAAACTGGCTGTGTCATAATCCTTCTTTTCTGAATGGCGGGTGTATATCCTGCCTAGGATGAGATAGGCCTCTTCTGAGCCATGCTTTGCTGCTTGTTGGAGAAGGGATTCTGCTTTTTCAATATCAGAATCTCTCTCTTCCAGTTGCATTTTGGCCTGATCCAGGAGGCGTGCGCTGGTAGCACTGGTGTTGAAGTTGCCGGCATTGGCGCCGGAAACACAGGAAAAGGCCAATAATATGGCAACAACAATGGTGTGAATTTTAGTAAACATGTGAAGTGTCCTTTCGGTGTGAGTGAAAAATGCATACCAACAGGGGTATTGCCTGGCGCAACATTAATCCGCTTTTTCGGTTTTTTTGCTGGCAGGGCTGGTCAACACAAAGCTCAACCAGGCACCATTTTGGAGCTCATCCTCGATCGCAGTGGACCCAGGGCAGGGATGCTCGCCATAGGAGGATGTTTTTATTTGCGCTGCGGGAACACCTTGTTGCTCCAAGAGTTGAGCGATTTGTCGGGCATGGTGATCTCCCAGGTTCAGGTTGTACTCTTCAGAGCCTTCTGGCTGCGTTTGGCCGCAAATATCAAGGGTCAATTGTGGCCATCTGGGAGCGAGCTCTTTGAAAATTATGGCCAGCTGTTTGAGGGTGGGCTGGGGGGCCTGAGTAAGGGAGCCATCACCATCAATCGCGATAAAAATAGCCATGCTATACGCTTCGGTTGCCAGAAGTTTGGCACGAGACGGCGGACAACTGCCCTTGGTGATGATTGATAACGTAGCGGGATAGATGGCGCCAACCTCACCAGCAATGGGCATCTGGACGGGAAACGTTAAAAACCGGGAAAGGGGAAGGTCGCTGTTGTGAAACTGCTGCTTGCCAGGTTTGAAACGCGCCATGACCTGGCCGTGCTCCTGTTCAACAATCTGCGCTGTGCCATACAGAGTTTCGTAGGTACAGGTGCCGCCGACCATCCCAGCCAGGCTGCTTGTGGGCAACAGCACCAAAAAACACAAAATAGAAAATCGAAACGAGTTCATTTTCACTCCAAGTTTGTTCACTGACAGGTTGGTGGACACGGTTAAAACTGCAAAAAAAACAAGCCTGGAGAATATGTCGGCCAGGTAGGCAGCCTATCTCTAACAAGTTTATTGTAAGTGTTCAATGTGGGCGCATTTTTTTCCCAGCATGAGCAGGATTTATTTCTGCTCATCAGCCAGTTAATGAATGAGACGGACAACGGGATTCTTTTTGTCGTTTTTTTTTGAGTGGGCAGTTTTTTAAGGTGGAGTGCGGACAACAAAAGAGTCGTTTGCGTCCGTCTCAATTAATAAGGTGATGATTGCCCGGGCAGGAATGGCAATCCCATTTTTTTTTATAGTATGAATTGTAAGTGGAAATTATTGCATCGGCTTACGATGCTTTGTGTGAGTTCTTTTGAGGAAGGCGAGTACTTATGAAAATAATGAATTGTTTTTTTCTAACACTGGTCATGATGGCTGTAACGGTCTTACCCGCGCAGGCTTCCCCGTCAGCCAGCAATGAGGAGACGAGCCAACAACATAACTCGTGCCTGAAGGCTTTAGACCAGTATTTCACCCATGACGTCCCTGTTGAACAACTGAGGAGGTATCTCAATGCCCAGTTTGAGGTGACTGCATACCGGCTCTTAGCTTCCATGCTGGCACAACGTGAAGAACAGCAGAGTGAGTACCGGCAAGGGAAGCGCACAGAAAAAGCAATTCCAAGATATAGCCTGCAGGTCAAAGCGCATATTGAGGCCCAGGAAAAAGAGGTGGGTGATGACCCTCAATTTCTGGAGGCCAAGAGAAGCTTTGAGAGCGATCCCCTGTCGATTTCCACTCTGGCTAAACTGGCTCCTTTTATAGAGCGCAGCATTGTAAAGCATTCCCGGATTTACGACAATGACGTCTATACGGCGCATTTTCGCCTTGATGAAGCTGACTTTAAAATGCTCAATTTCTTGGCCTATGTCGAAAAAAACAGAAGAAACCCTCTGCCTCGGACGACCTTTGTCAATTATATCGAAAACTATGAACAGGGGTTCCTTGATGCTATGGAGAAGAACGTCAACCTCTACATTGTGGACGAATACTCCATCCAAGAGGCCCAACGGTTCATTGAGTCTTTCTGGGGTAAGCTAAAACTACCCACAGAATGTACTGGAGATGATGCGCCCTACTCTTTTAGGCAGAGGAATGGGGCGGTGACCCAAGCGCTGTTTGATAGCATGCTTAAAAGAGAGGATATGAAAATGCAGAGGGAGGAGAGAAGTCACAAGTATGTTTTTCACACAGGACATTCGTCTCCTTCGCGATGGGCAGAAGATGCTGATATTTATCCTGGAGACCCGGATCCCGAGTAAAGTACCCTGAAAATGAAAGTGGCGGGTGGGCTTGTTGTTCCGGTAATCCTCTCATTTTTTAATGGGTGTTAAGCCTAGAACATTAGCATTTTGTTGCTAATCCCCAAAAAATGCCCTTCAGACAGCAAGAACCAGAAGATTGTATGGCAAATCAATCAAGAGCGACGCGTGAACACGTTCGTTTTATTGGCTTAGGCCAAGTTGATACAACTCGAAAATACTCGGCTTAAGCCAGGCGCACGTCTTATCTTGGTCGGGAGTCCGTGAAGAACCTATAAAACAATAATTATTCGGGTTCAAAGGCGCCTTTGCCGGCCCCGCACATGGGGCAGACCCAGCTGTCCGGCAGGTCTTCAAAGGCGGTGCCCGGTGCAATGCCGGCATTTTCATCGCCAACTTCAGGATCATAGACATAGCCACAGACAGTACAGACATATTTTTTCATGACGAGCTCCTTAGTAAGATGTTTGTCGGGTGTGCTTATTATAATAGCGGTTCGGCGTTGAAAACAACAGAACGCTTATTCGCTTTCGTCGTTTTCGGCAATTCTGCTCAGTAACTCGTCGCGGAACTCCTCATCTTCAAGGAGCTTCATGGCCAGGGCCTTGCAGATCTGGCCGGCCAGGCCGTCTTCGCCGTCATAGGCGACATCCACCTCAATATCACCTTCATCGGCAGTGAGAATCACCGCTGCTTGATTTGCTTTGAGAGTTATTTCAGCCATTTTTTGTCCTTGATATCTTTAAGATGATGGGGGCCGTCGCGTTTGAAAATCAGGCCATGCTGGAGACGGTTACCGAGGCAATGAGGGCATAACGTGCCAGTTTGCCGCTGAAGGCCAGCAGGGAAAAGTGGATAAAGTTGAGGCGCAGAGAGCCGCCCACCAGACAGAGCGGATCGCCGATCACCGGCACCCATGACAGCAGTATAGACCAGGAGCCATATTTTTGGTAGAGGCGGGTTGCCCGTTCAACCTGATTTTGATTGATGCGCAGTATTTTTTCCATGATGAAGGTCGAACCCCAGACGCCGATGGCATAGGTGGTGCAGGCCCCAAGGTAGTTACCCAAGGTGGCTACAGCCACGACATTCTCGACATCATGGGCCTGGAGGATCAGGGCAACCAGGAGCCACTCCGAGCCCAAAGGCAGAATGGTGGCGGCCAGAAAGCTTATGACAAAAAGGGCGGGCAGGCCGTTATGAAGGAGAAATTCTGGCATGGGATTTCTATCTAAAAAAGAAGCGAAACCTCTCGGCCATAAGAACGGCCAAGAGAAAATAAATCGGCAATGGGCCTTTCATAATGAATCATCTTGGTTCTTTCCTGCTAAGAAATCAAAGGGTTACTGTGTCAGGCCTTGGCTGGCAAGTTTTATTTGTTAAAATGGCCGGGAATAATTATAATATATCTTTGAGAATGTGATATTTTTCATGTTTCATTTTAGGTTGTTTGTTGTGCAAGGAGGGTTCACCATGCTTTCAGGAATTAACTCATCAAGCTCTGCTCTGCGGAGCCTGGCCAAAAAAGCCGAGTCCACGGCCAACAATGTCGCCAACGGCAATACCACGGGCTACAAGGCCGCCCGCGTCACCCTCCAGGACGCCGGCAATCAATCCATCTCCACGGCTTCCGGTTCCGGCCAGGTTGGGCTTGGCGTTAACGTCAGTTCGGTGGATCGGGCCAACTCCCAGGGCGCCTTTGAAAGCACGCAAAGTTCCTCTGATTTTGCTATCAGCGGCCAGGGCTATTTTCTGCTGCGCGATCCCGGTACCTCTGTTGCCGACCAGTACAGCCGGGCTGGAAATTTTCAATATGACCAGCAGGGCTATCTGACCACCTCCGCAGGCGCTTTTGTTCAGGGCTGGCAGCTTGATCCGACAACCGGCGACCGCCAGGGCACCATCGGTGACATCCGTATCCCGCAGACCACCCCCCCTGCCGCCACCAGTCAGGTAACCCAGATCGTCAATCTCGATGCCCGTACAGCACCGGAGGATGCCACGAACAGTGTCACCCTCTTTGACGCCTGGGATGGCAGGAATGCGGCAGCCGCCCAGCCCACAGAGGCAATCGCCGCCAGCAATTATGAGTATAAATCTTCCGTAGCCATCTACGACAGCCAGGGCGCCCGGCAGAATGTTGATATCTATTACGACACCACGACGAACAATAACCAGTGGGAGTTTTTGGTCACGGTGAACCCCCTGGACGACCAGCGGGCCGGTATTGATTCCAACCAGAAAGGGGCCGGTGCCCTGATGTACGGCACCATCAACTTCAGCACGTCCGGCGAGATTACCAGTATCGAGGCCTATAATGTCCCGGCTGATGGTCAGGTGAACCCCACCCTGCCCGATAATCAAATCAACCTGGCCACTGCCGATACTCTCTACAGCTTCGGGGCCAATTTCACCGGCGCCAGCGACAATCAGGAGGTTGCCCTTGATTTCGGGGCACAGTTCAGCGGCACAGGTACAGATTTCCGGCCTCAGTCCCTGGCCTCCACCCAGTATGCCAATTCCTCCACCACCATCTCCCAGAATCAAGACGGCTACGGCGCCGGTTTCCTGCAATCAGTGGCCACGGATCGTGAAGGCGTAATTTCGGCAAGTTATTCCAATGGCCAGGTCCAGGAGCAGGGCCAGGTGGCTCTGGCGAATTTTAACAACCCGGACGGACTACGCAGCGAAGGGGGCGGTGTATTCCGCGAAACCACAGCCTCCGGGGCGGCCTACACCGGTGCGCCTGGCGACAACGGTCTCGGCGGGATGGCCCCCAATTCCCTGGAAATTTCCAATGTCGATCTGGCCGAGGAATTCGTTTCCATGATGATCACCAAGGCAAGCTTCAAGGCCAACATTAAGATGATCCAGGCCGGTGATGAGATGATCGGCAGCCTGCTTGATATCAAGACCTGAGCGATTTCTTCGTAAGGAAACAAAAAAGGCGGCAGATGTGGTGAGCATCTGCCGCCTTTTTTGTTTATATCAGCCGAGCCAGGAGGGGCGGAGAGGTCGTGGCTGGTGTTTTTCTAAACAAACCAGGACTCCTCTTCTGGAGGTTTTTCAGAAGAGGTATCGGACGGAAAGTAAAATGTCCTGGGTGGTTACGTCAAAGGTTAAGGGTGAGGCCAGGGTTACTTGCACCCCATTTAAATCCGTTGAATCGGTGCTTGAATTTGCATCTCCATAATCAGCATAGGAGTAAGAAAGATCGAAGGCGAAGTGCTCAGTAAGAGGGAAGGTAGCACCGAGGGAAACTTTCCAGGCAAAATTATTTTCCGAATCACCTTCAATTCTACCGGCGTTTGCCGGATCGAAGGTCAACGTGTCAAGCTTGTTGTTTACGTATCCCATGCCCAACCCGATATACGGTCTTACTTTCCAGTCGAGGTTCAGGACTGTGGCCATATCCAATTGACCGTTCAACATCACAGCGGTTGTTTGCAAATCCACGGTTGTTTTAGCGTCGGCGAGGAGAATTCCATTATCGTAATAAGGGCCCTCAAGTTCGAATCCTGCATTATGCTGGAGAGAAAGTTCTACGGTGAACAGGCTGTCGATTTTGTAGCCTATGCCCAATTGATAGGCGGCAGAACTTTCAGAATCAAATTGGACCTCGTCATAAGGCGGATCTTCTAAATCGCCAATAGTTCCATTGGTGCTGTCCTCATAGGCCATGCCAGCCCCGAGTTTTAGATAAACATTATCCCAATCAACTTGTGCCATGGATAAACTTGGTTGGCTAAAAAAAAGAATAAAAGCAATACATACTGTTTGTCTCATGTTTTTCTCCTTGCCCTTTCGTTTTGCAGAGACACTTGCGTGGCAGCAAAAATGAGGGCGGTACTTGGAAGACTTCCCTTATCCGCCCTTGTGCTCTGATCGGCAAGGTTGAATGAGGGAAGTCATCCGCTAATCCTTATTTTCAATCTTGATCTTCTTAACTGCCGAGGCTGGTAGGGCCTTGCGGGGAATGGTCAGGTTGAGCACACCTTTTTTGAAGTTGGCCTTGATCGTGTCTTGGTCGGCATCCTCAGGCAGGGAGAGAACCCTTCGGAAAGAGCCGTAGCAGCGTTCCACCCGATAGAAGTTCTTGTCCTTCTCCTCTTTTTCCTGTTTTTTTTCACCGGAAATGATCAGGTTGTTGTTGACCACTTCGATCTTGACGTCCTTGTCATCCACCCCCGGCACCTCAACACTGATGCTGTATTCTTTGTCCCCGGCACTGATATCCACCGTGGGTTTGAGCAGGCCTTCGGGCATGCCCGGGAATCGTAATGAGGGGATATTGCCCAAGCCGGCAAAGGGTGGCGAAAAGCCCCGAAAGAAGGTGTTAAAGAGTCGGTCCATCTCATTTTGCAATTGCTGGAAGGGCTGTAGCTGTCCTCCTCCTGGCACGAGTTGATCACTGTGCTGGATAGGGATGGTTTTACCTTCAGACCCCTCTTCATCAACTAACCAGTTCCATGGTACCATTTTCTTGAAATCCATAATCCACCTCCATGGTGATATTGTTTATGGCCTTAACTACAGGCAGAATTGATTTCATAATTTTAACGAATCCTCTTCTTCCGTTCTATCATGAGGGATAAGGTCTCGAGCAAGGTTTTTTTACCATTTCATGGAGCAAAAAAACTTTGCTAATCAATTCATTTGCTTGATTCATTATTAATTTTGAAAAAGGTGCACTGGCATATACTATGCGCATCTTGGGAAGGGTCTTTATAAGGAGATTACATGCAGAAAAAGATCGTTATCATTACCCTGATCGTGAGTATTGCCCTTGGCGGTTGGTTGGGCCATTATTTTTCCGCTGAAGAGGTGATCAAGCGCCAACTGGTAAGTCTTGCCTTGGAACTTGGCAAGGAGGGTCAGGAGACGCCGGTGCAGATGGCGTTGAAGTTGGGGAAGGTCAAGAATATGCTGGCCGAGCGCTGTCAGGTGTCTATTCCGGAGCGCAGTTATAGCGAGTCTCTTGAGCGCGATCTGATTATCCAGTATCTTATCTACCATCGGAGTCGCTACGACAGCATCACCGTGGCCTTTGAGGATGTGGTTGTGGCCATCCCGGCCAAGGATCAGGCTGAGGTGCAGGCCACGGTGCGTTTGTATAGACAGCAGACGCGTCAACAAGAGGATGCCCCGGAGGTGCAGCAGGTGGAGCTTGGTCTGCACAAGGGGGAGAATTGGCTTCTCCAGCAGGTGATGATGCCGGAGGCCCTGGTGAGGTAAGATGGATATTGTAAGCCACACCCTTTGGGGTTACGGACTTTTCGGAAGACAAAAACCCTTGATTGCCATGGCCTTTGGCGCCATGCCGGATATGGTCAGTTTCGGAGCCTTTGCCATTATCCGTTTTGCCAACGGCAACTATGTCCATGGCAAGCCGCCCCTGGACATTATCCCGGCCTGGTGTTTTTTACTCTATGACCTCAGCCACAGCATTTTGATAGCTGGGCTCGTGACTCTGTTGGTTTTCAGGTTAAGGCCGCCCTTGGCTTTTGCCATGCTGGCCTGGCCCTTTCATATCATCCTCGATATCCCCTTTCACACCCGCCATTATTTCCCCACCAAGTTCTTTTATCCGCTCAGTGATTATTTCTACGACGGTATTGCCTGGAATACCCTTGCCGTATGGCTGCCCAATGTTGCCGGGGTGCTTGTGGTGGTGGGGTTTCGGTTGTGGAGCAGGAAAAAAGCGACAAATTTACCGGAGGAGTGAGCGTTACGTTGAGGCTTAACTGCTCGGCGCATTGACAGGCGCAGCGCGCGGATCCTGCACCTTGAAGGCCCTTCGCTATGTCTTTGAGATCGTATCGCTGTAAGAAAGCAGTCAGGAAATACCGGGAATCACTTATTTTTGCTACAGGTAGCTGGTACCACCTTGCCGCTTTTGGTCTCGTAGAGCTGGATGGTGGAAATAGCGGGTAGCGTACCTGTGCCGCCACCCATGCTTGTTGTCTGAAAGAGCTTGAGGCCGTCGACACAGATGACGCGGTCGATGACTCCCAATCCTGTGCGGAGCGTGCGGTCTTGCTCGTCAATCGTCGAAAAAGCCGAGGTGGCGGCAAGAAAAAACAAAGAAAAAACGACCAAAGAAACTAAAATTTTAGTCATTATAATAACTCCATAAGGTGCAGTGAATAAGTGGGGTTGGCAGGCCCGGATAAAAAAATACCTTGGCGTATCATACCATTGCCTGCCTGATATGAAAGTTCAAAAAAAAAGGGCGCAGAGATTTTTTCTCTACACCCTTTTAAACTGAGGGGGCAATAAGTTTAGTTGATCAGTTCAAAGATATGGGCCTTGGCACCGCAGATGGGGCAGCGTTCCGGCGGGGCGCCAAGTTCGATATGACCACACACCGGGCAGAGGTAGAATTCGGTGGTATCAAGGTCAATACCCTTTTTTACGGCATCCATGGCCATGGCGTAGAGCTTGGCATGGACGGCCTCGGCCTTGGTGGCAAATTTAAACATAACCTTGGCCTTATGGCCTTCTTCTTCGGCCTGGTCGACCATGGGCGGATACATGTCCTGAAATTCATGGGTCTCGCCGTCAATGGCCGCCTGGAGATTCTCGGCGGTGGAGCCTATTTTGTCCAAGGCTTTCAGATGGCCTTCAGCATGAATACGTTCGGCTTCGGCAGTGGTGCGGAAGAGCTTGGCGATATTGGCAAAGCCTTCTTTTTCTGCTTTTTTGGCAAAGGCCCGGTATTTCTGGTTGGCTTGGCTCTCGCCGGCAAAGGCATCCATGAGATTATCAGTGGTTGATGGCATGCTGTTCTCCTGTGGTTGGAATAAATAAGATATGAATAAAGCTTTATTTTAGGAATTATTACTAACTAGATATATCATATCTCTATCAAAACTCAAGAATTAAAATACTCCGATACCTATTGAAGAGTCAAAGGTGCTCGCCTCTTTCATGTCCAGCCCGGAAATGGTAAGGGTTACATTGCAGGTGAATATCAAGCTGTTCATGGAATCATGGGCCTGCTGACCACTGATTGGAACGCATAAAACAAATTGAACAAGGAAGAAGGATTTTTGTATGTCAAAGCAGTTGAATAAAGAACTTGGCACTGAAGGTGTCCTCTGGAATTTGAATGATCTCTACGATGGTCTTGATGATGAGCTCATTTGCGACGATATTGACCTGTGCGAGCAGGAGGCGGGTTTGCTTAAGGAATTTGCCGGCAAGCTGGCTGAGCTTGAACCTGCGCAATTTGCCAGGGTGGTCAGGCGTTTGGAGCGCATTGCCGCAAATTTAGGTCGGGTAGCTACCTACGCCTATCTCAACTTTGCCACCCAGGTCACCAGTGCTGAGGCCGGTGCCTTTTTGCAGAAGGTGAAGGAGGCTGCCAGCCGCATCAGCCGTGACACCGTCTTTTTTGACCTGGAGTGGTCGAAGATGGAACAGGATGTCGCCAATCACTTTCTTGAGGCCGAAGACACCGCACCCTATCATCATTATCTGTACTCTGTCAGGCGCTACGCCGATCATCTGCTCTCCAAGGTTGAGGAAACATTGCTCATCGAGTTCAGTCCGGTGGCGGCCTCAAGCTGGACCAGTCTCTTTACCAAGGTTATGGGTCATCTCAAGTTCGGCGACAAGCAGCGCGGCCAGGAAGAGGTGCTGGCTGATCTCTATAGTCCGGAGCGTGAGGTGCGCCGCCAGGCCGCCCAGGATATGACCATGGGTCTGAAGAGTCAGCTCCACGTCTTTGCCCATATCTTCAATACCCTGCTGGCCGACAAGATGATTGACGACAGGCTGCGCAGCTATCCCTCCTGGGTCAGCTCCCGCAACCTTTCCAACGAACTTGAAAAGGAGACGGTGGAGGCTCTAGTTGAGGCCACCACCAGCCGCTATGATATTGTTAAGCGCTATTACGGCCTGAAAAAGAGACTGCTTGGTTTAGATGAGCTCCATGATTATGACCGCTACGCCCCGCTGCCCAGCCTGCCGGACAAGAAGCTGAGCTGGCAGGAATGCCGGGAGATGGTGCTGGCTGGTTTTGCTGAATTTTCGCCGAAGATGGCGGAGATAGCCGAACTCTTTTTTGAGCAGAACTGGATCCATGCCCCGGTGGTGGAGGGCAAGCAGGGTGGCGCATTTGCCCACCCCTGTGTGCCGGACGTCCATCCGTATGTCATGGTCAATTACACCGGTAATCTGCGGGATGTCTCCACTGTGGCCCATGAACTTGGCCACGGCATCCACCAATATCTGGCCCGCGATAAGGGTTATTTCAACGCAAATACACCTCTGGTCCTGGCCGAGACTGCATCGGTTTTTGCGGAACTCCTCATCTTCCATAAGCAACTTGATCTATTGGACGACCCCGCCCAGCGCCGCGCCTTTATCTGTCAGAAGCTGGAATCTATTTTTGCCACTGTGTTTCGGCAGATCTCCATGAATCGTTTTGAAGATATGATTCATAACAGCCGCCGCCATGACGGCGAGCTTTCAAGCGACAAGCTCTCGGCGTACTGGCTTGAAAGCCAGCGCGCCATGTTTGGTGACTCGGTGCATTTAAGTGACGACTACGGTATCTGGTGGTCCTACATTCCCCATTTTTTGCGGACCCCCGGCTATGTCTATGCCTACGCCTTTGGCGAGCTGCTGGTTCTGGCGCTCTACAAGCTCTATCAAGAGCAGGGCGCGGAATTTGTCCCCACCTACCTGGAACTCTTAAGCCAGGGGGGCAGCCAGTCGCCGTACGATTTGCTCAAACCCTTTGGTATTGATCTCAGCGATCCGGCCTTTTGGCAGGGCGGCCTCGCTGTTATTGACGAAATGCTGCAGCAGGTGGAAGGCTAGTTTTGGCAAACCAGTTTTAGTTTGCGGTTTGCTTTTGCGTCGCCCTTCTTGTTATCCTATAAAAAATATAATCGACTTCGCTTGGGGCAGCGCTTCGGTCCCCCGGCATCAGTAACCAGGTATCATTAAAACATCATGTTCTCTGCAATTAATTTCTGGCTTGAAGGCCAGGGTCTCTCTGTCAATCTGATCCAGACCATTGACGTTGCCCTCGCCCTTTTTTTTCTGGTCGTACTCTGGCTTGTCACCGCATTTATAAGCCGGAAATTCGTCATGGTATGGGTGGGCGCTCTGGTGCGGCGCAGCACTTTTGGTTGGGATGACACCCTGCTGCACAATAATTTTTTTAAAAGGGCGAGCAGTCTGCTGCCCATATTGCTCTGCTATCTTAGTCTCGATTTTCTCTTTCCAGACAGCCCAATTATTCTGACCCTGGCAAAAAGAATTTTGTTGGTTGTGTTGGCCCTGGGCATTGCCCGTATTCTTGATGCCTTCCTTAAAACCATGGGGGACATTCATGCCTCCTCAAGCCAGGCCCTGACCCAACCCATTCGCAGCTATCTGGATGCCGTTCGCATTATTATTTACTGCGGCGCCATTATTTCCGTTATTGCCATTCTCACCAACAAGTCGCCCTGGGGTATCCTCAGCGTTTTGGGCGGTCTCACCGCCATTATCCTTCTTATTTTCAAGGACACCCTGTTGGGTTTTGTCGCCAATCTGCAACTCACCGCCAATAATCTGGTGCGGGTCGGCGACTGGATCGAAATGGAGCAATTCGGGGCGGACGGGAATGTTACCGACATCACCCTACATACGGTGAAGGTCAAGAATTGGGACAACACCTTCACCGCCATTCCCACCTATGCCCTGCTCAGTGACTCCTTCAAAAACTGGCGCGGTATGGCCGAATCCGGTGGCCGGCGCATCAAGAGGAGTCTCTATCTTGATATGACTTCGGTGCGTTTCTGTACTCCGGAGATGTTGAAACGCTTTCAGGGCTATACCGTGCTCCGTTCCTACCTGGAGCGCAAAGAAGCGGAGATAACCGCTTTTCATGATAAATATGGCCTGGCCGACCCCATCAACCAGCGGCGCCAGACCAATCTGGGCATCTTCAGGGCTTATGTCGAGGCCTACCTGCGCCAGAACGAACAACTCAACCAGGACCTGACCTTTCTCATCCGTCATCTCCAGCCCACTCCCCATGGTCTGCCCCTGGAGATCTATGTCTTCTCAAAGGACAAGGTGTGGGCCAATTATGAAAGCATTCAGGCCGATATTTTCGACCATCTGCTGGCCATCCTGCCGGAATTTGATTTGCGCATTTTCCAGAACCCCAGTGGCCACGATTTTCACGGGCTTTTGGCGACAGAGGCCCCTGCTGCAAAATAAGGGGATTTTTGGCAGTGGTCTTTTCAGGGGCCAGATGAAGGCCAAAAGCCTCAGGGTTTTGTGGGGTCAGGCCTAGTCTTTACCGCAGGTTCGGCAATCAGGCTGTAGTCTTTCGGCAGGGCAAAATCGGCATCCCGGCGGGGGGTGAGGTGGGCGTCCAGCCACTCCACGGTGATCCGGTACTCCGGGTCCACCCATTTCAACGGATACCCCGGCAGGTCAACCGCCTCCCAGAGCTCGCCGTCATAGGGGCGTTCTACCCCAGGCACCTTTATCTGGGCCTCATATTTGATGGCCATCCGACCGGCCACCACCTCTTCGGCTACTCTTTTCTTGGTGATAATGACATCAGGCCTGAAAAAATGAGGGACGCTGCCACCCATGGCCGTGACGTTCATTTCCCTGTACTGCTTGACGCCGGGCGCCATAAGCCAAAGTCTGTTGCTGTTATAATCGGCAATCATGGTGGAAAAGGTGCGGCCGCCGATAATCTTCATGCGCAGCAGGGAACCATTGGCGACGATTTCGGCCATGGAACTGTGCTCGGCGATGGTGGTTTTCATGCGGGCCTCAAAGCTCAGGTTGGCGGCATGAATCAGGTCGGGAGCGGTGATGAACAGCAGGGCCGGTAAGAGCCAGGCCATCCCGCCGTGCAAGCGGAGGGCCCCCGCGTGTGCAGAATCAAAGTCGTTTATCATGGCAAGACCTCGTGCCTAAAAAGGAGGTACCGATCCCCTGTACAGGAGACCGGTACCAGCACTTGTTTCAAGCGGGCAAGGGTTTATCTGATGCTCACCGGCACGGTGATCGCGCTGCCGAGCTCGGAGATGACGGTGACTTCAGGATAATAGGCAACGCCGGGTAGACCAATCTTGAAAACATCATTGGCGGCGTCGTAGACCATGGCCCTGGTCACACCACCGTAAATGATGGACAGATTGGCGATCTCGCCGGCATCACTGGTGGCCTCCACCTTGAGCACGGTCTGGGCGGTGATATACTCAGCCTGGGTGACGGTGAGCAGATCAACATCGCCACCGGTGGGTGGGTTGTCATCGCCGGTATAGGCAGGGTCCTCCCACTCGATGATGAGCTGGGCATCCATGACATCGGTGCCGCTGTACTCCCCCTTGATGTAGAGCATCAGGTCGAGATCCGGGGTCAGGGGGCAACCCTCGTAGGATATGCCATCCTTCACCGTATCGGTGGGGTCAAGGGGGTTGAGATCGTTATTGTCCACCCAACCCGTTGATTGAGTCAGGGGCGAGGGGAAGTTGGGATTAACCACCTTGGTGATTTCATCACGATAGCCCCAGGCCAAAAGATCAATGGTGGTGGTGGAAAGTTGGCCAGCGATATACGCGGGAATTTCAACACCCGGAATGTCCTGGCCGTATTTGCTGGACTTGAGGCGATAGCGTGGGTTATCGCCGCCAAACGGATCGCGGTCCATACTGGTGTACCAGGCGTTGGTGTAGCCGTACCACAGATCAACGGCCGGGGCGGTGATATCGGCCAGGGCCGGGTCTTTGAGCACGGTGCCGGCCGGGATGAAGTCACCATCACCCTCAAAGGCATCCTTGTCGGAGAGCCAGCGCCCGGAGGAATCAACGATGTACCCAGGTTTGATGCCGGAGGCCCACTCGTTTTCATAATCCTCAGGACGGATCTGGTCGTTGGGACTGGTGGTGATGCGGTGGGTAACGGTGAGCTTGGCTGATTTAATAACATAGTCGGCGCCAGCCACCTTCCAGGCTGCGGGTACCGGCATCTGTTTGTAGAGGCGAAGCTGGGTGGGACGTTTCTTGTAATTACCCCACTGATACAGGATCTTGCCGTCATCCTTCCAGCGCGTCGTAAAATCGCCGAGGTTCATGAGTTCGTCGGTGATGGGGTCACGCTGAATTTCCACCAGGGGCGGCATCCAGGGGGCGTTCATGATGTGGTCCATGACGCAGTATTTTTCCGTGCCC
>JAHJKA010000053.1 GCA_018822545.1 Pseudomonadota bacterium
ATAGAAAACCACATTGTACATCGGCACCACTCAGGAGAAGCCGTTTACAACTTTCGCCTAATAGTATGTCAAGCACGACGCGCGAGCACGCCAGCTTTAACGGCTTCGGCCAACTCATTACAAGCCGAACTTACCAACCTCGGCTAGGCGCGCGTCTTAGCTTTGCGTTAGATGTAAAAGTAAATTTGACACTCTATGCATAACTTGTTATTTTTATGCATACAGGAGGTGTCCCTATGAGAACAACACTTGATTTACCCGAAGAGCTTCTCAATGAAGCCATGAAAACCACTCACATCCAGACTAAAACCAAAGTGATCATCACAGCCCTAGAAGAGCTCATCAGAAAATCAAAAATTTCTGAAATTAAGCACTATAAAGGCAAAGTCGATTTAGATATTGATTTGAACGCAATCAGAGGTCGCGAATGTCGGTTTTAGTCGACACATCTATTTGGGTTGAATACTTCAGAAATGGCAATAATTTTGACCAATTAGATTTTCTAATAGATGAAAATCTTGTTGTCACAAACGACTTAATTCTTTCTGAGCTCATTCCTTTCTTAAAGGTTAGGAATCAAAGGAAGCTCATTGCCCTTTTAAACAAAATAAATAAGTTAGAGATTGTGGTCAACTGGGAGCTACTCATTGAGGATCAGTGCAAATGCTTGAAAAACGGCATTAACGGCATAGGTATCCCTGACCTTATAATTGCCCAAAACGCAAAACAAAATCATTGCAGCATTTATAGCCTGGATAACCACTTCAATCTCATCAAAGACATCCTTAAAATCAAATTATTCGACCAATAACCACCTGGAATATAAAGAAAAACATCTAACCCGATATAACCTATATCCGAACCGGAGAGGGCTGGTTATACCTTGCCGCTCACAAGGATCTCTTTAACGGCGAGATCGTGGGATACGCTCTTAATAAACGCATGACAACAGCCCTTGTAATGAAATCTCTTTTCAAGGCAGTTTCCAGAAAACGCCCACCTGTTGGTTTGATCCATCACTCTGACCGGGGTAGTCAGTATTGCTCACGGAAATACTGGAAGTTGATGAATCAGTTTAAGATGAAGGTTTCGATGAGCCGTAAGGCAATTGTTATGACAATGCACCCATTGAGAGTTTTTGGGGGACGCTGAAAAATGAGCTTGTTTATCACCACACCTATGAAACAAGGCAACAGGCGATTCAGGATATCACAGAGTATATTGAGATTTTTTACAATAGGCAGAGGAGACAGAAACGGTTGGGCTATCTTTCACCTGCTGCCTATGAAAAAAATACTACCAAGGGCTGCTCGCAGCGTGAGAGATTTGGTCTCCACTATTGCCGACCGACCTCAGTAATCCATTCTGAACACCACCCTCTACATCTCCTCCTTCTATTTGCCGTTTCCACCTGCCGAGAAGACTAGGATGAATGCCAAGATTTCGAGCAGCCTCTGATATCCGGAACACTTGTTCGGTCACCAGTTTCACAGCCTCATCTTTAAATTCCTGATTATATTTTTCCCGTTTCATCGAACACCTCCTTTAGAGATTAAAATCTACTATTAAGAATAGTGTCCACTCTCTCACCCTACCAGGTCAATGGCTTACTGGTCAGGGAGCAGAAATACACCCCCTGACCATTTACCTTACTTACAATCTCTAAAATGAATTTTTCAGGATCGACCAAGCAAGCCCTTCTCATCGACCAAGGGCAACAAAGGTCAGACTGCAATAAACTAAAAGCCAACAGCAGGAATAGAAGAGTGCCTGTTTCTGGAGGGTATCTTTAAAATAGAGGCTGGTTAGAGAAATGACCAGGCTCAAGGGAAAGATGATGCCTGCCCAGAAGGGTTGGACGTAACGAAGCAGCTCCTGCAGACCAAGAAAAAACCAAGGCCCGGGACGATGAAAAACTCCAAGGGATTCTGGCTCCATGGGTGCCTGCAATACCAACGATAAGAGCAGGGTAAAGGAAATAAATAAAGCGTGGTCTTTAAGATGAGCCCGATATTTGCGGACGTGGTCCCAGCACAATATCCCCCAGACAACACCCAACCCAACGATATGATTGGCATAAACCCTTTTCAGTCCATCCTCAAGAACGGAAAAGAGCAAGGTGTTCAAGGCTGAGCCAATGAGCGGAACTGAAAGACAAATATTTTCGGCAATAATGCCAGCGTTCTCGCCCGTGGCATCACCCCGCAGCACATAGCCGCCAAAAAGCAAGAGCAAGGCCACAGGCAGACTGGCAACAAGGGGTATCCATTTCGCGAAAGACAGTTTGAGATAGCTCTTATCAATGAAAATAGCCATGAAATGGCCAAGACAAAGCAGGAAGAATAACTGGCTGGAATAAAAATGGAGGCTACGCCAAAACTCACCAAAAGGCACCAAGGCGTCCATGGCGTTTGTCGAAAAAAACGGCGTTGCAAAATCATACTGCAAGGCTACAACAACACCTGAAATCACGGAACAGTAAAGAGCTACAAGACAGAGCTCCCCCCATTTTACTGCTGATATTCTTCCTAGAAAATTCTGAATATAAGACATTACAGACAAATCGAGACCAACTTTTTTCACCACAAAAACCCAAAAGCACTGAAGGTTTTTCCTGCGTATCGTCGGGTCTTTGTGGTGGACAAACAAAGATTATCACTACATAAAAAATTCATTACACGGTCACCATGTAACCCTTTCCTTCGCTGAGCGCTTCCACTTTAAACACTGGCAGATCCTTCTGAGCCGGCCCATCGAGTCTTTTTCCATGCGGGGAAAATTTCGATTGATGACAGGGACAAATCAATTGTTTGTCTTTCTCACTGTAATTAAGACGACAGCCTAAATGGGTGCAGGTCCGCGAGATCGCCCATGCCTCTTTTTCCATCACAAAAAGAGCAAATTCAGGATCAAGATGGACATCACCAACAAGGAGTCTCTTTTCGACCTTAATAAAACGCGGTTTTTTCGGGACATTGAAACGGACAAAACTTAAAAACGGATAGCAGAGGATAATCCCTGTTACCAGTTTCAGCCAGCCCCACCACGAAGAGAGAAAATGCCGACGTCCCGCAAAATCCTTAGTCTCAGGAACCATTGCCACCACGAAGCAAGCGCACAAAGGTATCACGCATCCCACGGGTACCGGACACGACATCAACCTTACCACGACTCATAAGGGCCGAATCTGAAACTCCCCGCAGATAGGCATCGCGTATAAAAGGGGAACGGTTGCCAAAACCATGGGTCATGTAACAACAATCCTCTCTAATTCCAGGCGTCACCTTTACCTTAATCCGTTTCAAGGAGCGAAAACCGTCTCTGTTCTCCAAACGGACCTCTTCACCATCAGTGATGCCTAATTGGCCAGCAAGGGACTCAGCAAGCCACAGTACATTTTCAGGGACCTCATGATTGAGCCAGGTAAAGCCTGCTGTCCGAGTCTGGGAATGCGCTGGACAGCGGCCATAGAGGAGACGGAGAAATCCATCAGGAGCCGTGGCTGGCGGTTCGTAAACGGGCACAGGGGAAAAACCGTTATGGGCCAACCAGGCAGAATGAAATTCAATTTTCCCGGAGGGTGTCGGAAAATCCATACCCGTTTCAGCAATATCAGCAGCGAATGAAATACTCTCGCCCGTATCTTCTAAACGTGCAGGTTCCTGCAACTCCCCACCTCTTTTCTCTTTATTCTTCAGCAAAAGACCCCTGGCTTTTTTCAGGGAATCCAGAGAACTGCCCTGTTTAGTAAGAGCGTCATCAAGATAATTGTGAATTCGTTTAGCAGGGAATAATTTACCTTGCCCAGAGCCTTCAGCAATGTCTTTGACGATCTGATAGGGATCGCGGCATTCATGGCCGGGCTCAACCACAGGGAAACAACAACCCGTCATGGTCTGGGCGCCGATATCCCAGGTGTGCAGATCATCCATGCGTTCAAGAAAAGAGGCCTCAGGAAGAATGATATCAGCATAGAGTGTTGATTCAGAGGGCAGCACGTCACAGGCAAAAACAAATTCGGCATCTTTAAGAGCAGTGATAGTTTTATAGGGCGCCATTTCAGATTGAAGGGGATTTTGCCCCCAGATGGCGGTCACTTTAATTTTCTTGGTGCCTATTTGATTGATTATGTCGGCAAAGGAGAGGGATTTCCGTTGAGCCGCAAAATCAAACTTCTGCATGGAGCGGGAAGGCCAAGAGCCAAGCAGAGCAGACAAAATAGCCTGGGCCCTGACCCGGTCAACATCAGCACCATACCAGCTCAGATGACTGCCGGGCATAATGACGGTACGGGGACCAGCGTCAACCATGGTTTGAACAGCGCGACGAATCGAATCAACTGGAATATTGGTGAGTTCGGCAGTCCTGTCCAGAGTATAGGTCGAAACCGCCTCACGGAGCTCCTCCAGACCAACAACCTGATCGCCCAGCAAAGGATCATACAGGCCCTGAGCCAGGATGTAATGGATCCAGCCTAAGATGAGGGCGGTATCAGTGCCCGGCCTGATGGCAAGATAGTGATCCGCCTTGGCTGCCATGGCTGAGAACCTGGGGTCAACCACCACGAGTTCAGAACCTCTATTAAGGAAATCACACACCTGTTTAAGCTGGGAAACCTGGTTATTCTCGCCGATATGACACCCCATGAGAACCAGACAATCGGCACGCTCTAACTCGGGCAGAAAAGCAGGATCGGGAACCTGACCAAAAACAGTGCCGTAGCCAAGCTCACGAATGGCAGCCGAATGCATCTGCGAAGAGTCATAGATATGGGGGCAGGAAATACCCTCATAGAACTTACGGATAAAGGCTGTTGAGCTACTGCCGCATAAAAGGGCCAATGACTCCGGGCCAAAAGCAGCGTGGGCTTTTTTGATCTGACCGGCAATTTCGGCCACAGCCTCGTCCCAGGTGATTCTTTTCCAAGCGCCCTGACCACGCGGGCCAACCCGTTTCAAAGGATATTTAAGACGATCTGGATCATCAAGAAGCTGGACAGCTGCCATACCACGGGCACAAAGAGTGCCGGCATGGATAGGGCTGCGCGGATTCCCTGTTAAACGCACATAGCCATACTTGCCTTTAAGTGCCAACATGGGACAACTGGCCTTACACAAACCACATATGGTGGGAATTTTTTCAACAATCTTACCGGCATGGGTTTGGTAAGCGGCCTTGGCAACAGAAGCATTATTAGGAAAACAAGCCAGAGACAGGCCGGAGAGCGCTCCTGTTTTCAACAATGTTCTGCGACTACATTTCACATTCCACCTCCCACAAGGGCAACCACTTCATCAAAAATAGCCATGGCTGTCTGTTCTTTAGTGAGAAGTTCAAGCTCTTTAATTTCACCGCCACGGGTCACAAGAGTCACCTTGTTGGTGTCTGACTGAAAACCTGTTGTTTCGCCTTGAATGTCATTGACTACGATCATATCAAGATTTTTGGCCGCCAGTTTCCTTTTGCCTTCCTCAAGGTGATTTTCACTTTCAGCGGCAAAACCCACCAGGATTTGGCTTTTTTTCCTTTCACCAAGGGCACGAAGGATATCGCGATTGGCGGCAAGCTCAAGACGCACGTCAGCACCCTCCTTTTTTAATTTCTCTGGGGCACATCGGGCTGGCCTGAAATCTGAGACAGCAGCGCATTTCACAACAATATCCATGTCATCAAAATGAGAAAGAACCGCGCCATACATCTCCTGCGCCGTCCGAACCTGGATCAGTTCAACATTGGCTGGTGGCTCTAAGTTGCAGGGCCCACTGACAAGGACAACCTCCCCCCCCCGCAGCATCGCAGCACGGGCCAGGGCATAGCCCATCTTACCGGAGGAACGATTACTTAAATAACGAACTGGGTCAAGGGGCTCTTCCGTGGGACCGGCGGTTATTAAGAGACGCTTGCCAGCAAGATCCTGGGGGGTAAAGACCTTCTCAACAGCGCTTAAAATCACCGACCACTCCGGCAGACGGCCAGGACCCTCTTCCTTGCAGGCCATAAGTCCGGAATCGGGCTGTACAACATGATATCCAAAAGCCGCAATCTTCGTAAGATTTACCTGGGTGGCCGGATGGGTGAACATCTTACTGTTCATGGCTGGACAGACAACAACAGGGCAATCGGCGGCCAGAACGACAGCGCTCAAAAGATCATCAGCCATGCCCACGGCAAAACGGGCAATGGTCTGGGCCGTTGCCGGGGCAACGAGAATCATATCATGATCACGGGCAAGATTGATGTGTGGGATGGTATGGGCATCCTGTTCATCGAACATGCCACCATAGACCTTAGCCGCTGAAAGAGCGGCAAAGGTCAGTGGCGAGACAAAACGCGCCCCGCCACTGGTAACAACCACCGTCACCTCTGCCCCGAGCTTACGCAGGTTGCGGACAATATCGCAGGCCTTGTAAGCGGCTATGGAGCCACAGACACCCAAAAGTATCTTTTTGCCCGTGAGTGCACTTGCCAACATCATAAACCTTAGTTGAGGGGATCACTCGTGCTGTTGCCGACAATATCGGAAACATAAATATCGACGTAGGTTTTAAAATTGGTTTCCGTTATTTTAATGATACAGGTCCGGCCTTCTCTGGAGTAGGCCTGCAGCATTCTGCCACTTACGCTGCTATAGACCTTTTTCCACTTGTTTTTCGGCATAGTATTGATAAAAAACTCGGCAAGAGACTCAATCTCGAGCTGGCCGAAATAGCGCAAGTGACCGCCGGTGAAGGAATCGGTATCAACAAAGAGGCTTTCCTTTTTATCCAGCTCAAGGCCGAAAGGCAGGAGAATCTGCCGGTATGAATAATGATAGAAGGGTTGGTTCGTCTCGACCGCAGGGGCGACTTCCAGACTTTCATCAGAAGATCCTAGGCCAAAGATACAACCACTTAAATTAAGAGACAAAAACAGGGCAATAAGAAAAGTCAGTCCGGTGGTGTGCAGATGTTTCATCAAAGGCCTCCTAAATTGTTTTTATACCGCAAGGGCACTCTTTTCAGTACCCTCTTGAGGGGTGTATGTTTCGTTTGAGCCGACAAGCGACTCAAATCAGCTTTAAAATGAAGTGATTTAGATCTTTACGATTTGATTTTTGATTCCGGTGGGCAGGATATCCCAGAGCAAGCATGGCCATCAACTCATATCTCTCATCAATGGCAAGTATCTGGTTAACCTGCTCCTTATTCTTCAAAATCTGGCCCAGCCACACCCCGCCGAGGGAAAGCGATTCTGCGGCAAGGAGCATATTCTGGATACAAGCTCCAGCTGACTGCTGATCCTTGACACGATCATAGACATCATCAGCGTCAAGAAAAACCCCAATGAGGGCTTGAGCACCAAGAACAATGTGGCTGTAATGGGTAGTGGCACTGAGCTGTTTTCGGGTCTTGGGATCGACAACAATAACGAAACGCCACGGTTGATTGTTAAGCCCTGAAGGAGCCCATATTCCAGCTTTGACAATCTCCTGAAGATCCTTCATATCAACCGGATCATCAGTAAAATCGCGCCTACTGCGCCGCTCATAAATTGCCTGCAATATTTTGTTTGGCATGAGGTACCCGTCTTATTGACCACATTATCTAGCTTTACAAATCAACTGGAATTCTCATTACTATACATAAGCTTTCATAAACTAGTTGTCTCCCCTTGGTTTGTCAATTAATTTACCTTGTTATCCTCCGGCTTCTTTCCTTATTTCTTGGGAGCAGAGAGTGATAATCTAGCCTTTCTTGTAGAGAGAATCTGCGGCATCCTGCTCCTTACATCTCACCCTTTGTCCTTGACAGAGAAAAAGGCTCTGACTATGTAATATGTGATTATTATTACCCTAAAACTATCAACACCTGTGCCTGCTTCTCAAGATCTCTTTTTGGGGTAACCTAAGGCCGTCGTGTTTTTCAATTAACTTTACCCCACGGACTTCATGCCAAAAGCACTCCTTATTCACGCCACTGATCCCAATTTACACTGCGCTGAACAGCCCCCCACACCATTTCCAGTTTTAGGGATTACCACCCTGGCTGCTTTGTTCCCAGATCATTGGCAATTAGAGCTCATTGACGAAAATTTTGAAAAGGCTGACACAAGTCGAGATGCTGATCTGGTCATCATTTCCACCCTTACCTTAAACGCGCCTCATGCCTATGAGATGGCAGCGGTCTTTAAAAAACGAAATATTCCGATCCTGATGGGCGGGATGCATCCCAGCGCCTGCCCAGAGGAAGCCATCAAGCATTGCAACGCCCTGGTTATCGGTGAGGCAGAGGGGGTTTTCCATAAGGTTCTGGCCGACTTTGAGGCTGGTACTATGGCCGGCGTCTACAAGGGTGAGACCATCGACCTGTCTACCGTACCCAGCCCTCGCCTAGATTATCTACCGGCCAGTCATTTTAAAACCCTTGGCCCTGTGCAAGCCACCAGAGGCTGCCCATACGACTGCGATTTCTGCTCGGTTACCACTTTCTTTGGCCACAAATACCGGTTCCGACCTGTTGAGACAGTTATTGCCGATGTAAAAGCCGTTTTACAGAGAACCAAGTCAAATATTATCTTTTTTGTTGATGATAATATTGCCGGCAACCCGACCTATGCAAAAAAACTCTTCACAGCCCTTATTCCCTTAAAAATTCGCTGGGGCAGTTTTGCCTCCATCACCATGTCAAATGACCTGGAATTAATGGCCCTTGCTGAAAAATCTGGCTGCGTCCAGCTTTTTATCGGCTTTGAATCCATCCAGCAGGAGAACTTGGACAACTCCCATAAAAAATGGGTTCAAGTTGACAAGATGAAGGACCACATCAAGATTTTCCATGATCATGGTGTTATCATCGAAGGATCTTTTGTGTTTGGCCATGACCAAGAGAGAAAAGATATCTTTGCCCGCACCGCCCACTTTATTCAAGAACATGGTATCCAAGTACCTGTTTTCGGGGTATTGACGCCCTATCCGGCCACCCGTCTGCGTAAACGCCTCGAAGATGCCGGTCGTCTGCTGCCTGCCGCCTCTGACTGGCGACTCTATGATGCCACCCATGTTCTTTTTCAGCCCATGCACATGAGCCCGGAAGAACTGGAAGAAGGCCTTCTCTGGATCAAAAAATATTGCGGCTCGCCAAGCACCATCTTCAAACGGGTACTTAAAGGACCTCGCAAAAACAGCCTGATGGCCCTAGGTATCAATTTTTCCATGTTTACCGGACGCATGCGCCAGATCAATGAACGATGGCCAAAAAAAATAAAAGGCCCCCTCGTTCGCCCTGGCTCTTGGTAAGCACATCACCTATCCATGTGTTCTAGACAACCAGCCTCTATTGGGCTCAATAAACAGTATTTTTTGCATACACCACCATGAGCGCAAAGAAAAAAAGGCTCCCCCTCCCTCTCCTGTCACAAGGTGTACAGCTTGTTGACAGCCATTGTCATCTGGACATGGCCGCCTATGCTGAGGATTGCCTGGAGGTCATCAGCAGATCCAGACAGGCCGGGGTTGAGACTATTTTCAGCATCGGCATCGACCTTGAAAGTTCTAAGACTGCGGCAGAACTTGCAACCCGCCATGAAAATATCTACGCCACTGTGGGCATCCACCCCCATCATGCAGAAGAAGCCGGGGCTGCAGTCTACGACGCGTTAACCGAACTTACTGCCTCTCCCAAGGTCATAGGGATCGGTGAAATTGGTCTTGATCTCTTTAAAGACTATGCCCCGGTTGCCATCCAGACAAAGGTTTTCAAAGAGCAGCTTGAACTGGCTAAAAGCCTTAAGCTGCCGGTTATTATCCATGACCGGGACGCCCACGATACTATTATTGATATATTAATCGAAAGCGGACCACACCCTGCCGGCGGCGTTATCCACTGCTTTTCAGGAGACAAAAATGTGGCGAGACGATTTCTTGATCTCGACTTCCACCTTTCCATTCCTGGCGTTGTCACCTTTAAAAAAGCCACAGAACTTCAAGAAGCTGCTGCCTTTATTCCCCTGGACAGAATGCTTGTTGAAACAGACGGACCTTTTCTGGCCCCTGAGCCATGGCGGGGAAAAAGAAATGAGCCCGCCTACACGCTCTACACCGCCGAGAAGATCGCCCAGTTAAAGGGCATATCCCTTGATGATGTGGCCCGGCAAACCACAAAAAATATTGCCTTGCTGTTTAATATTAACATCTAATCAAAGGCGCCTTCTCCGATGATCAAAGAAAACCTCGCTGCCATCCATGAACGGATCAAAAAAGCTGCAGCCAAGTCTGGTCGCAGAATCGATGACATTACCCTCATTGCTGTCTCAAAACGCAAATCCGTAGAGCTCATCAAAGAGGCCATTGCCGCAGGCCAGCTTGATTTCGGCGAAAACTATCTCCAGGAGGCCAAGGATAAAATTACCACCCTTGCCGGTCAGGCCCGTTTTCATTTTATTGGCTCCCTGCAATCAAACAAGGCCAAGGATGCGGCAACCCTCTGCGACATGATTCATACCGTCGACCGTTTGAAACTTGCCCGGGAACTGGATAAACATGCCAGGGCGGCAAACAGGACATTAGCTGTTCTTATCCAGGTAAATGTGGGCAGGGAAGAGCAAAAGGGCGGCGTATCGCCAGAAGATGCCGAAGGATTAATCAAACAGATGCAGGACTTGTCCCACCTTGAGATCTGTGGCCTGATGACCATGCCACCTTACAAAGAAAACCAGGAAGAAATGCGCCCTTATTTTGCCGAGCTCAGACAATTGGGGGAACAATTGCAAAAAAAAGGACTTATCGCCACCAAGGGCCCCCTGCACCTGTCCATGGGCATGTCCGGCGATTTCGAGGCGGCCATTGCCGAAGGTGCCACCCTGATCAGGGTGGGCACTGCCATCTTTGGGGAACGGTGATCAGAAGTCAGCGTGATCAAAACACCATGACCGATGAGATGTCGTCGTAGGAGCCAGCCCCTGCGGGCGAAAATAACCTTCTTCCTGCAAGCAATAAGTGAATCGCTTGCAGGGGCAAGCTCCTACGGAGACTAGAAATTTTTTTCAAGATGAGCTACGACGCCTTCTTCTGCCAGCCATTGTTCTTTTTACTCTGCATCAACTCCGCCTGTTTTTTCTGATAGCTCAGCACAGCTGGGCCAAGAATTTTCTCAACGCCCTTGCTGAAGCTACGGCTGGGCATAATGGTAAGATCCTTCTGGATTTCGATATCGGCCTCACCGCGCCCTTCAAAATGTAAAACCAGTGATACCGGGCAGGACCCATGATTTTTATGGATGACGGTCTTAAGCTCTTCGATCTTCTGGCGGCTGACCTTCTCCGAATGCAATAAAATACGGGCGCCAGTGGTGTACCGCTCCAAGGCCGTGCTCAGGCTGACCACTTCATCGGCCAAAATCTTTGGGCCGCCCTCTTCCTCATTCTGCACCTGGCCCTGAATAACAATGGGCTCATCAGAGTTAAGAAGATGGGAGCACTGGGCATAGACCGTGGGAAATATAACCACCTCCACCTCCCCGGTCACATCTTCAAGGGTAAGAAAAGCCATGGGATCGCCCTTTTTACTCCTATGGTTCTTCATGGCCTTAATCAACCCGCCTACCCTGCCGGCCGTGCCATCACTCTTGTTGGCCAGATCGATAATAGCGCACTCCGTGGCATTGGCCAGCTCATCCTTGACGTTGTCCAAGGGATGACCGGTGATATAAAAACCAACCGTCTCCTTTTCAAAGGCCAGACGCTGACGATCATCCCACTCCTGAATATCAGGAAGAGGAATATCCGTGGCCTTCTGGGTTGTGCCGCTGACCATGGCACTGAAAAGTGAAATCTGGCCACTTTCGCGGTCGCGCTGGGCCGCCTGGGCCTGCTCCATGGCCTGGTCAAGGATGGCATATATCTGTGAACGCCGCCCACCAAGGGTGTCAAAGGCACCGGCCTTAATCAGGCTCTCGATTACCCTTTTATTGACCTTACGGGAATCAATCCGGGTACAAAAATCACCCAAGGATTTATAGGGACCATTGCTGTTTCTGACCTCAATAATGGAGTCCAAGGCAGCACCGCCAACATTCTTCACAGCAGCTAAGCCAAAGCGGATGGCGCCTTTGATAACGGTAAAATCCTGCTCACTCTCATTGATATCAGACGGTAAGACATCAATACCATGATCCTGACTCTCCTGAATATAACGCACCACCTTATCGGTATTATTGACGTCGCAGGAAAGCAGGGCCGCCATGAACTCGGCTGGATAATGGGCCTTTAAATAGGCTGTCTGGTAGGAGATATAGGCATAGGCTGCCGAATGGGACTTGTTAAAGCCGTAACCGGCAAACTTAGCCATCAGATCAAAGACATTCTCTGCCTTTTTCAGATCGACCCCGAGCTTTTTGGCACCGGCCATGAACTTGACGCGCTCCTGCTCCATGACCTCTGGAATCTTCTTACCCATGGCCCGCCGCAGATTATCAGCATCACCCAGTGAATAATCAGCCAGGACATTGGCAATCTTCATTACCTGTTCCTGATAGACAATAACACCGTAGGTCTCCTTGAGGATGGGCTCCAATTGCGGCAGGGGGTACGATGCCACCATGCGGCCATGCTTGGTGTTGACAAAGTCATCCACCATGCCGCTCTCAAGGGGGCCGGGACGATAGAGGGCAACCAGGGCGATGAGGTCGGAAAACTGCTCTGGTTTCATCTTCATCAAGAGCTGGCGCATGCCGGAGCTTTCAAGCTGAAAGACCCCCAGGGCATCACCGCGGATCAACAGGTCATAGGTCTTTTGATCATCCATGGGGATTTGGGAGATATCCAGATCAATATCCAGCCCCTTTTTGATAATTTTCAAGGCCCGGTCAATGACAGTGAGGGTTTTGAGACCGAGGAAGTCGAACTTGATAAGCCCGGTTTTCTCCGTGTACTTCATGTCATATTGGGTGAGCACCTCTCCCTTGGGACCTTTACACACCGGCAGATATTCCACCATGGGTTCAGGCGAGATCACCACCCCGGCGGCATGGATTGAGGTGTGACGCTGCAAGCCCTCCAGGGTCATACCAATATTGAGAAGCTGCTTGACCTGATCATCATGGATATAGAGATCCTTCAGACGTGGCTCATCAACCAGGGCCTTTTTCAGGGTCATCTTTAACTCGTCAGGAACAAGCTTGGCCACCCGGTCCACATCAGAGAAAGTCATGCCCAGGGCCCGGCCGACATCACGGATAACACCTTTCGCCTTCATGGAGCCATAGGTGATAATCTGGCAGACATTGGTATCACCACCATACTTATCATGGACGTATTTGATCACCTCGCCCCGCCGTTCCTGACAGAAATCCACATCAAAGTCTGGCATGGACTGCCGTTCGACATTTAAAAACCGCTCAAAAATAAGGCCGTATTTGATTGGGTCGATATCAGTAATGCCCATGGCATAGGCCACCAGGGAACCAGCCCCGGAACCACGCCCCGGCCCCACCGGAATATCATTGTCCTTGGCCCAGTTGATAAAGTCGGCGACGATGAGGAAATAGCCGGGGAAGCCCATGGTCTTAATGACATCAAGCTCCATATCAAGGCGGGCGCGATATATTTCCTCTAACTCAGGAGTAATCGTTTCCTTGGTCCGGAGGGCGGCAAAACGTTTTTTAAAACCCTTGCGAGAGAGATTCTCAAACATGGAATCCAGGCTCTCCCCTTCCGGCACCTCGAAGTTGGGGAAATAATGGTTGCCAAATTCAATCTCAACATTGCAACGCTCAGCGATCTTTACTGTGTTTTCGAGGGCTTCAGGGCAATAGGCAAAAGCCTGACGCATCTCTTCAGGGGACTTGAAATACAACTCGTCAGTGGAAAAGCGGAAACGATTGGTGTCCTGCAGGGTCTTGCCGGTCTGGATGCAAAGAAGGAGCTCGTGGGCCGCAGCTTCGTCACGGTTGAGATAATGGCAATCGTTGGTGGCAACCAGCGGCACATCAATTTCTTTAGCAAGCTGCATCAAGCCCTTGTTGACCACAGCCTGCTCTGGGATATTGTTTTCCTGCATCTCAAAATAAAGACGGTCACCAAAAATACGCTTTAAGTCCAGGGCCTTTTCCCTGGCCATAGCCATATTATTCTCTTTACCGATAAGATAGGGAATCTCGCCATGGAGACAGGCCGTAAGCGCGATGAGACCCTCGCTATGGGCCTCTAAAATTTCTTTATCGATCCGAGGCTTGTAATGGAACCCCTCGAGCTGGGCGATGGAAGCAAGCTTCATTAAATTTTTATAGCCGGCATGGTTCATGGCCAGAAGGACAATATGAAAAGCGGCCCGCCCGGCGCTCTTTGCCTTTTTATGAAAACGTGAATCCGGGGCAATATAGAACTCACAGCCAATGATGGGCTTAAGGCCCTTGGACTTGGCCTTCACGTAGAACTCCAAAGCCCCGAACATGGCACCGTGATCGGTAATGCTCACCGCATCCATGCCAAATTCTTTACACTTGTCAAAAAGGTCCTTGAGGCGGATGGCGCCGTCTAACAGACTGTACTGGGTGTGGACATGAAGATGGACGTAATTGGCAGGGGGAATCTGTTGTTCTTCCATATTTTTTTATCGTGAAAAGTTAGATAGCTTTGGGGATCAAGGCTTTAGGCATAAAACCGACCTTTTCGAGAAAACGAAACCCCGTCTCCACACCGCCGGCATGATGGGCCTCAAGGGTCACAAGGGGGTGAAGCTCTTCATTTTTCAGGTAGGCGAAAAAGTCTTCAAAATCAAAAATTCCTTCACCAAGACCAAGGTGGAGATCACTGTCACCGTTATTGTCATGGAGATGAAGCTGGCCGAGCCAGGGGGTCATCTCCGGCAACCACTGTTGCCAGCGGCTCTTGGCAAAAGCCATAACATGGCCGACATCCAGGCAAAAACGGGCATAAGGCGAATCCAAAGCGGTTAGGACTCGTTTTAACTGCTGGGGCGTTTGCTCATAGGTGTTTTCCAGCATAAAGGGCGTCTTCCTGGCGGAAGCAAACTCCAGAAAAAGCTGCCAGGCCTCCAAGGAATATTTAAACCACTCTTCCTCTTTATAGCCATGCTTATTGGCCTCAAAACTAAGATGACAGACAATGGAGGCAGGTCTGAAAATATCAATAAGATCAAAGGCTTTTTCTAATTTATAACGGCTTAAACGGCGAATATAGGGATCAAGACTGCCGGGATAAAGCTCGAAAAAAGGGGCGTGCAGGGTACACCGGAGCCCAGCCTCATGCAGACGCTCAGCCACAAAAAGGAAATCCTGTTGACGCTCCTCATATAAAACAACGCCTTCCAGACCGATTTCCGGCTGGATACCTTGAGCAATGATGCCCTCTAAATCCCGTTTAAGACGGGAAAATGGCACAGAAACAAAGGTGCATTTTTTAAGTTTTGAAAATGGCATGGGTACGAATTCAGAATCAAGAATTCAAAATCAAGAAGGTCTCTAAAAAAAGGCAGCGCTACCGCAAAACACATACTCCAGAGGGATGTGCGTATCTGTCATGCCAAGGGTTTGGCCTCATCAATAAGCATTATGGGGATATCATCTTTAATGGCATAGATAAGTTTGCAGGCCGGGCAGACCAGGCCATCGCTGGTATTATTGAGCGTCACTGGCCCTTTACATTTAGGGCAGGCAAGTATATCGAGAAGTTCTTTTTTAACCACGGGTTATCTCCTATAAGCAGAGAAAGAAGTATAATAAGAAGGACGTTAAAGGAGAAATTTACCAGCTCTAAAGGGCACTAGCTATAAATAAAAACATAGGCATCATCGTTGACGCTGATCCGATAGCGGCCACCATGATTTTTGCCATATATTTCCCAGGCCGGGCCATCGTTCATCTCACACTTGCAGCATGACGGTGAAAATTTCCCGGTGGCTTTATCAAACCAGGACATCAGCATCGGCTCTTCATCGTACCGGTTGGCAATGGTATATGCCAGATCACGGGCAACATCCCAGTCAACGTCGATTCCAACCACCGAAATCGCGATGTTTGCCATAACCGGCCCGGTGATGGGAATGATTTCCGCCATGATGCAACCTCCTGGCCCTCTGGAATGGAACTCAAACGTGGTCCCCTCACGTGATGACCATAAAACACTCTACGGATTACAATCGCATTTAGGGGTGGTGAAGCGACTCACAACATCACCATGTTAACGATGACATTGCTGACTGAGGATCTGAAATTTTGCAGCTTAAGAGTTTTCACTAAACATCTCACCCCCAGCTTGTCCATAAAAAAAGAGGGGGAACGCCAACGCGTCACCCCTCTAAACAACATACATTAAAATGAGCCAAGCAAGAACCTGCCAGACCCAGGAGGAGGTTAACCAAGCGAACCATCTTGATTACCCGAGTCTGGCAGTTTCTTAACAGGGTTTATTCAGTGATTTCACACTCAGGGCCATCACACTCGACATTGGCAACAAGAAAACGACTCGCAAAACCGGCATTGCGCAGTTCTGTGGAGGCCATTTCAGCCCGGGCTCCGGTGCTGCAATGAACAACAATCTCCTTGTCCTTGGGGAGAGATTCCATCTGCTCTTGAAGATCATCCAGTGGAATGTGACGGGCATTGGCGAATTTGCCTTCAGCAGCCTCGTCCTTGGTGCGGACATCAAGAATCAGTTTATCATCCGAACCTGCAGCGATCTTCTCAAACTCAGCAATGCTGATCTCATTCTTGCCAAGAATACGCTTCCAGACAATTTCTTCCGGAGTTGCACCGGTTTCAACGGGGTTACCGGCTTTTTGCCAGGCTGCAAAATCAACCCCGGCAATGGCGCCTTTTTTGTTACCCCATCCTTTGACAATCTTATAGGCCTTTTTGGCATCGTCGCCATTCCCATAAAGAACAATGGGCGCAGCCTTACTGGTGGGGAAATCATCCTCAGCCTCGCTGAGTTTATCAATGGGGACATTGTAGGCGCGGGGAATATGACCTGCCTCATATTCCTTTGTGGGACGCAGGTCAACCAGTACGATATTACCTTTCTTAACGAAATTATCACTTGCGACAACATAATTCCCAGCTTTTTTCCAGCCCGGAACACCATCAAGCATTACCTTTACATTTGTATAGCCTAATTTGACCGCCTGACCGGCGGTCTCTGTTGACATGCCTCAGGTGGGCCCTCCGCAGTAAAAAACAAGCTGAATATCTTTATCCTTAGGCAACAGCGCCGCTCCATTTTTCTTCATATCAGGAACAGGGATGTTGATGGAACCGGCAATGGTGCCTTCATGGAAACGCCCAGCCGGACGAGAGTCAACCAGCACATATTTCTTGCCTGAATTCATAAGTGCGGCAAGCTCATCGGTCTTCATCTCAGAAGTGCCCTGGGGAAGCTTGGCAAGCTTCGGCTTGATAACCGTAGCCAGACGATTCTTGCCCGCGCCGGTAAATTCAATAATGGCAGCATTCTCCTCGACGGCATGCTCAATACCCTTGGTATTGTCATCGAATTTGACCATCACGGTCTTAGCCGCATCGCCTTTACCAACCTCAATAGAAATGGTCTTGGCCTTATTTGACTTGCCGACAATTTTTCCCTTCAGAACGTTCTCTTGCTTTTGGGCGTCAGCCTTTACCGCTGGTGCCGCTGCGTCCCCGGCCTGTACCAGATTGTACTGTCCGCAACCGGCGACAAAGAATGCCGCACCGCAGGCCAGTGGTAGCAGGCGTTTTAAAATTGTGTCATTCATGGGCAACTCCTCTCTGAAGATAAACTAAAAATAGGGCGTACAACAGTACGCCTCTGGGGCTTAACACTCTTGATTTATATAGCAATCTATGTGCCACACAGGAGCCCTCCAGTTCCACCAGGATATAACCAATCAAAAAACATCGCCTTATCGTGCCTTTAGGTACAAAGCTGTCCACCCTGGGCTTTTTCCATCCCCAAAAGCAATCCCCTGCAAACTTATTTGACACTTGGAGACAATCCCTGTAACATACCGGATACACAGCCGTTTTAGCGACAACGACATTTGTCCATGCAATATTTTTTGCACCCCTTTTCATCCATGAATCTACGCTATCTCATTTTTTTCACCATCACCGCGCTGGGTCTGTTGCCCTTGGCAGTTCTTCTCCTCACCAGTCTGCCCCAGGCCATGGAACAACTGGATGATGCCGCTCGCCTGGAAACAGTGGCCCGTACCCAAAACCGCTACACCAAGCTCAACGCCAAGGTCACATGCCTTAAGAAATCCATTATCAGGCTGGCAGCGGTACCGGTTAGCGAAGATATTATTATTCAGGCGGGCAAAGATCCGCAAAACCGCATGCAACTTCTCATCGCCGACTGGTTTGCCGATGATCTACAGATTGATGACGTCCAGTTTGTCGATATTGTCGGCAATGAAACCTTCCGTATGAGCCGAGACAGTCAAGGCCTGGCTAAAATCGATGAAAGCCAGCTTACAACACGGGAACAGAACGCCTCTTTCCTCCAGGGACTCCAACTAGCCCCTAAGGAGGTTTTTGTCGGCATCGAAAACCAGACTCAAGGCAGCCTTGGCAGCGAAGAACAGTATGTGTTTTACATGGTTACACCCATAGGTCGTGAGGTTGAAGAGGTCATCGGTGTCGCGGTTATTCAGGTAAATCTCTCCACCTTTCTGCAGGATTTTAACGACTCGCTATGGCTTCTCACCAACCGGCAGGTTCTCTATGCCCCGGCACAAATCCCCCCCTACACTCCGCCAACCGCAATCGCTGAGGATTTCAGCCAACCTGCGGATATTTCAATTATAGATTCCAGCACCGGCAATCAGGTGGCGTGGCTGCCCCTTTCCTTCAATCCTGACCATCGCCCCTTGCTGTGGATTGCCAGTCCAATAGATCAATCCGCCACCCTGGCCTGGAAATCAGCTATCACCAGAAACATCTTTCTTATTGTCACCATCACCGGCCTCATGGTCTTTGGCATCGCCCATTTTATTGCCAGCCACCTGGCCACCATCAAAAATGAAATTGTCCACGGGGTAGATCGCATTTTAAACCATGATGAACCCGTGCAGTTTTCCTGGCAAGGGCCGCAGGAGTTAAAAAACCTGGCCCAAGATCTCACCAGCATGGCAGACCATTACCATGATATCCAGACGGCCCGCAGCCAAGCTGAAATCGCCCTGCGAGAGAGCGAAGAAAATTTCCGAAATCTGACCACCTCAGCCCATGACGCCATTATCATGATGGATCATCACGGTGATATCTCCTTTTGGAATAAAGCAGCTGAGACCTTTTTCGGCTATCAAGCCTCCGAGGCCATGGGCCAGCCCATCCATAGCCTCATCAGTCCCAGGCGACCTGAGACCGGGGAAGGTGTTTTCCCCTTGGGCGAGGCCAGCACAGGATCTCCGGTCCACGAAATTATCGCCCTTATCGCCACCAGAAAAGATGGCACAGAAATCCAAGTAGAGCTTTCCCTGTCAGCTGCCTACATTAACGACCGCTGGCACGCCCTGTGGATTGTTCGTGACATCACGGAGCGTATTCGGGCTGAGGCCAAAAACCGTGACCAGCAACAACAACTGATCCAGGCCGATAAAATGATTTCCCTGGGGCTTCTGGTTTCAGGCGTAGCCCATGAGATCAATAACCCAAACTCCATTGTCCTGCTCAATACGCCGCTGCTTGCCCGTTCATGGGCCTCGATTCTGCCCATCCTTGATGAGTTTTATGATGAGAATGGCGAATTTCTGGTTGGCGGCCTCGACTACTCAGAGATGCGCAGTCAAATCCCCAAGATCTGCGACGAAATTGAGGACAGTGGCCGACGTATCAAGCAGATTGTCATGGACCTTAAAGACTATGCCCGCCAAGACAGCGCCAGCCATTTTGACCAGATTGACTTAAACTCAGTTGTTGAAGCCGCCAGTCGGCTTACCTTGAATAAAATCAAAAACGCCACCAATCATTTCAGCACGAAACTTTCTGAAATCCCAGCTGTTTTTGGCAATCGCCAACGCCTTGAACAAGTGGTGATCAATCTTATTCAAAACAGTTGCGAGGCCATCAGTGGTCCTGAAAAAGCCCTTACCATCACCACCGCCTTTGACCAGAATGAAAACCTGGTCAAGCTTGTTGTCATCGATGAAGGAAGTGGTATTGATCCCCAGTCCATCACCAAGGTTACTGATCCGTTTTACACGTCAAAAAGAACCATGGGAGGCACAGGCCTCGGCCTTTCGGTGTCGGCCGGTATCATCAAAGAACATGATGCCACCCTCCAATTTCAAAGCGATTTCGGCAAGGGAACCACCGTAACCATTGCCTTTAAACCAGCCGACAACTCTCGGTCGGCCTCGGGGACACCGCTATGAGCAAAAACCAATACCCCCTCCAACCTGTCCTTCTTGTCGACGATGAAGAGGTGTGGCTGCACAGTTTTAGTCTCACCCTACGCTCGGCCGGGATCAATAATATTCTGACCTGCCAGGACAGCCGAGCGGTTCTGGACATCTTGAACTCGCAGGCCGTTTCCCTGATGGTGCTTGATCTCACCATGCCCCATATCAACGGCGCTGAAATTCTCATCAAGACAGTTGAGGAATTCCCCCATATCCCGGTGATCATCATCAGTGGACTCGATCAGGTTGAAACTGCTGTCAACTGTATCAAACAGGGCGCTTTTGATTATTTCACCAAGGTTTCTGAGGAAAACAGACTTGTTTCCGGAGTGGAAAGAGCCATCGAGGTGGGCAAACTACGCCGGGAAAATTCGTCATTAAAAGAACATTTCCTTGAAGACAGACTGGACCACCCCGAGGCCTTTGCGCACATTATCACCCGTAACAAGAAAATGCGGACCCTGTTCCAGTACATGGAGGCCATTGCCGCAAGCTGCGAACCAGTGCTGATCACCGGCGAAACCGGAGTGGGCAAGGAGCTCTTTGCCCAGGCCCTGCATAAACTCTGTCATGGCGATGCCCCTTTTGTGGTGGCAAATGCCGCCGGACTTGATGACACCATGTTTGCTGACACCTTATTCGGTCACCGCAAAGGGGCCTTTACCAGTGCCGACAGCGCCCGGGACGGTCTTATCAAAAAGGCGGCAGGCGGCACCCTGTTTCTTGACGAGATCGGCGATCTCTCCCAATCATCCCAGGTTAAACTTCTCCGCCTGCTCCAGGAAAAAGAATATTTTCAGCTGGGGAGCGATCTGGCAAGAAAGACCAATGCCCGGATGATTTTTGCCACCCACCGCGACCTTGACACCTTGCAAAAAGAAGGGGCCTTCCGCACCGATCTTTTTTTCCGCCTCCGGGCCCATCATATCCATATCCCCCCTCTGCGCGAGCGCCTTGATGATCTCCCCCTGCTCTTTGATTTCTTCCTGGAAGAAGGGGCGAAAAAATTAGCGAAAAAGAAACCGGCTTACCCCAAAGAACTGACGTTGCTCATGGCGACCTATACCTATCCGGGTAACATCAGAGAACTGAACCATATTATTTTTGACGCCTTGAGTCATCATAAGGATAAGATGCTTTCCATGGAGAATTTTAAAAAATATATCCATAACCAGTCTCTCCCTTCTGATGATGCTGTTGACCGTACCCTGCCCAAAAGTGACGACAGCACTCTCTTCAGTGTCTTAAATCAGCTGCCAACCCTGAAGGAATCGAGTAACCTGCTCATTCAGGAGGCCCTGCATCGTTCCGGCGGCAACCAGGCCATTGCCGCTGACATGCTGGGCATTACCAGACAGGCCCTCAACTGGCGCCTGAAAAAGTCGTAAAAAGGAGAATCAATGAAAACCAGATTGTCCATAATGTTCGCCATGGCACTCATCCCCCTCTACTTTCTGGCACCCCTTGTCCAGGCTGAACGTTTTGAAACCATCACCACTGACGAGCTCCTTGAGGTAAGAAGAGGCGCTGCGCCATTTCTGCTGATTAACGCCTTAAGCCCCATTGAACACAACGAAGAGGCGATCCATGGTTCCGTGAACATTCCAGCAAGTCATATGCGGCCCGATCACCCCTTGTTGCCCAAGGACAAATCAACCCTCCTCATCTTTTACTGCAAGGGCCTCCGCTGCACAAAGAGCCGCAGCGCTGCCCGGATGGCCATGGATTTCGGCTACAAGCATGTAAAGATTTATACCCCCGGCCTGCCGGGCTGGAAGCACCGGGATTTACCGTTAATCCATGCAACAACCTATCCTGATATTGATCCTCCGATCCTTGAGCCCCTGACCGTTTATAAGAAGATGGACACCGCGTTGCTGCTCGACATTCGGGGCGAGGAGGTGAGCCAGTTGGGAGAAATCAAAAAGGCTCTCAAAATCCCCCTTGATGACATGGATCACGACTATCGGCAGTTACCCCATGATAAAACCATCATCATTATCGACCATGCCGAAAAACAGTCCCCTATTTGCGCCCGCTTTCTGGCCAAAATGGGTTACCAAGATCTCGCCATCCTCAAGGGCGGTATGATCAACTGGGTTCGTGCTGGCCTTCCCATTGAGTAGATAGAGCCCTTGTGACACCTCTTCGCGCCACCAAAGAACCTTGCCTGCCAAATCACCTGGCCACCATTTTCATGGAGGCGGCTCTGCATGGTTCCACACCACCCTTTGATCTTATCCCCCTGCTCTCGCAAATGGCCATGGGTCCTAATCTTGATCTTGCCCAAGATGCTTCAGCAAGCCTCTATGGTAAAATTATTCTCCCGCTCTGTGACGATTTCACCAGCCATGGGGTTGCTGTGGCGAACAGGGTGCTTATCAGCATGATCCTTGACTTTTGCGACACCCCGCACGGCAAGGAGGCCCGTCAAATCCTGCATGACTTCCAGCTCACCGACCACGAGAGCTTTCTGGCCCGTTACCAAAAGCTGCTTACCCCCAACCCCATATCTCAAGAACAGAGACGGGCCGTAAAAAAGGTATTTATCCTTTCCCGGGTGAGTTTAGGGGCAGATATTGCCATCACCTCCATTATCATCGCTCGGGTCAAAAAGGCCCTGTCGCATGCAAAAATTTACCTCGTCGGCCCCAATCATCTGCACCACCTTTTTCACAATAATGACCTGCATCACCTGGAAATCCCCTTCAACAGGGAAGGATCGCTGCTCCAAAAGATGGCGGCCTGGCCCCGGCTCTATCGTCTTATTGCCAAAGAATGCAACACCCTTGCCGCCCAGGAAATCCTGCTCTTTGACCCTGACACCAGACTGAGCCAACTCGGCCTGGTGCCCTTAACATCAACCTCTTCAACCCATTATCTCTGCAGCAGGCAGGACCAGGCCGAAAATATGAGCCAGGCTGCGATCACCAACAACTGGCTTGACCAGATCTTCCCTGACATCCCAGCCAGTCCGCCTTATTTCTCAATCAATCCAGCTCTGTTGGCCCAATGCCGGTTATTTTCAGACCACTTCAAGAAAACCACTTTTAAGATCATCATCAATTTCGGCGTGGCTCATGACTACAATAAACGTCTCGCTGATCCCTTTGAGGAAGAACTTCTCGTGGCCCTCCTGCAACAAAATGATACTCTGATTATTCTTGATTCAGGCAAGGGGGAAAACGAAGAGAATATGGCCAAGAGATTGATGGCAGAAATGGCAAAAAGAAGCTATAACACCGCCGAGTTCTCCGAAAGGCAGCTTACAGAGACGGATATTTGGTTCCAACATGGCCTTGTGCGTTTCAGCGGCAAAATCGACGCCCTGGCTGGCCTTATCAAGAGCTGCAACCTTTATATCGGTTATGACTCCTGCGGCCAGCATGTGGCCACGGCAACGGAGACACCGTCGATCATCTGTTTTACCGGCGCTGCCAACAAAAGGTTCCTGGGGCGCTGGCAACCGAGCAATCGACATGGGAACACGACAACCTTTGTTATTGACCAAAAACCAGGGAGCTCAGAGCAGCGAGCTGAACTCATCGAAAAAATTATCCAGACAGCAGGCCGGTATCGATCCTGATTGTTTTCTGATGCCGCCCAAAATGGTAAACCCTTAAAAAGTCTTTTTCTCACCCCAGAGACACAAAGGGCACAGAGATTTTTTCCTAAAAATCATTCAGTTCGTGCCCTTTGTGCCTCTGTGGTTAATTTATTATTTCAGCCACAATATAGAAAAGCCATGCACCATCTCGTATCCATCGATCACGACATCTTAAAAAAGGCCCTGCCTCGCTTCAAAGAGGCCAATATCCTGGTTATCGGCGATATCATTATTGACCATTTCATCTATGGTTCGGTGACCCGCATCTCCCCGGAAGCCCCGGTGCCGGTTGTTAATGTCCGGCGTGAAGATCTGCTGCTCGGCGGTTCCGCAAACGTCCTCCATAATCTCCACGCCCTTGGTGGCCAAGGGGCAATCTGCGGGGTCATTGGCCGTGATGTCATGGGAGCACAGCTTCTCACCCTTCTTGAGGACATTGATTCCCCGATCTCCGGGGTCATCCATTGCGATGATCGGCCCACCACCAAAAAAACCAGGGTCATTGCCCAGAATCAACAGGTTGTCCGTTTTGACCGTGAGGTCACCGGCCCTTTGGCGGCTGAGGTTATTGCCAGAATGTGCGCCTTTCTTGACGACAATATCAGCTCTTTCCAGGCGGTGGTAGTTTCCGATTATAACAAAGGCGTCATCTGCCAGGCCCTTGTCGAGCATCTCCGCACCCTGCGTCTGACCCACCCCATCCCCATGGTGGTCGACCCCAAACCAGGCCATTCTGAATTTTTCAAAGGTGCAACCCTGATTACCCCCAACAATCTTGAGGCGGAACTGATGTCAGGGATCAAAATTATTGATGACGCCTCTCTCCTTGCTGCAGCCAGCAAACTCAAAGAAGATCTGCAAAGTGAGGCGGTCCTGATCACCCGTGGTGAAGCGGGCATGGCCCTTTTGTCCGGCGACAAGCCGCTGTTTACCATCCCGACGGTTGCCAAAGAAGTGTATGATGTCACCGGTGCCGGCGACACCGTCATTGCCACCCTGGCCCTTGGACTGGCTGTCGGTCTCAGTCATGCAGAAGCTGCGACCATCGCCAATTATGCAGCAGGAATTGTCGTGGGTAAAGTGGGTACGGCAACAGCGAGCCCCGAAGAACTTCTGGAGGTTATGGCATGAGTTATCCAAGATCGATGACCGGCTTTGGCCGTGGTGATAACGAGGTTGCAAACCATACCTGGAGTGTGGAAATAAAATCGGTAAACCACCGTTTTTTTGATATCAAAATAAAAATGCCGCGCCAGCTCTTTGCCCTGGAAGATAGAATCAAAAAAGAGATATCCCAGTCATTCAGCCGCGGCCATGTGGATGTTATCATCACAAGCTCCGGCACCATGGAGGCCGGCAGTCACCTGGAAGTCGACCATAACCTCGCCAGTCAGTACAAAAAATGCCTGGTTGAGCTCAGCGACCATCTTGATCTTGCCTGTGAGCCCACCGCCCTGTTGAAACTGATATCTTCGTATCCTCAGGTCATCCGCACCATTGACGATGAAGCTGATGCCGATACGCTCTGGCAGCAGCTGCAACCTGCCATTGCCAAGGCTTGTGCCACAAGCCTTGCCATGCGCATTCAAGAGGGAAGTAACCTCAAAAAAGATATGCTTGAGCGCCTTGATATTTTTGCCGCCACGGTTGAGGCCATCAAGGAAAAGACTCCTGAGCTCCTCGCGCTGCGCACCAGTAGTCTTGAAGAGAAACTGACAAAGCGGCTGGATGGTGTTGATATTGATCCGGCCCGTTTGGCCCAGGAGGTTGTGATCTTAGCCGACAAGGCGGATGTCACCGAAGAACTTGTTCGCCTTGCCAGCCACATCTCCCAATTTCGCACCTTCCTTGAAGCTGATGAAGCAACAGGCCGCCGACTTGATTTTCTGCTCCAGGAATTTTTGAGGGAAATAAACACACTGGCTTCAAAAATCTCCACCTCAAGTGTTGCTCATCAGACAGTGGAACTGAAAAACGAGATGGAAAAAATACGTGAACAGGTGCAGAATCTGGAATAGGTCTGTTGAAGTGTTGTGAATACCTCACCACAGAGACACAAAGACACAGAGGTCACTATACCATTAACAAAATCTTCTCGGCACCCCACAAGGGGCACAAATGCCTCTGTGATTATATAAAACGCCTTAAAGAATTAAACTGATTCCCCTTCTTGATTTGCTAAAATCACAAAAATAGCAAAGGACAAACCTATGAACTCCCGGATGATCAATGTCGGCTTTGGTAATTCCGTGGTGGCCGATCGTATTCTTCTTGTGGCTAACCCGAAATCTTCACCCATGAAGAAACTAAAAGATGAGGCAAAACTTCAAAAAAAACTTATCGATGTCACCGAGGGCCGGAAAACTCGTTCCATCATCCTTCTTGACACCGATCACATTGTTCTCTCCGCTGTTCAGCCGGAAACCATCAATCTCCGCTTCCTGCCCATTGAAGAAATGAAGGAGGAGGGATAAGGGCGATGAAAGGCAATCTCATTATTATTTCAGCCCCTTCCGGCACCGGCAAGACCACCATCTTAAAAAAAATTATGCCCCACCTCCAGGGTCTCACCTTTTCCGTCTCGCACACGACCCGCGCTCCGCGCTCGGGTGAAGAACAGGGCAAGGATTATTATTTTGTCAGCCAAGATGCCTTTCTTGCCCTCCGCGACCAGGGCGGTTTTCTGGAGTGGGCCGAGGTGCATGGCTATTATTACGGCACCAGCAAGAAAGAAGTGACGGATAGATTGAATCAGGGCATCGACGTCTTCCTGGACATTGATATCCAAGGCGCCCGCCAGGTCCGCAAGGCCGCTCCAGATGCCATTTCCATCTTCATCTGCCCCCCTTCATGGCAGGAGCAGGAAAAAAGACTTACCGGTCGCGGCACTGATTCGCCCGAAACCATTGCTCTGCGTCTGGCAAATGCCAAGGCGGAGATGGCAGATGTGAACACCTATGATTATGTGGTGATCAATGACGATCTTGACTCCGCTGCCCGCATGCTTGAGGCAATCATTCTTGCCATGCGGGCCAAAAACCGCCGCAACCTGAACGGCGAACCCCTTTGCTTACCAACGGAATACTCATGACCGAAAAACCCATAGCGCCTGTTGGTAAACGCCTGCAGGCCAACGAAAACCTGATCTGGGGAATCCACCCGGTGGCCGCCCTGCTTGAGCAGTCCCCTGGCACCATCACTGAAATTTATATTGTGAAAGGCAGACCAAACCCTAAAATCCAGGCCATCATTGATCAATGTCGCGCCCTGGGTATCAAGAGCCGTTTTGAAACTGCCCTGTCGATTACCGGCGAAACCGGGGGTTCAGTCAATCACCAAGGCGTGGCAGCGCGTACCAAGGCCACGGAAACCTTGAGTGAAGAAGATTTCCTTACTTTGATCCGACAAGAAACCCAGCCTGCTTTTCTCTTGGCCTTGGATTCCATCCAAGACCCCCAGAACATGGGCGCCATTCTGCGCTCAGCTGCAGCCGCCGGGGTCACCGGTGTGATCCTGCCGAGAGATCGCAGCGCCCCTTTAGGTGGCACCACAGCGAAAATTGCTGCCGGCGCCCTGGCTCATCTTGCCATCTGCGTCGTTACCAACCTGTCAATTTTCCTTCAGAAATTACAACAGGAAAACATCTGGCTCTACGGCACCGTGAAGGATGGCGGCACCTCTGTTTTCAAAACCGATCTCACAGGCCCTGTCTGCCTGGTTATCGGTAATGAGGAAAAAGGTTTGCGCCCCTTAGTGGCCAAACAATGCGACTTCAAGGTCACCATCCCCATGCAGGGCACCCTGGATTCGCTGAATGCCTCTGTAGCAGCGGGGATCAGCCTCTTTGAGGTGGTCCGCCAGCGTACGGAGATTGTCTAAAATGAGCTGTTCACCACAGAGACACAGAGACACAAAGTTTTTTTCTCTGTGCCTTTGTGTCTCTGTGGTGAACGAATAATCTTGTTGATAAAAGTGAAAGACGGAGAAAATGAAAGAATCCCTTGGCGCAAACACCCTTGTCTACCCCACCCCGGTTTGGGTTATCGGCACATATAATGAAGATGGCAGCGCCAATGTAATGACAGCGGCCTGGGGCGGCATCTGCTGCTCAAAACCGCCTTGCCTTGCCGTTTCTCTGCGCGAGGCTACCCTGACCCACAGCAACATCATGCGCACTAAGGCCTTTACCGTTCATATCGGTACGGAAAAGCTAGTTGCAGAGACAGATTATTTCGGGATTTCCACAGGAAGGATGACGGACAAACTGGCAGATACCGGCTTGAAGTGGAGCAAAAGTGACACCGTTGATGCGCCTCTTGTCGAAGAGTTTCCACTTATCTTGGAATGCAGCCTACAACAGGTAGTGGAGATAGGCCTCCATACCCAGTTCATCGGCGAAATTCTGGATGTTAAGGCAGACAAGGCAATCCTCGGCGACAAGGATCTCCCAGATCTTGAACTGCTTCGCCCCCTGCTCTTTTCACCGGTGATTCGTAAATATCACGGCATCGGCAATCTGGTAGGCCAGGCCTTTCAGATCGGCAAGAAGTATAAAAACCAGAAAGAATAATGAGAGACGATAAGATGTAGCAATACTCATTCGACCTGACAATTCCCCAAATCAGGTTCAAACAGACCTGACATACTCAGGAAACATCTTAACTTACAGTTCTTCTTAAACGCTTAAGATAGCCAAAGGGTACCTTCCACTTTTAAATGTATAGCGTCTTACATCTGAACAAAAATAATTTCGATTCAGTTTTTGCATAAGGAAAATGTCTAAAACAGATTCCCCTTGGACTAGCTTATTGACATCCTCGTTTTTTTTAATTAGTTTTTGTTTGAAATTTTCAGATGCTCTTAGCCGAGCATAATAGGGAACCCGGTGTGAATCCGGGACGGGCCCGCCGCTGTAACTGGGGACGAACGTTGCATTAAAGTCACTGTTTTTTATACGAAAATGGGAAGGCGCAACAAGTAGAACGAACCAGGAGTCAGAAAACCTGTCTGAAAATATATCATGAATGGAGGATTACCCCCCCTGCGGGGTGACTTCTTACATGACTTGGCATGCTAGAGAAATGGTACACCAAGAAGAGCCTGCTCCCGTGGACAAGGGGCATAATGCTCATGCTTATTCGTGGAAAGAACAGGGAATCCTCGGGTCAATATTATATTGGTCCGGGGTTTTTTTTTGCTTTTTTTCAAGCAGCTCCGGATCTGAATTATTCAGTTTTAGGAGATGTGAAAATGAGAAAGAAAATTCAAGCATGTTTCGCCTTATTCATTCTGAGTTCACCAAGTATGGCTTTCGCCGAAATGGAAACCGAGCTGGTAGAGAGCAAACCTGTTACGGAACTTACCTTGGACGAAGTGGTGGTCACTGCCACCAAGACAGCCCAGAAAAGAAAAGATGTGCCCAATACGGTTATTCTAAAAGATGCGCTTGATCTTGAGGATGCTCCTGCTCGAGGTCTTGGTGAGCTGCTGGCCAATGAATCTGGTCTCGACTGGCGAACCTATGGAAATTACGGTGGCGCTGCCCAAGAAATCCATATCCGTGGAATGGGGGGCGATGCTACTCAAATTTTTCTCAACGGGATCAATATCAATTCCCCTTCCCTTGGCTCTGCCGATCTCGGCCGTCTCCCGATAAACAGTATCGAAAAAATCGAGGTTGTAAAAGGGGCCGGTTCCCTGCTCTACGGCACCGGTGCCATGGGCGGCACAGTTCATCTTCTATCCAAGAACCCCCAGCATGATCAAGTCATCCTCAAAGGCAAGGCGGGCTATGGCACTGAGGAGACCTACGAACTGTCTGCTGAACATGGGATGTTTGTCACGGATACACTCGGCTATTACCTGACAGCTACCAAGAGAGAAACTGATGGTTTTCGGGACAATAGCGCTTTGGACCATACGGACCTGTCCATGAAACTCCTCTTTGACATGCCGGAACACCTACAGGCTTCAATCTTCTCCACCTATATTGACCGTGATTACGGAGTACCGGGCGTTAAGCCGCCGGAGGGAACGCCAACCCATATCGTCAATGGTACGGCTTTTTATAATGAAAATTCCGCGAGCCTGGTGAATAAAGGCGGAAATGATGATTGGCATAATGCCCTGGAACTTACAGCCAGTCCTCTGGATTCTCTGGGCCTGACCATGCGGGCTGAATACAGTGATACGGAAAATTACAATCTGACTCGCCGCAACAGTAGTGGGACTGGTACCGAAACCTGGGTCACCAATACAACCAGTGGCATCGAGGGTTTTGCTGAGTGGCACCCCTTTACCATGGCAACCCTGGTGGTTGGCGGCCAATATCGTGACTATGATTCTGAAAATAAACAAGAAGATCTGGATAGTTTTGGTGCATCAGTAGCGGGGTCCCGCTCTACAACAGAAAATGGCATTTACACCCGTGGCGGCTATATCGAGGCTCAGTATCGCCCTGGTAAATATGTAAAAATGCTCACAGGAATGCGGCATGAATACCACTCCACCTCCGGATCTGAAAATATTCCCCGTTTTGGCCTTGTAATAAATCCTTGCGAAACAACGGTTATCAAACTCAGCCATGGCAAACATTTCCGTGCCCCTTCTATAAATGATCTCTTTTGGCCAGATAGCGGCTTTGCCAAGGGAAATACCAATCTGATCGCAGAGAGTGGCTGGCACAGCGATGTCACCATGGAGCAATCCCTATGGCAGGACAAGGTCATGGCCATCCTAACCTTTTTCCAGGCGGACATTGATGACAAGATTGACTGGGCTGAAGATCCCACAGATCCAAACATATATGGTGGAGGCTATTGGAAACCAAGTAATGTCGATAAATTCGAAAGCCAAGGCGTAGAGCTCAGCCTGACCCTGACACCGGTCGATCCGTTACGCATTTCCTTAAGTTATACCTATCTTGATGCTCAAGAAGAAAAAGTAGCAGGGACATGGCGACAGGCCACCGATACCGCGAAAAACACCTTTAAAGCGGATTTTGCTTATCACTTCTCCTTCGGTCTCTCTACCAATATGGTTGTGCGCTATGTTGATGAACGACCCTCAGTCTATGCCACAGATGCTGACACTAAAGCGGAACATGTCCTTGATTCCTATGTAACCACGGACATCAAGATCAGCCAGAGTCTTGGCGAACACTGGCTCTTCGCCTTAACGGCTACCAACCTTTTTGACAAAGGATATGATGTTAATTCCAGTGATTTCTATGGAACCACATCAATTCCTAATTGTGGATACCCCGGAGCCGAGCGATCCTTCTTCGGCACAGTTACCTATGAATTTTAAACATGATGGCTTCGTACTTGTGTCCTTATGGGCACAGGTAGGGGACATCAATATATAGAGATACAAATGAAACAATTCAATTTTTTATTAGTTATGCTTTTTCTATTGCTGCCAGAGGCCTTACAGGCCACAGAGTATCCCATTTCATTTATCGACTCAAGCGGCCAGGACATAACCGTAAACAGGCCAGGGCGAGTGGTTTCACTGGTGCCGTCCATCACTGAAATGCTCCTGAGGATTGGGGCCGGGGATACGGTTGTCGGCACAACCTATCATCCCGCCCTGCCACCAGACTCAGTTCACTCCCTTGAAGGAATTGCAGGCAAGGAGCTTGTCGGCGGCTTTTTTAGTCCGGACCTTGATCGGGTAGCAGCCCTACAGCCAGATGTCATTTTTTATGCGGATTTACAAAAGGATGTTCCTATCCGTTTTCGTGACAAGGCTACTCTCATTCAGCTTTCGGCCCGTTCCATTGCTGAGAGTTTTGATCATCTAAAGCTCTTAGGTCGTATTTTTTCAAGAAATGGTGAGGCTGCCGAAATCATTGCCGAAGAGAAACGACAGCTGGCGGTGATCGCCAGTAAAATTGCTAAAATTCCGGAAGAGAAAAAGCAACGAACCATCCGTCTCATGGGACGGGACAAACTCATGACTCCTGGTGATGATTCTTTTCAGAATGAATATATCCGGGCAGCTGGCGGTATTGCTCCGCAGTTTGGTAAAAATGGCAACATTATCTCTGTAGACCTTGACCAGTGGCAGGAATTCAACCCCCAGGTGATCTATGGCTGTGGCGATGTCAGCCAGACCATACCTATTCTCGACCAGCCTGGCTGGCGCGATGTGGATGCCGTGCGTAATAAGCGATTTTTTTTCTTTCCCTGTGAATTAACCTGCCGAGCAGCCACTCATCCCGGCTATTTCACCTCCTGGCTGGCGGCTCGAATCTATGGCGACGAGTTTAGTGCCGAGGGAAACTTCGTTTTGCCTGAACAGGTTGTCAGCCGTGTCCCCCTGAAAATTGGTCTTGACTATCTCCAACAGGCCGAGATCATAGCTGCCGATATCAAAGATTTTCGTCACAAAACCGTGGCTCTCACCTTCAAGCACCCCATGCAGGTGGTCTCGACCCTGGAAGGACAGAGAAGCGGGATTACCACCGTGGCCAATCATTATATGCCGCCGCCCTCCTGGTGGCTTGGTCATGAACAAGGGCTGGCCCCCTTACGAAAGTTCAGCCAAAGGGCGCTTGGCTTTACCGATGACTCCACCGCCATGCTCTTCACCGGAGCCAATATGGATAACCTCGTTGTGGTGAAAAAACAATTCAGGGGTATGGAGGTCACGGCTTTGGTCACGGCCGGCGTGAAGAGCAACGCGATGAGGATGAGCGCGGATACCGGCAGTTTTTACGAACCTGATACTCTCCGAAAGAATAAGAACCCGGGCACCATCAATATCCTGCTCCTAAGCAATATGCAGCTCTCCCCCAGAGCCATGACCCGTGCCCTTATCACTGCCACCGAGGCTAAATCGGCAGCCCTGCAGGATCTGGATATCCGTTCCACCTTTTCACCTGCCATGAATCAAGCCAGCGGTACTGGCACAGACAATATCATCGTGGTGCAGGGCGCAGGCAACTCCATAGATTCCAGCGGTGGTCACACCAAAATGGGAGAACTCATGGCCCGAGCCGTCTATGAAGGCGTACAACAGGCCGTGCTCCGGCAAAACGGACTGCAGGCGGCCCGTTCAATTTTTCAACGATTAAAAGAACGAAAGATCTCCCTCCATACTATTTGTAAGCCCTATGCCACCCAAGAAAAGGCCAAAGCCCTCCGTAAGCAGATGGAGATAATCCTCCTGCAGCCTCAATATGCCAGCTTCCTTAAGTCAATCATGGCCATAAGTGACGATTATGAAAAGGGGTTGGTCGATGATTTGAGCAGCGTTGATCTGTGGTGTCAGACTGTTGCCAAGCAGATTGCCGGTGGTGAAATGACAGTTGAGGTTAAGGATGTCGAAAATTTACCCAAGGTATTGGCAAAGGGTCTCAGCGCCTTACTTGCCGGGGCCCTGGAAAAATTGGCTAGGAATTGAAATGATAAACCGCGTGCTTAAATATCGTGTACTTATTTGCCTCTTGTTGACCTTGAGTTGCCGTTCTGCTGAAGCAAAAGATGCTGAACGGATCGTCTCTTTAGGCCCAATCAACACAGAGAATGTCTACCTGCTGGGTGCCGGTGACCGATTGGTCGGCAATACCAGATACTGCGTAAGGCCTGCAGCGGCGAGGCTAAAAGAAAAAATCGGTTCGGTCATGCAGGTGTCCGTCGAGAAGATTATCAGCCTGCAGCCCGACTTGGTGCTGGCCACCGCTTTGACCCGCCCGGAGCAGGTACGACAACTACAAAGGCTGGGATTCAAGGTGGTTCGTTTTAAGCAGCCCGCCTCCTTTGCAGAGATTTGCAGCCAGTTTGTCGAGCTCGGCACTCTTTTGGGCCGTGAAGAGGAAGCCCTACGCATTGTTAATCAGGCTCGGGAGGAGGTCAAGGCCGTGCAAAGAAAAATTGCCCATCTCCCTAGGCAGAAAGTTTTTCTCCAGGTGGGTTCCCGGTCACTCTTTGGCTCGGTATCAAGTTCCTTTACCCATGATTTTATTGTCCTTGGTGGCGGCATCAATATCATCGAAGATCAAAAATCAGGCACCACCAATCGTGAAAAGATAATTGGCCAAAACCCGGAGGTGATCATTATTGCCATCATGGGTTCTGAAACCGGCATTGCCGCGGAGGAGAAAAAGAGTTGGCAGCGTATTGGTGTTATCAAGGCGGTGCAGGAGAAGCGGGTACATGTGCTTGATCCGGATTTGGTCTGCAGCCCATCCCCGGTCACCTTTGTTCAGGCGCTGCGAACCATTGCCGCCTTGATCCATCCTGAAATTGCCATGGAGGTTAATCAATGAGGGTCTATGAAATGATGCAAAACGGCGGACCGGTTATGTGGCCGCTTCTGGCCTGTTCCCTGGTGGTCATGACGGTCATTGGCGAACGGATCCTATTCTGGTTTCAGATAAAGAGAAGGCGGAATCGTCAGCTGCTGGATGAGATCTTACACTTGGCTGAAAGCGGTGATTGGCAGCAGATTAAGGAGAGAACCAGGAATTGTGATGATCATGTGATTCGGGTGCTTAATGTCGGCATCCTCCATCGCGAGTACGACATGAGCAAGGCCATGGAGGCCGAGGCCCAGAACATGGTGAAAAAGATGTCCCAGGGTATGACGGTGCTCGACACCATGATTACTGTGGCCCCGCTTCTGGGCATATTCGGTACGGTTATCGGTATTATATCCTCCTTCAAGATGCTGGGTGCAGGCGGCATCGCCGACCCAAAACTGGTCACCGGCGGCATTGCCCAGGCCCTGATCACCACAGCTACGGGTCTTGGTATTTCCATCATCACCGTGTTTCCCTACAACTATTTCAAGAGCAGGATCGAAGACGCTGTCCATGTCATGGAAAAATACGCTACCAGCCTGGAGGTGGTTTATCAGAAATTGCGGTCAGGGTCAGAGAATGAAGCTTAGCCGTAGCAGCCTGGCGCCACCGCGTATAGAGATGCTGCCCCTTATTGATATTGTCTTTCTCCTGCTGGTCTTTTTCATCTACGCCATGCTCTCCTTGGCTGTCCATCACGGTCAGGCGGTTGATCTGCCCCAGTCCGGCAGCGCTACCCTGGAAACACGGGAGGCCATCAGTATCACTATCCAAGCTACTGGCCCGGGCGTGGTTCTCTTTGTCGATGAAGAGTCGGTCAGCCTGGAATTTCTGAGCGCGAGATTGAAGATGAAAAAAGGAACAAAGCAGGGCGCCCAAGCCCCTGATGTCCAGATATTCTCGGACAAATCGGTTTCCTACCAAGAGCTGTTCCAGGTGCTGGACAGCGTCAAGCAGGCTGGCCTGATGCGTATCTCCCTGCAGGCTGAAATGGCGGAAACTTCACGATGAAGGGAACCAGGCAACGACTGCTGCCGGCCGGCCTACTGGCTCTAATCCTCCATGGCGCTGCCCTGTCCTGGCAACCGCACCAGGGCCAGCCAACCCTGTCCACGCCCCTGCCTGTACAGCGTATCGCTGTGTCTCTGGGGACAAGGCCTGTGACCAAGGAGCCTCCAACGCCAACAAAACAGATAAAGAAGCCCGAAAAAAAGGAAGCGGTTGTCGCACAAGCTAAACCTAAACCCACGCATCCTGAATCGCCACCAATGGTTCAGCTGACTAGTAAGCCAGCACCGATTGTCCGGGAAATTATCCATCAAAAGGCTCAAAGCAAACAGCAAGCACCGAGAGTTGCCTCACCACCTGTGCCGCCGTCTCCCCCTGCAGAAAATAATTCTCGTAAAAATACGGTTCCACCTCTGGAAATTGAGGTCGGAGATGAACGTAGCAAGGAAAATGCTGCCCATGTCATTCAACAGGCTTCACCCTTGTACCAGGTTAACCCGCCCCCGAAATACCCACGCTTGGCCCGGCGCCGCAGCCTTGAAGGAGTCGTACTCCTGGAGGCCTTTATTGACGCTGCCGGAGAGGTGGCAGAGCTTAACCTCTTTACCTCCAGTGGCCACCCTATCCTGGATCAAGCAGCCCTGAAGGCCGTGCGTCGCTGGCGTTTTAGGGCCGGAACCATTGATGGCAATCGTCATGAGATGTGGGTTAAGGTCCCGGTACGCTTTCAGTTGCGATAAATGAACAGTTTCGGCAAGGGGTGCCTATTGACAATGAGAGTCAGGATGTTGCGGAGTGTCCCTTGCCTTGCTCCACCGAACACCCACAGGCCTCATCCTGCTTGCCACTCATCAAGGGCGTAACAACAAACCGGAAACAGAGGGCGGCCATAGCCCCGCCCAGCAATGGCGCCAGGATATAGACCCAGAAAAATCCGCCATGGGGGCCGGGAATGGCAATGGTATCCCAGCCGGATAGCCAGGCCACCAACCTGGGGCCAAGATCCCGGGCCGGATTGATGCCGCATTGGGTCAAGGGGGCAAAGAGCGCGATGAGCACGGTAACCGTGGCACCGATGAAGACAGGGGCCATGGTCTCGGAAGGCTTACCGACATTACAACCCTCGGTGAAAGAAAAAATCATAGTGATCAGCAGAAAGGTACCCATTGCCTCCACCAGCATAGCCAGGGATAGAGAAAGTTCAAACAGGGTACCATTACCAGGATTAGGGAAATACTCGCCGAACATCATGGCGGTCTTGATTGATTCCGGCCCGCCCCTGGTGATGGCCTGGGCCAACTCATACTGGCTGATAACATCGCCAAAGAGGAGGAGGACCGAAGCCCCCGCGATAATACTGCCAACAAGCTGAGCCAGCCAATAACCTGGCAGCAAACGGCTATCCATCCTCTTGGCTAAAACCATGGCCAGAGACACAGCCGGATTGAGATGGGCGCAGGAGATGTGGCGGGTGGCGTAGATGGCCAGGGTTACGCCGACACCCCAGACCACGGCTATCTGCAGGAGACCGCAGAAAGCTCCGAAGAGGACAGCCACTGCTACCGAACCGGTACCGATGAAGACCAGCAGAAAGGTGCCGAAGCATTCCCCTAGACACATAGTCAGATACTTTTTACTGTCAATTTTCCCTTTCATTTCTGGCACTCACAGCTGACCTTACCCCTGGCAATCTCCTGCCAGTCGCCGATCACATCATGGGTCCAGCAGTCATCCACCCCGGCCGCCTCCCGCATGGTGAGGGCAAAGATCCAATTTAATTCCTCCACCGTGGCCCCGGCATCAAGGGCACCTTTGAAATGCTTGAGCACGCAGGGCTTTGATCGCCCCTTGATGGACAGGGCAAAACAGATGAACTGGTAGGTCTTTTCATCCACCGGTCGCTTATCAGCAAGCAGGGTATCCATCTTGGCCAGCATGTCATTAAATTCAGGGAACATTTCAGCAAGCATTCGCATTTTACAATCCTCAGGTAACATTATTATTTGGGCTGTCCTAGATAATGAAGATTATTTAGGATAGCCGTATGCGCAAAGGTAGCCTTAGTTAGGCCAAACAAGACAGCGCTCATTGAGCGCTTTGTGGCAGGCACAACATCACGCACTGCATCTGTATTGGTTGGGGTTAATAAAAACACAGCAGCCTATTATTTCCAACTACTTCAAATGCTCATCTTTAAGGCTGTTTAAGACGAGACTCCTGCTCTCTGGAGAAGTCGGAGTTGACGGAAGTTATTTTGGCGGTAGAAGTAAGGGCAAAAGAGTCCGAGGTGCTGTCGGTAAAATGCCTGTTTTTGGCCTATTGAAGCGGGGAGACAAGGTTTACACAAAGATAATACCAGATGCCAAAGCCGCTACTCTTATGCCAATAATGGAGCAACGAATACAGCCAGATAGCTGTTGTCTATACAGACTGTTTAGCAAGCTATAATGACCTGGATGTTTCTTGCTTTAAGCACTTCCGATGCGGAGATGCAATTGTGTTCCAAATGATCAATTTCACCTCTATTTAAAAGAATGTGAATGTGGATTTAATAACCCAAAAACGAAAGATCAATTAAATCTGCTAAAAAAATTAGTTAAAACAAATATGGGCTAGTTATCTAGGACAGCCCCAACAAAAAGATGCCCATGTAAACGAAATTAAAAACCGTATTACACAGGGGGCTTTGTCTTGTGCAGTACCCCTGGAGTCAAGTAGGGCCGGCCGCAAGAGCAGTACCAAGAGTCTTGTTTCAAGGCAATTTTGGCTTTATGGCCTCAAGGATCTGATCCGCTTTTTTATAGCCGGACAACACCCGGCCATCCGGCATAATGAGGGTGGGTGTCGAGGAGATGGCGAGTTCATGGGCCAGGGTTATATTTTTATCCACCTGATCATTCTTGCAGTCTGGAGGCGAAGCCGGCAGGGGTTTGCCGGCCAAACTGTCGCACAGCAAGGAAAGGGCCTGGGCGTTTGAGTCCTGGCCGCTTTTGGCACAAATAATGGCTTTGGCCTTTTCATAGGCCTTAGGGTGCATGGCCAGGGGGAACATCTTGATAAAAAAGGCGATGTCCTCATGGTGGGCTACAACCTCTGCCATTTCCGGATGCAGTTTGCGGCAATAGGTACACTCCGGGTCATCAAAGACAATGATCTTGGTGGCCGCCGCCGGGTTGCCGATGATAATGGCGTCAGCAAGGGGGATCCGGGAGACATCCACGCGGTTCATCTGAATACTGCTCTGGCGGGTCAGATTTTCGCCGCTCTCCAGGCGGATGATGTTGCCGGTGATCAGGTATTGCTTGGAAAAATCGAGATAGAGGGGCACCTTGCGGCCCTGATAGAGCGCCTCGATATCCCATAGACCCGGTACCCGGCTCTGTCTGACACCGACAACCTCGTTCACCCTGTCCTTCAACAGGATAGCCGCCTCTTCCCGGCTGAGGGCGTGGCAGTCGCGGCAATCTCCGGCCCCACAGCCTCCCTCCTGAAAGGCCAGGGCGGGTGACGCCATCAGCACGACCAACAAAACGACTATAAATCTCGTAGGGGACATAAAATACCTCCGTATTTTTTTTGAGTAGTATCTCCAGCCGCGCCGTGGGCTCTACTGATCCCGGCGTCTTCCGGCCAGATTATTGAACGACAATCATTTCCGCAGGCCTTGCCACCACCTCGCCGACAATGGCCGTATCCACTACCCCCCGGCTGACCAAGGCCTTTTGCAGGGCAGACGCCTCCTCCGCGGCCACGGCAATAAGCAGCCCACCGGAGGTCTGGGGATCAAAGAGGATATCCTGCATCCGTTGCCCCACTCGGTGGCCAAAGGCCACGAATTTCCCCATGAAGCTGCGGTTGTTGTAAGCCCCCACCGGAATCAAGCCCATGGCGGCCCATTCCAAGATCTCCGGATGCAGGGGCACCGCCGCCGAGTGGATGTGGACCCCAAGGCCCGAGTCCACCACCATCTCCGCCAGATGGCCCAGAAAGCCGAAGCCGGTAATATCGGTACAGGCGCTGACCGCATAATCGGTCATGGTCAAGGCCGCCTCCCGGTTCAGGGTTGCCATGGCCCGGATCAACCGTGCCGTGACCTCGGCACCGGCCATGCCGGCCTTGATGGCCGTACAGGCGATACCGGTGCCCAGCGGTTTGGTGAGAAGCAGCTTGTCCCCTGCCCGCAGACTTTTTTTGGTGAGAATCCGCCCGGGATGGATATAACCGGTCACCGACAAGCCGTATTTCAGCTCCGGGTCGTCTACGCTATGGCCGCCAACCAGCACCACCCCGGCGGCCCGCATGGTATGCAGGCCGCCCTCAAGCACGGCCCGCAGCACCGAGATATCCAGCCGCTTGGCGGGAAAGGCAACGATATTCATGGCGGTTTTTGGCACCCCGCCCATGGCATAGATATCACTTAAGGCATTGGCGGCGGCGATCTTACCGAAGGAAAACGGGTCATCAACCATGGGCGGGAAAAAATCCAGGGTCTGGACCAGGGCCAGCTCGGCCGAGACCCGGTAGACCCCGGCATCGTCAGCCCGCTTAAGGCCCACGATGAGGTTGTCGTCCACCGGCAGATCCAGCCCGCACAAGGCACGATCCAAAAGAGCGGGGGCCAGCTTGGCAGCACAGCCTGCGCCCTGGACGAGCTGGGTCAGGCGTACCGTGTCACCGGCCAACGCGTTGTCCTCCTGTGGTGCCGGTTGCCGGCAGCGGACGGAGATGAACTGCGCAGGCCTTATACTCCGGGGTGCCGGCGATTTCGTCCATGCCGGGGCTGGTGATGGTGTTGACCAATGGCTCGATAAAATGAAAGGCCGTAAAGACGCTGCCCGGCCGGCTGCGCTCGCTGACCACGGCAGGCAATGCAATAGCACCGCGTCGAGAACGCACCTCCACCATCATGCCGGTGATTATTGCCAGCCTGGCCGCGTCTTCGGGATGGATCTCCACGGTCTCCTCGGGGACCAGGCCGACCAGACCGCTGCAGCGCCGGGTCATGGAGCCATTATTGTAGTGGGCCAGGCGCCGGCCGGTGATCAGGATCAAGGGGTACTCTGCATCCGGCCTCTCCAGGGTCTCGACATTGGCCAGCACCGAAAAACGGCCCTTGCCCCGGGTAAAGCTTTCGGTGTGGAGAATCGGGGTGCCGGGATGGTTGTTGTCCGGGCAGGGCCAGACCAGGCCGTGGCCGTCCAGGCGCGGATAGCTCACCCCAGCCAAGATCGGTGCGGTGCGGGCGATCTCCTCCATGACCTGGGCCGGGCAGCTGTACGCCATGGCATACCCCATGGCCTCGGCCAGGCGACAGGTGATCTGCCAGTCGGGCAGAGCCTCACCCGGCGGCTCCACGGCCTTCCTGATCCGGCGCACTCGGCGTTCGGCGTTGGTAAAGGTGCCGTCCTTTTCATAAAAACAGGCGGCCGGCAGGACAACATGGGCCATGTGGGCGGTTTCGGTCAGAAAGATATCCTGCACCACCACCATATCCATCTTGGCAAAGGCCCGTTTCACCGCATGAACATCCCCTTGGGTATGCACGGGGTCATAACCGATGCAATACAGGCCCTTGAAGCGGCCGCGCCGAGCGGCCTCGTACATCTCCGGTTCAATCAAGCCGGCGGTGGTGGGAAGTTCAGCCCCCCAGATTTCGCTCAGCCGTTGGCGGGCACTGCCATCGGCCACGTCCTGATAGCCGGGATAGACATAGGGCAGGGCGCCCATGTCGCAGGAACCCTGCACATTGTTTTGACCGCGCAACGGGCAGATGCCGGCACCGACCCGGCCGATGTTGCCGCTGGCCAGGGCGATATTGGCAAGCCCCATCACCCCCTGGGTGCCGTTCTGATGCTCGGTGACTCCCAGGCCATACAAAATCATGCCTCGCTTGGTGGCGCAGTAGAGGCGGGCCGCCTGGCGCACCAAATCCGGGGCGACCTCGGTTTGCGCGGCCATGACCTCGGGCGTATAGTTGCGGACATGATTGCGCACAGTCTCAAGATTCTCGGTGCGCGCCTCGATGAACTCTTTGTCCTCTAAGCCCTCATCGAGAATGGCATGGAGCAGGGCATTGAGGAGCAAAACATTGGTCCCCGGCACCAGCCGCAGCCAAATATCGGCCATGGCGGCCATCTCGGTGCGGCGGGGATCGATGACAATCAAGCGCGCGCCGTTATTCACCGCCCGGCGGACCTTCATGGCCACCACCGGATGGGCCTCACTGGTGTTGGAACCGCAGATCAGCAAAACCTCGGCCTTTTCAATGCTGGCCAAGGAGTTGGTTGCCGCCCCCGAGCCCAGGGCGATGCGCAGGCCGCTCACCGATGGGGCATGGCAGACCCGGGCACAGTTGTCGACATTATTGGTCCCCAGGACCAGGCGCGCGAATTTCTGGGCCACAAAGTTCACCTCGTTTTCACAACGCGACGAGGAGAGCACCCCGATTCCCTGGGGCCCGGCTTGGGCCAGGGCCTTTTTCAGGCCGGCGGCGGCCAGGGTCAAGGCCTCCTCCCAACTCGCCTTGCGGAAGGGATCTTGTCTGGTGGCGCGGACAAGGGGCTGGGTCAAGCGTTCACCATGGCGGTAAAAATCAAAGCCAAAGCGGCCCTTTACGCAGAGATCGCCATAATTGGGAGGCTGGCGAGGGTCAGATTTGACCTCCAGCACAACATTGTTTTTGACGTGAAGATCGATATTGCAGCCGGTGCCACAATAGGTACAGACACTTGTGACCTGTTGCGCCTCGCCGGGCAACAACGGCAAGGGCAGGCGTTTTTTGAAAAGCGCCCCGGTGGGGCAGGCATCGACACAGGCCCCGCAGGACACACAGTTGGCAGCAATGACAGGTGAGATTGTGACGGGTTTCCCTCTCCTCACCTCCCGGTGGATGGTACAGGCGTCAAATTCACACGCCCGCTGGCAACGGCCGCAGCCGATACAGCAATTGGCATCCACCACGATAAAGGCATGCCTTTCATTCACGACGGCCCGCGGTCTGGTCAGGCTGTTTTTCGTCTGTACCTTATAGTCGTTGAGCAGCGGACGAAGATCGCATTTTGCCAGGCCAAGGCAACCGCATTGCAGGCAGCGCTTGGCCTCGCGTACCGCCATATCCTCGCTGTAGCCAAGCTCCACCTGGTCAAAATCGCCAAGGCGGCGATCCGGCGGACGGACCGGAATGCTCTCGCGCAGGTGGATGGCGCGGCCCTCGAAATTGGCCATGTCCACATCCTCGAATTTTCGACCCCGTGTGAAATTGATTCTGCCGTCAGCCGGTTTGGCCAGGGAGCGACCGGTTAACTCCTCGTGCATGGCCTCAGCGGCCCGACGGCCGCTGTCCACGGCCTGGATGACGCTGCGCGGGCCACTGGCCAGATCGCCACCGGCATAGATCCGGGGGACATTGGTCTGCATGGTGGAGGGATGCGACTTAATCGTGCGCTGCGGGGTGAGCGCCAAGCGGGCTTCCAGCTTGCCGTATTCGGCAAAGGCGCCATCGCTCTCCTGGCCCGGGGCCATAAAGACCGTGTCGCCCTGCCACCACAGGGAAGATCCGGCCATGACAACCGGTTGCCGCCGGCCCTGATCATCCGCCTCACTCAAGACAGTGCGGGCCATCTCGACCCGTACCATCTCCCCATGGCGCTCAACCCGGCGGGGCTGGGCCATCATGAGAAACTGCACACCTTCCTTTTCGGCTTCAGCAATGTCGCGCTGGTGAGCACCCATCTCCGTTTTGGCACGGGGGTACATCACGGTCACCTCTCCGGCCCCGGCCCTGAGGGCGCAACGAGCCGTCTCCACCGCAATCCGGCCGCCGCCGATGACCAGGGCCTTGGGTCCGATGGCCGCCTGCCGACCAGCGCGGAGATCTTCCAGGAAGGCCAGGGCATCAAGAGTGCATGCAACGCCCGGGAGAACGGTTGGCTGCTGCCCGGCAATACCGGTGGCCAGAAAAACGGCGGCAAAGCCCTGGTCAAGGAGCCCTGCAAGGTCGAAGTCCCTGCCCCAGCGTTTACCGGTCCGCACATGGACCCCCATATTGATGATGCTTTCCACCTCCCTGTCGATCTCAAGCTCGGGGATCTTGAAGGCGGGGATGGTGCTCCTGATCATGCCACCCAGCTTTTCCCGGGCCTCGAAGATTGTCACCTCATGACCAAATCTGCGCAGATACCAGGCACAGGACAGACCCGCCGGGCCGCCACCAACGATGGCCAGACGGTGGCCGCTGGCCTCTCCTGGCAGCACCGGAACAGCGCTGCCTTGGCCATATTCCACGGCAAAGCGCTTGAGATGGTTGATGGCAATGGGCTCATCAATCAGCACCCGCCGGCAGCGGCTCTCGCAAAAACGCGGACAGACCCGACAGACAATGCCGGGCAGCGGATTCTGTTCCCGGATCAGGCTCAGGGCGGCACCGTATTCCCCTCGGGCGATATGGCTCACATACCCTTGAACATTGATACCGGCCGGGCAGATCAGGTTGCAGGGAGCCTTGCAATCCCCGTAATGAGAGGAGGTCAGGGTGCGAAGGCGTTCTTGCCGGTGTTTGGCGATGGCCGGGGCGGAGGTCAGCACCACCATACCGTCCACAGCCGGAGTTTGGCAGGCCCTGACCGTGGCACCGTCCGCCTCCACCAGGCAGAGGAGGCAGGGCTCGGCGCTGTCCTCGCGGTCTGGCAGGTGACAGAGCCCGGGAATCTTAATCCCCAAAGAGGTGGCCGCCTCCTTGATCGTGGTGCCCGGACGGATCCGCACCTGCTGGTTATCGATGATGACGACAATTTTCTGCTGATTATCCGTCATGATCTATAATGCCCCTGTATCCAAGGCCTCCAGGGCCTTGGCGCACTTGTCCGTCACCAGGCCGGCAATGGTCTGCCGGGAAAAATCGCCGCCCTTCATCATCTCCTTGCTGGCGTTAATCAGGCCGAGACGTACCTTCCGGCCCCGGGCTGTTTCGGCGGCCGCCCTTAATTTTTCGCGCAGCTCTGCCGGGTTACCTCCTTCGGCAACACCCAATGGCCCCAGTTCGGCAACCTGTTTGGTGAAACGGGTGATGATTTTAACGAAGTTGGGGCCCTCGGCGGCCGAGGCCCAGTCGATGAGGAAACGCTCCTTGTTGACCCCGAGCCGTGCCAGGGTCTCATGGACCAGAGCGGCGGAGACCAGGGCATGGTAATTGCCGTCGATGTAATGGCACTCGCCGGGATGACAGCCGCCGACAAAGATAGCGTCGGCCCCGCTGGCCAATCCTTCCAGGGGGAAGGAGGGGTCGAGCCGGCCGGTGCACATCATCCTGATGACCCGCAGATTTGGGGGATACTGGTAGCGGCCTACTCCGGCCGAGTCGGCGGCGGTATAGCAGCACCAGTTGCATAAAAATCCAAGAATTTTCGGACTATATTGTCCTGACATTATATTCTCCTTTCTAAACGTCTTATCAGGCGCCGAGCAGTGTAAAAACAGGCGGCAAGGCGCGAGGGCTGAGTGGGCAAAGCGGCTACCGTAATGGTGGCCACTCGTTTCGAGTCGCATCAGGGAGCTCAAGACCCCTTGATGGCATCTCTGGCCAGGGTGACAGACTCCTAGCCTTCAGCAAAGGCATGGATCTGGGCCATGATGCCGTCCAGGGTGAAACGGCCCATATCAATAGCCATGGTTGGGCAGCGGGCCGCACACACCCCGCAGCCCTTGCAGGAGGCGGTAAGCGTCCTGGCCCGGCGTACTTTACCGTCCTTGTAAATCTGGATGGCCTTGTAGGGACAGAAGGCCTCGCAGGCCCCACAGCCGATACAGAGCTCCGGATCCACCTTGGAGACAATGGGGGCCGGGGTGATGGTCCCCTTGGCCAAGGGCTGGCAGGCCCTTCCGGCGGCCGCCTGGGCCTGAGCAATGGTCTCATCCATAGACTTGGGGGAATGGGCCAGGCCGCAGACATAGGTGCCGTCCACCGCCAAATCCACCGGCTGCAGTTTGACATGGGCCTCTAGAAAAAAATGATCGGCAGTCACCGCTACCTTGAGCATCTTGGCAAGAACCGTGGGGCCTTCAGGGACAATACCCACCGACAACACCAGCATGTCGGCAGCCACCTCCACCCGATCAGCGAGCAAGGCATCATAATAGCTGACCCGCACCGGACTGGACTTCCCTCTTCCCGCTGTAACTTCTGGTTTGTTATCAACCTGGTAGCGGCTGAAGATGATGCCAAGCTGCCGGGCCGTGCGGTAATCATCCTCCATAAAGCCGTAAGAGCGCATGTCGCGATAGAGAATGGTGATCCGCAGATCAGGCTGTAAGGTCTTGAGACGGATGCCGTTTTTCAAGGCCTGGCCGCAGCAAACCCGGCTGCAATAGCTGAGATCATCGCCCCGGGAACCGACACACTGGATCATCACCACCTGTTTTGTTGAGGGTGGCAAGGGCCTTTTTTGGGCCAGGCGTTTCTCCAGATCGAGCTGGGTTAGCACCTTGGCCGAGCTGCCATAGAGATACTGGCTCGGCTCATAGGGTCTACCGCCAATGGCCAGCACCGCAACGCCATGGTTGATCACCTCGCTGGCGCCCTCTACCGCCACGGTGGTGGTAAAATTTCCAACGTAGCCGGAGATGCCCGTCACGGCAGCGCTGCTATGGACAGTGATGCGGGGATGATGTCTGACCCGGGCCACCAGCCTGGCGATCTCTTTCTTGGGTTCGTTGCCGTGGCGGTCGGCTGTCAGCCGCAGGGTTTGGCCACCGAGAGCGGTATTGCGTTCAACCAGGGTGACGGCAAAGCCCTGATCGGCAATGGTCAGGGCTGCGGTCATCCCGGCCAAACCACCGCCGATGACCAGGGCCGACGGGGTCACCGGCAGCTCCTGCTCGGCCAGGGCGGTGAGATGGAGGGCTTTGGCCACGGCCATACGCACGGCATCCTTGGCCTTTTGGGTGGCGGCCTCGGGCTCATGCATGTGGACCCAGGAGCATTGATCGCGGATATTGGCCATCTCAAAGAGGGAACGGTTGAGGCCGGCATCACGCATGGTGGCCTGGAAAAGGGGTTCATGGGTGCGCGGCGTACAGGCCGCCACCACCAGACGGTTGAGCCGGTGCTTGTGGATCGTCTCCACCAGCAAGCCTTGGGTATCCTGGGAACAGGAGTAGAGGTTGTCGGTGGTATAGACCACGCCGGGCAGGTCCTTGGCATAAGCGGCCACGCTCGGCACATCGACCACACCACCGATATTAATACCGCAGTGGCAGACAAAGACGCCGACACGCGGCTCCTCGCTGCTGATATCCCGTTCTTCCGGAAAGCTGGCCTTGACGGTTTCACTGCCCCGCGCCGCAGAAAGCTGCCCGGCGCAAAGCGCTGCTGCCCCTCCGGCCTGGGTAACAGAATCAGGAATATCCTTGGGGCCCTGGAAGGCACCGATCACATAGACGCCGGGCCGGCTGGTGGCAAGGGGTGTATAGGTATCGGTCTGGGCAAAGAGATATTCGTTGAGATCAATACCGGTGGCCCGGGCCAGGTCTTGGGCGTCGTCCGGGGCCTCCAGGCCCTGGGAGAGCACCACCATGTCGAATTTTTCATAATGATGACGGCCATCCTCCGTGGCCCAGGTCAGCAGTAGACCGCCATCCAGGACATTCTCCACCTTGGGCGGCCGGGCATAGATCACCCGAAAATTGTTGTCGCGGGTGGCCCGCTCGCGGGCGGCGTCAAAGCCCTTGCCGTGGGTGCGGATATCAATATAGAAAAGGGTGATCTCACACTCCGGGTCATGCTCCCGGGCCAGAGAGGCCTGTTTGATGGCGTACATACAGCACACCGATGAGCAGTAGTTGTTGCCGCAGGTCTCATCCCGGGAGCCGATACATTGCAGGAAGGCGATTTTTTTGGGATGCTGGTGGTCGGAAGGGCGGAGGATCTCGCCCTTGGTGGGGCCGGAGGCGCACATCAGGCGTTCGTGCTCAAAGGCGCTGAGAACATCCTTGAACCTGCCCCAGCCGTATTTGGCCATGATGTCCTTGCTGATCCGCCCGAAACCAGGGGCCATGATCACCGCCCCCACCGGAATCTCCAGGGTCACCTCCTTATCGTCGAAGCGGATGGCCTTGGCCTGGCAGGCCACGGCGCACAGGCCGCAGGTGTCATAGTTCAAGCGCAGGCAGGCCTTGGCATCGATATGATAGGAGGTGGGCACGGCCTGGGCGTAATCGATATGGGCGGCGTGGGTATGTTCGAGATTTTCGTTATAGCCGTCGCCAATCTCTTTGAGGCAGTAAAGGGTGCATTGACCGCAACCGGTGCACACCTCCTCGTCAATATAGCGCGGCTGTTTTTTGACAGTGGCCCGGAAGCGACCCGGTTCACCCTGCAGAGTGATGAGCTCAGACTTGGTAAGGATCTCGATATTGGGATCGCGGCCCGCCTCCACCAGTTTGGGGGCCAGGATACAGAGGGAACAATCGTTGGTGGGAAAGGTCTTGTCCAGGCGAGCCATGACCCCGCCGATGGCCCCTGATTTTTCCAGCAGATAGACCTTGTAGCCCAGGCCGCTGAGATCCAGGGCGGTCTGGACACCGGCCACGCCGCCACCCACCACCATGACCGCACCACTCATATCTGAAGCGGACGACAGTTGTCCATGGTTATTCATAGTAACTCCTTCTTCGCTAGTCCTGCATAAGGCCGGCAAGGCCCATGCAGGCATGAGAGCAGACAGACGCATTACGGCAGCCTTGGCTTACTTTCAAATTGGTATCAGACGGCTCCAAGACCTTCTGATACCATGCGTAAAAGGATACGTGGCCCGATTCAGGCCGGAGGGATCAGGAGGAAGGGAGAACCGCCGTTAACATTTTTTTCCGACCCGAACCGGGTAGGCTGCCCCAAAGGCAGATTCAGTTATTACGGGACAAACAGCTCATGGGCTTTTCCTCAACGCGTGGCGAGGCCACACATCGTAAAAGAATGGTTTATAATGAATCCGAACAATTTACACAGAAGTGCCAATAAGTCAAGTAGGAGATATCTATCAATCTCCCCGTCCTTGGCAGTACTCTCCTGCCCCAAAAAGTGGCAGCAAATCGAGCACTCTCCAGAAGGGGTTAGTTCATGGCCAGCAGGCCGCCCTCCAAGAATTTAAGGCCATGAGGGAAATGGTCGTCAGATTAAAACGATGAACAAAACAGCTTTGTGGATGGTCTCGCACCCCTCCCCAAGGGTTTGGCCTGGTTGGGTCCTCTTGCCCTGGACTCCTGGCTCCCCAAGCCCTTAATCGCGATCCGCCATAGAAAATTCCTATGCTTCTAACCTATTGTATCGGTTGACTTTTTTCTTGACGGGGGTTCAAAAAGATGCTCTGGTAGTACGAATTAAAAAAACGTGTTCCTGATTTGTAGCCTGTACTTCCAGGCCATCAAACAAAACGAGGTGGCAGCAAAGGCTCTGGGCCGTGCAAGGTCGCAAGGCATGCACCGGCCTCTTTTTTTGCCAAACAGTAATACTAATTAACAAAACGTGTTCCTGGGCATTGCACCTGTCCAGACCAGGAACCAGTACTTCTCAAGGAAATGAAAAAATGAACACTACCCAAAGAAAACGGCCCGGCAGACGGCCTATAACCCCGCTGAGCTTGGCCATAGCCCCCCTCACCCTCCTGGTGGCCGCCAGCAGCCCGAGCCTGGCCGCAGCGCAAGGCGGCAGCGCCACACCGGCCCTGCTCGAGGAGGTGGTGGTGACCGCCACCAGGACGCCGCACACCTTAAAAGATGTGCCGGTGGAGACCGTGGTCATCAGCCGCCAGGACATCGAGCAGAGCAACGCCCAAAACGCCATGGACGTCTTGAAAACCGTGCCCGGCATCAGCAGCGCCGCCCATGACGATGTCTTCGGCACCTATACCTGGCAGGCCAAGATGCGCGGCCTCAGCTTCAATGACGGCTACGGCCTCATCCTCATCGACGGCCAGCGCGTCATGGGCAGCGGCCAAAGCGGCGGTATGGGTGAATACGGCATTGGCCTCAACCAGATCCCGGTGGAGATGATCGAACGCATTGAGGTGGTCAAGGGCACCAGTTCCGCCCTCTATGGCAGCGATGCCATGGCCGGCGTCATCAATATCATCACCAGGAAGGCCCCGACCGTGGCCAGCGGCCGAGCCGGTGCCTCCCATGGCTGGTACAAGATCAAAGAGAAGACCAATAGCGACGGCAGCGTCGCATACCCAGCCGATGACGGCCAGAGCCGCAACACCTCCCAGGCCTATGTCTCTTTCGGGGAGCACCCCCTGGAACGTCTTGGCTACCTGATTCACTATAATTATGAGTCAGCCGACGATATCAGCCAGGAGCCAATCCAGTCGGACCGCCATTCCCTGATGGCCAAAATGGACCTGGCCGCCACCGACAATCTTGACCTCTTTTTGAAAGGTGAGGCCAGCGATTATCAGAAAACAGACAACAGGGACGAAGAGAGCTACCGATTGTCCACTGGCCTCGAGTGGCGGCCCGCCGCGGACCATGTCCTGGCCGTCAAAGGCTATACCTATAGCTGGGATTTCGTCCATGGCTACCCTGGTTATCCCCATGGCTATAAGCATGGAGACACCGGCTTTGGCCAGGCCGAGATACAGTACACCTGGTACGCCACCGACCAGCACGCCGTCACCATGGGGGGCGAGATACAGCAGCAGACCATCGATTATACAATCAACAATGCCGATGGTTCGACGATCCGGGTGAAGGAGGATGTCGACACCGCCAGCCTTTATGGCCAGGATGAGATCAATCTTTTTGATGACTTGACCCTGGTGGCCGGACTGCGTTTTGACGACCACTCCAATTTCGGCAGCGAGGCCAATCCCAAGCTGAGCCTGATGTACCGCCTGGCCGAGGCTGCGACTCTCAGGGCCTCGGTCGGTCGGGCCTTCAAGTCTCCCACCATCCGCCAGCTCTATTACGACGCGCCCTACCGGCATGGCGACTATTATGTGCAATCCAATTGCGATCTGCAGCCGGAAATCGGCCTGGGCTATTCGGCCGGCCTTGAACAGCGGTTCTTGGCCGATCACCTGCTGACCAGTCTTGGCATCTTCCGTAACGAGGTGGATGACATGGTGATCAGCGAGGACACCGGCACCATTTATGACAGCCTGCCCCTCATGACCTATCAGAATGTCGAGGAAGCGGTCACCCAGGGCATCGAACTGCTGACCCGGTTCGACCACCAGGATTTCGCCCTGACTGCTTCCTACACCTATACGGATTCAGAAAATAAAGAGACCGGTAACGAGCTGCCCTATGTCCCCAAACACAGCCTCTCCCTGGCGCCAGCCTACCAGTGGCAGCGCTACGGCCTAGGGCTCAGCGCCACTATTAGCCATACAGGCCGGCAATATAAGGATAATGACAACAGCAGCCAGATCAATGGCCACACCGTGGTGGATGCCAAGATCTCCAAGGAGCTGGCCAACAAGGCCAGGCTGAGCCTGGAGGCGGACAATATCTTTGATTCGGACAAGGGGGATGATGGCAATTACCGCAGCGGCAGGACCATGCTGGTCAAGATGGATGTTTTCTTTTAGATCCTCACCGGCCGGTAGTTTTTTTTAGAAAGATAACTATCTAAAATTACGACAAGTTTTGCGTGAGGCAATAACTATAAAACCCGCAAGACTGCCCAGAAAGGGCCTTGCGAATTAATGACATCATATGGAGAGCACTAATGAAAAAAATAAGCAGGACCACCATACTCTTTATCGGCTTCTTTGGCCTCTTGTGCACCCAGGCCCAGGCCCATTTCCCCTGGATCAACACGAGCAACTACAGCCCGGAGCCGGGAGAATCCGTGCAGATGACCATGGGTTGGGGCCATCGTTATCCCCTGGGCAAATTTCTTAAAAAGGCTGATCTGGAGAATATTGTCATCGTCGCCCCGGATGGCAAAAAGGAAGCGGCAGTCTCCTTGTCTGATCTGGAATTTGAGCCGGCTAACAATTTTTCCACGGCCGGAGCATATCTTGTGGGCGCCAAACGGAAGACCGGCTTCTACACCAAAACGACCGAAGGGGGCAAACGACAGTCCAAGGAGAGCCTCAACAACGTTATCAAATGTTCGAGATCCCAGATGACCATGAAGTCCATTATCAATGTCGGCGACGGCCGGGGCAAGGTTGACAGAAAGTTGGGCCATCCCCTGGAGATCATCCCCTTGGCCAACCCGGCCGAGCTCAAGGCCGGCGACTATCTGCCTGTCCAGGTTCTCCTGCATGGCAAACCGTACAATGACAGGATCTTTGCCACCTATATGGGATTTTCCACCGAAAAAAATGTCTTTGCCTACACCAGCATGACCGACCGCCAGGGCATGGGCCGCATCCGCCTTGATCAGCCCGGAGTCTGGTTGATCAAGGTCGAGCATCAACAGCCCTATGCCGACCAGAATGTCTGTGACGTGGAATCTTTTATCGCCACCCTCACCCTGGAGGTGAAATGAGTACACACAGAGCTCATATTCTTAGCGGTGCAACTCTTGCCCTTGGCCTGGTGCTCATGGCCAGCCAGGGGCAGGCCCACGGACTACGGGGCACTACCAGGAGCACTGAGACTATCTGTGCCACGGCCACCTATGATGACGGTGAACCTCTGGGCTATGGCCGGGTAGAGATTGCAGCCCCCGACTCGAAACTGCCCTTCCAGTCCGGCCGTACCGACCGCAATGGCCTCTTTTGCTTTACACCGGATAGCCACGGCGACTGGCAGATAGTCATAAACGATGAGCTGGGCCACCAGGTCCGCCTGAAAACCACGGTGGGTCAGGATATGGCCCTGCCGCAAAACGACCTTGCCCCTGACCAAAATGGCCTGGCCATGGGCAAGGGGGGGGGAATCGTCGCAGGACTAGCGATAATTTTTGGCCTGAGCAGCGGCCTGGCCTGGGGGCGGAATCGCAAAAAAACAGACACCATGCACCCATCACAAAAGGAATAAACTATGCTCGTACCAATGGAATTATACAATTTGACCCTGAAAAAAGGACATCTGAGCCCGGAGCTGACTATTGGCTGGCGGGTCGGCAAATACGTGGAAGAATTCTTTGCCGGCCTTGAGGATGTCAGCATAGCAGCGGCCCGGGATGATGACGCCATCCTGGCCCTGAAGTATTTAAGACGACAGCACAGCCTTGATAACCAGGTGACTATAGCGGACAAGGCAACACCATGGGATTTTCTGTTTTTTCATGCCACCACCGGCACCCTGCTGGGCTTTTGCCTGATCAGACATCGCACTCAGTTACCCTATACCATACGCAGCCTGGAAACTGATCTGGTCAGGGACAATCAGGCGCTGACGGCAATCTATCAGGCCGCCCTCGAGCAGTTGGTCAACGCCCTGCTCGACCAGCCTGTAACCAGTTACTGTCAGGTTCGGCAGGTCCGCTGCCGCCGTCTGCAGACAGGGGTAGCGAGCGGACAAGAGATCCACTGCCGTTCGTGCGGCCAGCCGATATTGCACCAGAGGGCCTGGGACATCGAAGGCCGTATCTGCTGCCCGACCTGCTCCGGCCTGGTGCCGGCCTGGCAGTGAGGCAGACCATGTGGGAAATAATTAAAAATGGCGGCCCGGTGATGTACCCCCTTCTCGCCTGTTCAATGGTTGCCCTGACAGTAATCTTTGAACGGGCATTGTTTTGGCTGGGCATTGAGCGCCGCCGCAACCGGCCCCTGATGGACGTGGTCTTGACCCTGGCCGAATCGGCTGACTGGCAGCAGATCAAAGAAAAAATCCAGGGCAGCGAGGACCATGTTATCCGGGTGCTCACTGTCGGAATCCTGCACCGCGACTACGACATGGCCAAGGCCATGGAGGCCGAGGCCAAGCACATGGTGAAAAAAATGGCGCGCTTTATGACCGTCCTTGACACCATGATCACCGTGGCCCCGCTGCTCGGCATCTTCGGGACGGTGCTGGGCATCATCTCCTCGTTTGAGATGCTGGGCACAGACGGCATCGCCGACCCCAAACTGGTCACCGGCGGCATTGCCCAGGCCCTGATCACCACGGCTGCCGGCCTGGGGATCTCCATCATCACCGTCTTTCCTTACAACTATTTCAAGAGCCGCATCGACCACAGCATCTATGGCATGGAAAAATATGCCACCAGCCTGGAGGTGGTCCATCAAAAATTGCGGCCCGAGGCCGGGCAATGAGACTTGATCACAAGAGCCTGGCGCCGCCGCGTATTGAGATGCTGCCCCTTATCGACGTTGTCTTTCTGCTGCTGGTCTTTTTCATCTACGCCATGCTCTCCATGGCCGTCCATCACGGCCAGGCCGTGGCTCTGCCCCAGTCGACCAGCGCTGCCCTGGAAGCGCAGCAGGCCATCAGTATCTCCATCCAGGCGGTCGATCAGGGCATGATTCTTTTTGTTGACGAGGAACCGGTCAATTTAGAGCTTCTAAGCGAACGATTGCGGAACAAAAAGGCGGACAAACAGGCTGGCCAGGATCCCGAGGTGCAGATATTCGCCGACAAAGCGGTTTTCTACCAACAACTTTTCCAGGTGTTGGATCGCGTCAGAGAGGCTGGTCTCGTCCGCATCTCCCTGCAGACCGTAGCAAAGGCAACAGCGCCATGAATGGCACCAAGCAGCGGCTACTTTTCGCCGGCCTCCTTGCCCTGGCCCTGCATTGCGCCCTCCTCTCTTGGCAACTGGCAAGACCATCGGTCACCCTGCCGACCTCCTTGTCTTGCCAACGGGTTACCGTATCTCTAGGAGTAAGAGAGGTTGCCTCCCCACTACCAGCCCCCAAACAGATCCGACAAGCTGTACAGGTGGAAAAATTACTGCTATCCCAAACGGTGAGCAGGATTCATAAACAAGAGCCGGTCAAGAAACAGAAGCCGGAAAGACCTCAGGCAATAGAGACAGAACAAGGCCTTGTCCCGCCAGCGGCACCTGAATTAGAGACGCCTGCGGAAATGCGGCCAGCCCCAGCAAGTGCGGCATTGTCTCCTCTGGCGGAGATAAAGAAGGAAAGCACTCCGACTTCAGCAGCGGCCGCCCAGGTCATCCAACAGGCGACCCCGCTCTACCGGCTTAACCCGCCACCTGCATATCCGCGTCAGGCCCGGCGCCGCGGCCTGGAGGGTGTGGTGATGCTTGAAGCGCACATTGCCATCTCAGGCCGGGTCACCGAGCTCAGACTTTTCACCTCCAGCGGCCACACGATCCTGGACCGGGCCGCCCTGAAGGCCGTGCGCCGCTGGCGTTTCATCCCTGGCACTGTCGGTCATAAACGCCAAGAGATGTGGGTCAAAGTGCCGGTTCGCTTTCAGTTACAGTGAAAGACCGTCAATAAATTCATCAAGTTCGGCAAAAGTCTTTCTCGGCGATCCGGGAATGAAAGACCCGTGTCAAAAATGAAACTGGGCGACCTAACAAAAGTACAGCAAGAGGATACCGCTGCCCGGTCACTTAAAGTGACTTGAACGTAAACCTGATTTTTTTAGGTAATCAGAAAAAGGCGGGAACGTATTATCTCGTCAACTTTTTGCGGTTGCATACGGGGCACCCCTGAAACCGCAGCGGTTTTTCCAGGCAGCTGACAGCCAGCAGCTCATCATTACCAAAGATCTCCATGGTCGGGCCATCGGCGCTGATAACGCCCTCGTGCATGACGATGGTCCGCTCGCAGAGGTCAACCACCATGTCGAGATCGTGGGTGGCGATGATTTTTGTATGGTGGAAGGTCTGCAGCATGGCGATGAGTTGGTTGCGGGCCCGGGGATCGAGTCCGGTGGCTGGAGCAGTAATGCTGGACATTATGGCGACTGGGCTGATTTCAGGGCCAGTGCTGGCCTGGCCAGGGACAACAGATCAAAGTGGGACAGTAAATACAATTATGCCCTCTTTACCGGACGGG
>JAHJKA010000054.1 GCA_018822545.1 Pseudomonadota bacterium
AAGGACTCAACAACAAAGCCAAGGTCATTATTCACAAGGCTTACGGGTTCAGAACGGCTTCCAACTATATCCGAAACCTCTATCACTGCATGGCCGACCTACCATTACCCAAAACCATGCACACATTTGCGTGACGAACCAGTCTTTTAAAGATTCTGGCAGGGGATGCAGAGGATGGTATTACCATCGCCCTTGGCCATGGAAAGCCACCCACCACCTCATTAAATATCCGTTGCCATCATTGTCCCTCTACACCAAAAAAAAGGCCGATTCAGCATGTCGCTGAATCGGCCTTGAATTGTACTACACAAACAACTACTTCTTATACCGCAAGGGCATAAGTTTCGTTTGAGCAGACTAGCTGCTCAACTCAGCTTTAGAAACGAACATCCATCAACATATAGATGTTATCCATGGTGGTGTCATAACCAATGGTACCATCAGGCTTCATAAGATCATCCAATTTATATGGCTGGCCAACCGGCATACCTGAACCGGTGTAATCATACTCTATATGGGTAAGACCAACCCGGAAGAAGAGCTCACGGCCCACAGGCTGTATATAGTAAACCTCATAGGCATTGCCGCGGGTGGCGAACTTATTATAGAGTTCGTTAGCGCCCAGGGTCGGAGTGAAATGATACTGGCTGCCGTGGTTATACTCGAAACCCAGCTTCGGGTTATTAAGCGCCTTGATCGGCATGGTGTAGCGCAGACCAGCAACAACACCCCAACCGGTATGGTCTTCAACCTCCGTCACAGCAGCTGCCGGAACACCAGGTGTCAGAGTCAACATACTGTAGCCGGTAGCCAAGTTGGCAGGATCATCGTTGGGATTGGTCTCATTGATAGAACCTGAGACATAGAAATCCAGCCCGATATTGGCGATATCGGCGGCCTGGAAATGGGCGCCGTATATATCCATATCACCCAGAATTAGACCGTCTGTGGCGGTCGGACTGCTTAAAACAAGACCTGTGCCATCCACAAAGGCTGCAGGCAGATCAAAAACATGGGCATAGGAGAACACCATCAGACTGTTGTTGACAAAGGGGACCTTGCCCTCAAAGAAGGCGGCGGCAATATCAGCATCCTTGGTGTTATCATTATCAAGCCAGCTGACATCCGTGCTATTCATATCGGAACGATAGAATTTACCATAGGCAAGGCGAAGACCGGCATTCTGCAGCTTGATATAGCGCTCCAGACCCAAGGTGGCAACGATACCATCTGCCTCACCATCAAAGATAAGAGACGGATAGGTGGACTGACGCTGGCGGTCTTCCTTAAACTCGGCAGGAGGACCCTCGGTGGAGGGATGACGACCCACGGTAATGGCCACCGGAATGGGGAAACCCTGGGGAATCCAGTCCACATAAAAACGATCAACCTTCAGGCCATCATCACCCAGAACATGGGCCGCATTACCATCGTTGTTAAAGTTAACCACGTCATGCTGATCATGATCACCCCAGGCATGATAGGCGGTCAGACGGGCATGGAACTTTAATGACTTGGATATATTGGCATCCATATTGATACGGAAACGATTGGTGAAATTATCATCATCGTGCTCCGTGGTATGAACACTTTGAGTCGAGTTTGACCAGTCTGTAATGATCAAGTCTTTATATGCATAAGAATCATACCGGAGACGATACTCCGCGCCGAAGTTAACCCTATCCTTCAAGGTCTTGGTCTCAACCTGATCCAGGGTGTCATAGATATTGTTAATGTCATCCGACAGCTGGTCAAGGCGCTCACTATCGGCACCAGACATCGGCGCAGCAGGCCGGGCAGCGGGTCTGGCTGCCGGTGCTGGGGCAGCAATTCCCTTATTCGATTCAAGCTCGACAACCCGCTGCTGGAGGGCATCAAGGCTTTTCATAATCGCCTTGTAATCCTCAGCTGGCATGCGAACCATATCCGCGGCGCAGACAGTACCTGTCCAAAGCATAAGAGCGCCTGCGGTCAGTAATACTTTTTTCATCTCTCTTCCTCCTATCACTTCGGAATGACGGCTACCGCAGGCTGGTCGCTGTCTGCCGCGTGGTCTTTTAAGTATTGAACGATGACTTGCAAATCATCGACACTGACTGTCTGGGAGAAGTCAACCGTATGGCGACCCCTCGTAAAAAACTTATTCCACACAATCGAGGCCTTATCTGCTGGGTTCACAGGTGTAGCCTGTCCTCCCTTGACGTGACATGATCCACATTTCTGCAGAAACATGTTCGCGCCGTCATCAGCCATTGCTGAGGTAGAGAGCATCGCCAACGACAATGCTGCTCCTAGAGCTAGACGCCACTTCATATTTCCCCCCATTACGGTTTGAGTTATTTCCAAAATCTGCCTATTTTTTGTACCTTACCAACATCGATAAAAATTTTTATACCATAATAAAAGTCCTATTTCCACTTTTAGTGGGATTATAACGGCTTAGCATCGGGAAATAATGGTGTTTTCAGCCCTCCCCTAACCGCAGCAACCACAATATATAGTGGTGCATTTTCCCTTGAGGATTACTGGAGAGGGGCTTTGCGTAATTTTTCTGTTCTGGCCGCCACGGTTTATAAAAATTTGTACTTTTTTCTTTTTTTCACCTTTCCTAGCAATGGATAGCACTTTTTACAAAGCCCTCGACTTTTCCCTGGATTTTTCACCTCGTCCGGGTATTATGGTCGGCATAATCGAAATCAAACCACGGTGTCGCATTGTCTTCCTTTTTTGCCAGGGCTGATAAGGCGATGAAAAGGGAATACGGTGTAAATCCGTAACGTTGGGCCAACGCTGTAAGCGAGGACTGGCCAGCCAACATGTCACTGTCATTGTTTATGACGGGAAGGCGCGCTGGACCGGGATGATCCGCAAGTCAGAAGACCTGCCATGGTTACATAATAACTCGGAATGATGTGTCCGTATCAATCCGCATGGGAAGCTATTTCCTATGCGGATTTTTTTATGCCTGCTGCTCCACAGGCGTTTCCCTTTTTCTTCCTGCAAACAGCACCTCTGCTCTAGCAGGGCATTACCCGTCTTTTTTGGACGATATGGAGAACAACGATGAAAACACAATTAGAACTCGCCAAGGCCGGTGAAATCACCCCTCTGATGATTCAGATTGGCAAGGATGAAGGATTCAGCCCCGAGGATATCCGCCAGAAAGTTGCTTTTGGCGAGGTGGTCATTCCCAACAATCCCAATCGCCCGAACCAAAAGGCGGTGGGTATTGGCATGGGTCTGCGCACCAAGGTCAACGCCTCCATCGGCACCTCGTCAGATATCCACGATATAGAGCTTGAGAAACGCAAGGCCCGCATTGCCGAAGAAGAAGGCGCCGATACCCTGATGGAACTTTCCACCGGCGGCGATCTCGACCTGGTACGCCGCGAGATTCTTGGCTGCTGCAGCCTGCCAGTGGGCAATGTCCCCCTCTACCAAGCCTTTAACCATTACTCCCGCAAACACAAAAACCCCAACCTGCTGGATCCTGAATTTCTCTTTGACCTCATTGAACAGCAACTGGCGGACGGCCTGTCGTTTATGGCCATCCACTGCGGCATCAACCGCTTCAGCATTGAACGTCTGCGCAAACAGGGGTATCGCTACGGGGGCCTGGTCTCCAAGGGCGGCACCTTTATGGTTTCCTGGATGGAATACCATAATAAGGAAAACCCCCTGTATGAACAGTTTGATCGGGTGTGCGCCTTGATGAAGAAATATGATGCTGTTCTTTCCCTTGGTAACGGTATTCGCGCCGGTGCCATCCATGACAGCCATGATCGGGCCCAGATGGCCGAGATGATCATTAACTGTGAACTTGCCGAGTTGGGCCGGGAGATGGGCTGCCAGATGATGGTGGAAGGCCCGGGCCATGTCCCCCTTGACGAGATTGCCGGCAACATCATGCTGGAAAAAAGGATGAGCGGCAACGCCCCCTATTATGTCCTTGGCCCCCTGCCGGCCGACTGCGGCGCCGGTTATGACCATATTACCGCGGCCATCGGCGCGGCCAGTGCCGCCCGTCATGGCGCTGATCTGATCTGCTACATCACCCCGGCCGAGCACCTGGCCCTGCCCAATGAAAACGATGTGCGTGAAGGGGTACGCGCCACCCGGCTGGCAGCTCATATCGGCGATATCGCGAAATACCCTCAGCGCCGGGAGCGTGAAAAACAGGTGGCCCTGGCCCGCCGTGATATGGCCTGGGAAGACCACTTCAACCTGCTGCTGTTCCCGGACAAAGCCAAAGAGGTGCGCACCGGTCGCAGCCCGGAAAACACCGACACCTGCACCATGTGCGGTGACTTCTGCGCCATGGAAAGGGGCTATTCTCTGTTTAAAGATGATATGAAGGGCGACAAAATCAGAAAAACGGAACCGGCCTGAGATTCACAGCTGGCGGAAATATAAGTGGCAGGCAAACACGGTAATTCTTATGCCCTATCACCTCTCACCGCTTAGGTGCCACTTTCCGCCTGAACTGCGGCCAACTTTCCCTTGCCTCTTTTATTTTCCAGGGTACAATTGCTATTTTCGCAAATACTTTAATAGCTATAATTGCCAACGTGTATTATCTGGAGCAGCGCCATGACCACACCGACCATTATCGTTCTTGCCACCCGCAATAAGGGAAAAATCAAAGAGTTCCAGGAACTTTTAAAAGGGTATCCCATTGACCTGAAGAGTCTGGATGACTTCGGCCCCATTCCTGAGGCTGTTGAAGATGGCGCAACCTTTGACGATAATGCCTATAAAAAGGCGCACTTTACCGCCAAGGTTCTTGGCCTGCCGGCCATCTCCGATGATTCCGGACTCTGCGTTGAGGCCCTTGACGGCCGGCCGGGTGTCTATTCTGCCCGCTATGCCGGAGAAAACGCCACGGATCAGGACAATATCAACAAACTTCTTGGCGAGATGAAAGGGGTAACCAACCGCAAAGCCGCCTTTGAGTGCGTGATCTCCATTGCCGTGCCTTCCGGACCGGCCCTCACCTATGAGGGGCGCTGCGAAGGCGAGATCCTCAACGAGTCCCGGGGCGAAGGTGGTTTCGGCTATGATCCTATTTTTTACCATGCCGGTTTAGGTAAGACCTTTGCGGAAGCCAACATGGATGAGAAAAACAAGATCAGCCACCGCGGCAAGGCCCTGGCCGAAGTCGCTGCCGAGATGCCCAATATTCTCAAATGGCTCAAACAACGCCTCTTTGAAGCAAAAGCTCCAAAACCAGACCATGCCGAATTTGAGCATAACGACTGGTCAGAACCCTATATGGTAAAATAGGAAATGCTGAAAATTGAGAAGGTGCGCTCAACAACGACCTGAAGCTTCTGACTCAAAAGCTGTTGAAAGACGTAGCGAGCGCCGGCAAGACAAGAAAAAAATGGTCGACAAAGCGCAGCTTACGCCAGTAAGTGAGCATTTCGAGACCATTTTTGCCGCAGGATTTGCGGTGTACAGCAGTTTTTCAGCGCTTTTTTAATCGTTGAAGCCAACCCTTTCAATAAGACGCGTATCACCTTCCGCTCCTCAAGACCAAGAAGAGGAACCTCAAAACCGGTATCGTAGAAGTCTGGATTGATATCGTTGGCCGACCAGACGCTCCGGGCCGCAAAAATAAGCTCTTTCTCCCCGTGATACTCTTCCGGCAGCATAATCCTTAAGGTCATCTCCTGATCCTTAGGAATCTTATTTCTGCTCACAAGTTTACAGCCTCTGGTGGAGATATCCACCAGATTGCCCACCTGCTGCCCGCTTATGGCATCAAAAACCTCCAGGTAATAAAAGAGGTGACGCCGTTTCATTACCCGTGTTTCTGAATCCATCAAAGGCCGTACATTCCTTTTTTTTAAAAAAAGCAGTCGAAAATCTAATCGTTGAAGGCAGTCTGCTCAATGAGCTGCCGGACAACCCTGCGTTCCTCAGCGCCAAGCCGTGGCACCTCGAAACCGGTGACATAAAAATCAGGATTGACATCAGGCCGTGACCACAGGGTTTTGCCCTTTAGAGTGATCGTTTTCAAAGAGTACAGGCCTTCGGGAAGATCAAGACGCAGAGCCATACTTTTCTCTTCAGGGAGGGGATCCTTGCTGATGATCTTGCATCCCCTGGTGGTGATATCCACCAGATTACCAACCTGCTCCCCGGTTTCAATATCATAGAGTTTGAGGTAGTAAACAAGCTGCCGCCGTTTCATGATCCGCGATTCAACGCCCATAAAGCATCTCCACTCTCTAAAGATAACTGCAGGATCGCATCAAAGATGATCCTCGTCCAGTACACCTGCCTTTGCCGGCGCAGTGTAAAGCTGATTTGAGCAGCTTGTCTGCTCAAACGAAACTTATACCCCTCAAGGGGGTACTGAAAAAAGTGCCCTTGTGGTGTAAATTTATGATGAGCTGAAATCTACTTTTTTGCAAGCTGATCAAGAATAAAATTCACCACTTCCTGGGCATTCATCCGCGAAGAATCAACAAGGACGGCATCGGCAGCAGGTTTGAGGGGAGCCAAAGCCCTGGTGGAATCATCATGGTCCCTTTTGATGATTTGGGCCAGGATGTCATCATAGTCCGCCGCCTCACCTTTTTCATGGAGCTGATCAACCCTGCGCCGGGCACGTACCTCAGCAGAAGCATCCAGAAAATACTTATATCTGGCCTTAGGAAATACCACAGTGCCCATATCGCGCCCTTCGGCAACCACTCTGCCCTTGGCGCCAATCTGCTGCTGGATCTCGGTAAGTTTCTGGCGCACCAGGGGTAAGGCCGAAACTGCCGAAGCCACCATACCCATTTCCGCGCTGCGGATAGCGGCACTTATATCCTCGCCAGCCAAAAGCACCTTGGTATCGCCATCCCCCGGCGACAATTGCAGATCAAGCTTATCCAGCATGGCCGCCATCTGCTTCTCATCGGTCAGGTCCACGCCCTGCTTGCGGGCTTGGAGACCCACAGCCCGGTACATGGCGCCGGTATCGAGATAGGTATAGCCCAGTGCGGCGGCCAGCATCCGGCTCACCGTGGATTTACCGCCGCCGGACGGCCCGTCAATGGTGATAATGGTATCCATATTATTTGCCATGAATGCTCGCAAGGGTTTGGGCCAGGGCTTTAACCAGGCGCTTATTTTCCGCCTCGGTGCCAACGGTGATCCGGATATACGACCCATAGCCATAGGCGGCCATGGGGCGGACGATCACGCCCAAATGGAGCAGGCGTTCATAGAGGTCTTTACAGTCGCAGGCCACATCCACCAAGAAAAAATTAGTCTGGGTGCTAAAGACGTGGCAGCCAAGCTTGCTGATTTCAGTGGTCAGCCAGGCAATCCCCTCCTTGGTCATGGTCATGGTCTTCTGGTAATGGTCATCATCCTCCAGACAGGCCAGGGCGCCGACCTGGGCCAGCTCATTGACATTAAAGGGCTGGCGAACCCGATGCAGGAGAGAGGCAATTTCGGCGTTCATAATGCCGTAGCCAACACGCAGCCCGGCAATGCCATAGGCCTTGGAAAAGGTACGCAAACCAACCACCGCCGTGTTGCCGTGCATATAGTCGCGGACGTCAAGGCGCAAGGCCTCATCCACAAAATCCACATAGGCCTCATCAAGGACAACCACCACCGTTTCCGGCACCTTGGCCAGAAACTCCTCAAAGGTGGCCTTATCAAAGACGGTGCCGGTGGGATTATTGGGGTTGTCGAGAAAGATCAGCCTGGTTCGGGCCGTGATCTTGGCGGCAATACCCTTTAAGTCATGCCCCATGTCCTTTAAGGGGACAACCATATTCACCCCGTCCTGGGCCTGCACCATGGTCTGATAGACCAAAAAAGAGGGGTGGCTGGTAATGACCTCATCACCAGGGGCGACAAAGGCCCGCACCAGAAAATCAATGACCTCGTTGGAACCATTGCCGAAAACCAGCTCATTCTGGGCCACGCCCAGCTTGGCAGCCACACCTTGAGCCAGATAATAGCAACTGCCGTCCGGATAGCGATGCAGGTTGCCAAGACAACCGGCAATGGCTGCCATGGCCTTGGGCGATGGCCCCAGCGAATTCTCGTTGGAGGCCATCTTGATGGAATCAGTCACCCCATACTCGCGCTCCAGCTCCTTTAACGGCTTGCCGGGGGGATAGGGAATGAGATTTTTTATATTAGCACTGACGTTTAGTTTCATCTTTCACACACTTGGAGAACCATCAAAAGCTTAAGGGGGCCTTGACCCCGCCCTTGATGGACATAGAAATTACAGGATGGGTTTTTTGCCGACAATATGTAAACCTTGCTCAAGATTATAGGCGACTTTGAGCAGGGTCTCTTCACTGAAATGACTGCCCTGAATCTGGAGGCCGATGGGCAATCCTGCGGCGCTGAAACCGCAGGGCACAGACATGCCAGGCACCCCGGCCAGGTTGGCTGGAATGGTGAGAAGATCGGAAAGATAGACGCTGAGAGGGTCACTGGCCTTTTCGCCAATCTTCCAGGCCGGCGTGGGCGTCACCGGGCTGACCAGCACATCGCACGCACTAAAGGCCTGCCTATAATCCTCAACAATCAAGGTTCGCACCTGGGAGGCCTTTTTGTAATAGGCATCATAATAGCCTGAAGACAGGGCATAGGTGCCAATGAGAATACGGCGTTTGACCTCGTCGCCAAAACCCTGGGACCGGCTGCGTTTGTAAAGCTCAATCAGAGAATCAGCCTTCATATCACGCCGTCCGTACCGCACCCCGTCATAACGGGCAAGGTTTGAACTGGCCTCAGCCGGGGCAATGATATAATAAGCGGCCACGCCGTACTCGGTATGGGGCAGAGAAACCGTCTTGATTTGAGCACCGGCGGCCTTGAGCTGGTCAATACCGTGGCGGATAACCTTCTCCACCTCCGGATCAAGACCGGCGCCAAAATACTCCTCCGGCACACCCACGGTGAGGCCATCCAAGCCCGTCACCAGGGCCTTAGTGTAATCCGGGATATCCACTTGGGCTGAGGTTGAGTCGCGGGGATCGTAACCGGCGATGGCATTGAGCATAATGGCCGCATCCCTGACATCCTTGGTAATAGGGCCAATCTGATCCAGGGACGAGGCAAAGGCCAACAGACCAAAACGGGAGACCCGGCCATAGGTGGGTTTGAGGCCCACCATACCGCAATGGGAGGCGGGCTGGCGGATGGAACCACCGGTGTCCGAACCCAGGGAGGCCATACATTCGTCTGCGGCCACTGCGGCCGCGGAACCACCACTGGAGCCGCCGCAGATATGATCAAGATTCCACGGATTATGGGGAGTGCCGTAGGCGCAATTCTCATTGCCGGAACCCATGGCAAACTCATCCATACTCGCCTTGCCCACACAGACTGCGCCCTGGCCCTGCAACTTCTCCATGACCGTGGCATCATAGGGGGGGATGAAATTCTCAAGAATGCGGGAACCGGCCGTGGTGCGCAGACCCTTGGTGCAGATGACATCCTTGATGGCAAGGGGAATACCGCATAAAGCGCCGCCTTCGCCACGAGCCCGCATGGCATCAGCCTCGGCGGCCTGGATCAAGGCCTGTTCCTTATTTTCGGTGATATAGGCCGCCACCTTGGGTTCAACAACAGCCATCCGCTCAAAGATAGCCGTTGTCAGCTCAAGGCTTGAAGTTTCACCTTGAGCCAGCAAGTCCTGTGCTTCGTGGATTGTTAAGGCACTTAATTTAATTTGCATTTATCTATTTCTTTTATGATTCACCACAAAAGGCATTCTTTTCAATACCCCCTTGAGGGGTACAGAGACACAAAGATTTATTACACTTCGTGCCTCTGTGCCTTTGTGGTGCAGTTATAAACTCTGCTCAACAAGCAAAGCTAAATGATCCGCGGCACCACAAAGGCCTCACCGTTTTGCAGAGGGGCGTTGGCCAGGGCCTCTTGTTGGGAGAGGGAAGGTTTCATCTCATCGGCACGGAAGGCGTTTTCAATGGCGAGAACATGGGTTGTCGGCGCTATATCCCGGCAGTCAATCTCATCAAGCTTGGCCACATAGCCAAGAATGGTGGAGAGCTGACCTGTCATACTCTCAGCTTCCTCAAGGGAGAGCTCAAGCCGGGCCAGATTAGCCACCTTCATCACTTCTTCTTTGGAAATACTCATAGTGTTTCTCTTTTTTAAGGTCTTTTCAGCGCCACCCAAATCAAACATGAGAGCCTGAAAAATCTACCATTTCATGTCCAAAAACTTAGGCATATTACCCTTCCCACAGGTGAAGTTCAAGAGGGCTTTCTGGCCAGTTGCTAGGACAACTGCCATTTCCGCGCTGCCATGGCAAAAGCGGCATCAAAGGCATGAAAGGGGATTTTTGTATTGCTGAGTTTAGTCAATGTTTCTTCCTTTAAGGTAGTACGGCCAAGCATCTCAACCAAACAGACCAACACCCCATTGGTGAGACTCTGGAGATTATATCCCCCTTCTAGAACGAGCAATACACGGCCATCGCATACCTCAGCGGCAAGCTCCATAATCTTCCTGGTCATATAGGCAAAGCCATCCACGGTAACGCTCATGCCGCCCAATGGATCATTATGAGCGGTATCATAGCCGGCTGAAACCAAAATAAGCTCAGGCTGATACTGGCGGACCACCGGCGCCAGTATCTCATTAAAAATACGGGCGTAATGTTCATCGCCAAGACCGCCGGTCAGCGGCACATTGACCGTATAGCCCTTTCCTTTTCCCTGGCCGGTTTCTTCGAGGGCGCCGGTGCCGGGATAATAGGGATACTGATGGGTGGAGAAATAAAGAACCTGATCGGTATCAGCAAAGGAACGCTGGGTGCCGTTACCATGATGAAGATCCCAGTCAACAATCATGACCCGCTTTAAGCCCAGTTTTTCAACGGCATAGTGGGCGGCGATGGCGATATTATTAAAGAGGCAAAAACCCATGGCGCGATCAGGCTCGGCATGATGGCCGGGCGGCCGGACCAGGGCAAAGCCATTCTCCACCTCCCCCGCCACAACCATGCGTACCCCCTCCACCACAGCTCCTGCGGCCAAACAGGCGGCATCATAGGACTTGGCCGAGGTGATGGTGTCTTGATCCAGGGCATCAAAGGTGCGGCCTGCTGTCTGGGCAATACGTTCGATATGGGCCTTTGTGTGATTGAGATGCAAGATGTCAAAGGTGGCGGGTTCTGCCTTGGGAAAAACAAACTGCTTGGCAATCTCCGGATTATCCAGCTGCTCATAAACCACCTTCAAACGGTCAGGCCGTTCGACATGGTCAAAACCAGGATCATGCTGCAGAAAGAGAATGTCACGAAAAATGGCTGTGCTCACAGAATGTCCCCTCTTAGTAGCTTATTTTCTTACCGGCACATTGCCGGTCAACGCTTGGCCGTTTTCACACTTTAGCGAAGATGACCTGATTGTGCAATTTGCGATTCCGTCACCACATAATCAAGATACTGATCATGGGCGGCCATGGGAACCTCAGCCACAAGTTGTAGGTCAAAACATATACCTACCCGGGTGGCCTGGGGCGCCCTGTTGGCCAAAAAACGATCATAATAGCCGCCGCCATAACCCATCCGGCCGCCTTGCAGATCAAAAACCGAGCCCGGCACGATGACAACATCAAGGCTGCCAGGATCAAGCTGTGGACAACGCCTCGGATTTGGTTCCAAAATACCCTGGTAGCCAGGAACTAGATCTATTTCCAGATCTTTAAGAGCATAAATCTTCAGCTCTTTATCAGTGGCAGAAGTCAGAGGAGCCGACACCTGCACCCCGCGCTCAAGGGCCTGGCGCATAAGAAACAGGGTGTCCACCTCACTGCGAAAACTGACAAAAAAAAGAATGCTCCGGGCCTGATTGAAACAATCAAGAGTCCCCAGCCGAGCGGCCAAGGCACAGTTCTTCTCCTGCCGTTGCAGCGTAGGCAGGCTATCACGCCGAGCCAGTATTTCCTGGCGCAACATGGCACGTCTGTTCTTTTCTTGAGATTGCCTCTCCATAAATGATGCCTCCCTGCCTTGTAGGATGGCAACCTAGCATGAATCTGCCCGGAGGCAAAGAAGAGAGGGTGCTGGACAGACAAAAAAAAAGGACGAGCGCCGCCGATGTTTCTCAAGCGACATCAAAGATATCCACCTGGCGGAAATCCTCGTGGAGCTGCTTCTCAAGCTTAGAAAGCTTAGCATCATCCAGGCCAAGTTGACTCTGGACAATCTTAATACCATGCCACTCGTCAAGCTCCTTGAAGCCGGGGGCCTTGCCCACCTGGATACTGAGATAATCGGCCATGGCCGTTATATTGGCCAGGGTCAGGAAACTATCCGTGGCCTCTTGGGGACGATGGTGCTGTTCAACACAGGCCAGCAGCGCTGAAGGCATCCGCCATTTCTGGGCCAGCATCTGACCGATCACGGTGTGATCAAAACCCAGGAGCTCCTGTTCCGCCTGAATGAGCCCTTTTTGACCGGAACAATTAAGCCTGTCAATCTCCCTAAACTCCTCAGGATATCCCATCAAAATAGCCAGACGACCGATGTCATGCAGGAGTCCACCGACAAAGGCTTCTTCCGGATCAGGATAGCCGATAATCTGGGCCAAACGACGGGCCGCCAGACCACACTCCTTGGAATGGCCCCAGAGGGCCTTGCCGAAACGACCGATCTTGACATCATCCTTAGGAAAGACAGATTGGGTGGAGGCGGTCAGCACCAGACTGCGGACAATATTTACCCCAAGCTTGGTGATGGCGGTCTGCAGGGAGCTAACCTCCTGGCCCGTACTATACAGGGCGGAGTTACTGACCTTGATAATCATAGCAAGCAAGGATTGATCCTGGGCCAGAACCGTGGCCAGCGCTTCCAGGGAACTTTCCGGATCGGCTATTATCTTCAGGGCCTGGCCCACCACATGGGGCATGGGCGGTAATTCGTCGGTGAGGGCAATAAGTTTGGCAGCCTTGTCCTCGCCAATATTTTCTGGCATGCCCAAGGCCATCTCATTACTTATTTTGGCAGCCTGGGCCGGAGCGATAATCCAAGAGAGCAAATCAAGGAAATGCAGCGGGCTCATCCCCTCACCCATCTGACTGTTGACGGCAAAAATGAGCTTTGCTCGGCCCGGCAAAACCTCTATGGGAATCAACCCACACTCTCCCTGGGCAGGAAGCTCGACAAGGGACTCAAAAAAACTACTGGCATAGACCTTGCCAAAAAAGGCCAACCCCTTTTCACAGGCCGTAACCAGAATCTGGTCCTCTTCGATAACGGGCTGTTTGGTGATTGCTTCACTATACAAGCGTCCCTCAGCATCTTTGCGAAATATCAACCCCCGTGCCAACTTGCCCTTGTGCACTGACAGCATCAGGGTGACATCAAAATGATTCTTACAAAACTGCAAGGTATGCTCTACCTTGCGCCGCATACTGTCAGCCTGGAGAACCTCTTTAAAGCCCCGCTTAAAATCAAGAAAGAGATCAGGCTTGGCACATGCCTGCTTTTTTTCTGCCGGGACAAGTACCTCCTTGCCTCCGGCCAGTGCAAACCACCCTTTACGCACCCCGTTCGCGATAAACTTCAAGGCAAAAAATCGTGGCAGGGGGGCCTGGTTGACAAGCTTTTCAATGGAACTCTCGCCACTGATCATCCGGTAGATAATATCCTCACTCTTATTGGCCGGTTGCGCTTGGCTTCCGGACTCGGTCAGCGAAACAATCTGCGACATATTACCAAGGGCAGCTTGATATTCGTTCCACTCGTCAACCTGGGCGGTGAGATCATACATCAAGTCAAGGGGATAGAGCTTGGTGCCGGTGATATCATAGTTGATACTGGTTTCATTAAAGGCGAAGGCACCTGCTTTGAGCTGGAAAAATTGGAAGATAACATCCTCAATGGCCATGATCAGCTCGGCCTGGATGGAGGCCAAGGGAAAGAGTTTGAGTTTGCTCAAAATCTGGCGGATGGAAAGGGATGTTTCCGAGCGCGCCTTGCCGATATATTGATACTTCTCTTTACTGATAAACTGCCGGTAGTAGAGGGTGCGCAAAAGTTTGGCATCGGCCTTGGATGAAAAGGCGTCAACCACGCAGCCTTCTTTAATGGTGATCAGCAATGGCTCCGGTTCTTTGACAGTCAACACCCCGTCTCGACCAAATGACGCCAGGTACTCAAGCAGGTCAGGTGGAAAAAATTTAGATATTTCTCCATGAAAAGACATAGTTACCCCAAATGTAAAAATAATAAACGTCTATGATGGCATAGACGAACAGCTATTACAGGAAAAACTGAAATTCCCTATCATGCTAGATAAATTTCTCTGTTTTCTCAACCAATTTCCCTGCAAATACTGCCCAGGCACAAAAAAGGCTCCCCGTGCCAGGCAATGATCTTTTCTTCTGCTTGCAATCAAAAGACACGCAACCTATACTTGGATTGGTATTTTTCAGCCAAAGTTCTTTCATTTTAGCATCCTGATTCTCTATGCCAACCCCTCATTGTCTCGACGTTTCACACCATTACACAGGCGCTTCTTCTTTATGAGCACCAGGACAAAAGTCATCGCGGCAGTGATGCTGGTCATCCTGACCATCTGTGCCATCTTCCTCGCCTTGTTCTCCAGGCAAAACCGCCAGAACTTACAAAGCATCATATCCAGCAAGGCTGAAAGCGCCAGTATTGTGGCCAGGGCCATTATTGACCAGGCCGGGCGGCAATACAGCTTACGCATGAAAAGTTTCGTAAGCTACAAAGCCTTTGATTCCAAGGAACAGCTCATCAAGGCCTTTGCCGATCGCGACCGCCAGCGTCTCCAGACACTCAGCACGCCCTTTTTCGACCTTCTCCAAAAAGAGAATCCCTATTTTGCAAGCTTAGGCTGGATTCTGCCGGACAACACCGCCTTTCTCCGCGTCCATGACCCAGAAAATTTCGGCCAGGATGTCAGCACGATGCGGCCGGACGTGGCTGCCGTCAACAAGGATCGCCGGCCACGGTCAGGATTCACCACCGGCTATGTCGGTCTCCATTACCGGGTGGTGCAGCCTGTCTTTTATCAGGGGGCGTATCTCGGGGCCGTACAGATTGGAATCAAGGGCGAGATCTTGATCGATAGCCTCAGCAGAGAGTTAAAAACCCCGGTGGGAGTTGCCATTCCCAACAGCGAGTATGCAACCATTCTCCCCAAACATCAAAAAGGACTTAATGGCCCCACCCACACCATTGTGGCAAGCATGCCAACTTTTTTTGACCCCCTGCTCAGAGAGATTGATTGGACAAAGGCCCAGCATACCCTCAAGGATGACGCCAAAACATATATTCTCTTTAATGTTAATTCCCTGGCCAACTTCCAGGGCAAGGAATTAGGTATCCTCTTTGTGATCCTCGATATCACTCCCGAGGTTCACAAAGGCCGTGCCCTTCTGGCCTCAGCCTTTGCCCTCAGCGCCATCCTCCTCGCTCTGTCCTTTGTCATCCTGTATTTCAGCTATGGCTCGCTGGTGCAGAAGATTGTTGACCTTAATCTCTCCTTGGCCCACAACAATCGAGAACTTGAAAAAAGCGTAGAAGAACGGACCCAAATACTCCTTACCGAGATTGAAGAGCGGAAAATCACCGAGGCTAAGCTGCAAAAAGCTGAAAAAATGGAGGCCATCGGTCTGATGGCAGGCGGCGTGGCCCATGATCTCAACAACATTCTCTCAGGGGTTGTCAGTTATCCCGAGTTGCTGCTGATGCAACTCCCGGAGGATAGCGAACTGCGCCGCCCCCTTACCACCATCCACGAATCAGGCCTGCGCGCCGCAGCCGTGGTTGCGGATCTTCTCACCGTGGCCCGCAGCGCCGCCAAGGTTCGCGAGGTCGCCCAGATCAACACCATCGTCCACGACTATCTGGTCTCCCCGGAAGGCAAGAAACTGCTTGCCCTCTATCCCGATGTGAAGATCAAGACCCAACTTGCATCAAAGCTTGCCAACATCTTCTGTTCCCCGGTTCATGTTAGAAAATGCCTGATGAATCTGGTCATAAATGCCGCTGAAGCCCTGGATACGAGTTGCGGCACAATCTTGATCATCTCCGAAAACCGCAAGCTCAGCGCCTCAACAGATAAAAAAGATTTGCCGCCCGGAGATTATGTTGCCCTGACTGTCCGTGATGACGGCCCTGGCATCCCTGACGCCGATCTTGAGCATATCTTCGAACCCTTTTACACCAAAAAGAAAATGGGGCGCAGCGGTACAGGTATCGGGCTTGCCGTGGTCTGGAGTGCCATGCAGGATCATGGTGGTCGTGTCAGTGTGGAAAGCAACGGACAGGGCACCACCTTCACCCTTCTTTTCCCGGCCACCACTGCAAAAGAACACGAGGCCGCTCACCATGTTACGATTCAAGAACTGCAAGGCAAGGGTGAGCAAATTCTGGTGGTGGATGACGAACCCTATCAGCGCGATATTGCCTCCCAGCTCTTAAACATACTGGGGTACAAAGTCTCCACCGCAAGCTCGGGGGAAGAGGCGCTACGCTCCATGACAGACAACAAGGCCGACCTCATTCTCCTTGATATGCTGATGGATCCGGGGATCAATGGCCGGCAGACCTATGAAGAAATCATAAAAAAACATCCAGGCCAGAAGGCCGTCATTGCCAGCGGTTTTTCCGAAAGCGACGAGGTGAAAAAAGCTATCAGTCTGGGAGCCTGCGCTTTTATCAAAAAACCATATACCCTTGAAGAGTTGGGCCTGGCCATAAAAAAAGCGTTGCAAGCCTGAGCTTGCAACGCTATCCCCTTATTTCTTCTCTCCCTTCCGGGCCGGCCGGCCCTGGGCCAGCCATTGCACCTGCTGACAGAGGCCATTAAGCAGTTTGACCTCCCTGGCCCGCAGCCCAATACGATTAAAAAAATGGCTGAAATTATGACGCCAGAGCGCAAGGTCGGCCTCTTTGAGATAACCAATGGCGGCCAGGGTCTTCTCCAGATCATCATACATGGCTGCCAAAAGCCGTGAAGAGGCGAGGGAGGGAGCAGCAGGCGCAACCCCTTTGCGGGCCATCATGGTGCTGAAAAGCTCGTAGCAGATCACGCCCACGGCCTGGGCCAGGTTAAGGGAAGAAAAATCTGCGGTGGGGATGGTCACCGTGGCATTGCAGAGTTCAAGCTCGGCATTACTTAAGCCGCAGTCCTCCGGACCAAAAACCAGGGCCACCTGGTTATGGGCGAGCTTGGGCACCAGATGGTCAACCATCTGGGCTGGATTTTTCAGAAAAAAACGCCGCCGACCCTGACGGGCCGTGGTCCCCACCACCCAGGAACAGTCAGCCACGGCATCAGCAAGGGTGGGCGCCAGGGTGAGACCGCTAATCAAATCCTTGGCATGGTGGGTGGCCATTTTTTCCATGGCGGCCTGCTCCGGCAACTCAAGGCCCACCACCACGAGACGCCGTATTCCCATATTATGGGCCACACGGGCCGCCCCGCCGACATTCTCACCATACTTGGGGCGCACCAACACCACCCGCACCCCGGCCAACTGTTCTTTGACCGCCTCCAATTTTTTATGTTCGCCCATACCCTGCTCTTGCTCAACAACACCTGATCACCATGTCACATGGCAACATGAACACTTGATATTGTAGGAGCCCGCCCCTGCGGGCGATAGAGGATGCGAGTAAAGCAGACGGTCAACTCTTATCGCCCGCAGGGGCGGGCTCCTACAATATCCTTTACCCTTCAGCCTTCACCACATCCTCTTCCAAAACAAAATTGATCCGGTACGAGAGCAGATCAACACTGGCCACCCGGACGACAACCAGATCGCCGAGCTGATAACGCTTGCCGGTGCGTTTACCCACCAGGCGATGCATCTTTTCCTCCAGGATGTAATAATCACCGGCCAGATCGGTAAGGGCGATGGCGCCACTGACCATCAGCTCATCAAGCTCGATAAAGAGCCCCCAATCCGTGACCCCGGAGATGATGCCGGGGAAACTGTCACCGATATGTTTGAACATATACTGGGCCTTGAGCCGGTTATCCATTTCGCGCTCGGCATCAACGGCCACCCGCTCCCGTTTCGACAGGAATTCACCGTCATCAACAAGCCTCTCCCTGGCCTTGGCAGACACCTTGGTCTTAGTCAACCAGCCGGCCAGGGCCCGGTGGACCTGGAGATCCGGATAACGACGGATGGGAGAGGTGAAATGGCAATAGTAGGAGGCAGCCAGACCGAAATGGCCGACATTCTCCGGACTGTAGCAGGCCTGCTTCATGACCCGAAGCAGCAGATTATTGACCATGTATTCCTTGGGGGTGCCCACGGCCTTGGTAAGCACGGCATTAAACCATTGCGGCGTACTGGCTGCCTTGGGCAATTGGCCCAGAAAGGAGTGAGCAAACTCGGCAAACTCCTCCACCTTCACGGGATTTGGGGCCTCATGAATCCGGTAGAGGATACCAACGTCAGCCTCAGACATGGCTTCAGCTACGGCCTCGTTGGCGGCCAGCATGAATTCTTCAATGAGCTTATGGGCCTGATTACGGACCCTCTTTTTGAGGGACTCGACCTGATCGCTTGCGTCGACGGTGATCTCCACCTCAGGCAGTTCAAAGCCGATGGCACCGCGTCCCATCCGCCTTTTATTGAGCAAGGTGTCGAGCTCGGCCATGATGTCCACCGGCCCCTTCAACTCCTCATCGCCTTTTTCCACGAGATTACCCTGAATGATCTCCCAGACCCGGGTATAGGTGAGTCGATAGCGGCTTCTGATCACGGACCGACAGAACCGGCTCTTTACGCGCTTGCCGGTGTCGTCAAAATCAAGAATAGCGGTAAAACCATAACGATCTTCGTCAGGATTGAGGCTGCACAGGCCATTGGAAAGGCGCTCCGGTAGCATGGGCAGAACCCCGGCCGGGAAATAGACACTGGTGCCGCGCTGGTATGCTTCTTTATCCAGGGGGCTGCCCGGCTCCACATAATGGCTGACATCGGCGATGGACACATAGAGGCGATAGCCCTTTTTCTGTTTCTCAACACTGACGGCATCATCAAAATCACGGGCCGTCTCCCCATCAATGGTGACATGGAAGATGTCGCGCAGGTCTTCACGCCCCTCGCCCACCTCGACCTTGGCACTTATCTTGGCAACCTGTTCCAGCACCTCATCGGAAAACTCATGGGGCAACTCGTAATTACGGATAACCATCTCCATCTGCACCTTGGCGGAGCGGGGATTACCAAGAATTTCCACAACCCGGCCGGTGGCGGACAGGGCACCGGCGCCAAAGGTATCCAGAGCCACCAGAACTGCATCACCATTTTTGGCATCCATACTCGCCCCGGCCACGATCTTCACCTTCAGCAACAGTCGGCTGTCATCCGGGGTAACAATGCCATCAACATAAACACCCACCAGGCGGTCAAGGCCGCGCTTGACCACAGCAACCACACGGCCCTCGGTACGGCCGCGACTGGCGCCGACCTGCTGAATAAGGACAGTATCCCTATGCATGGCTGTCCCCAGAAAACGGGCCGGCACGAAAACATCTTTCGCCGCCTTGTCGCGGTCTTCTGCCGTCAGCGTGACAAAGCCAAAGCCCTTGGGATTCACCACCAGGGTGCCTTCCTGGAACTCCTTGGGGTTGATACTGTATGACTTGTCGCCGGCATCAATAAGAACCCGCTGTTTGACGAGGGCGTCAAGGAGCAGATAGAGGTCAGGACGGGCAGAGCGGGGCCAGTCAAGGTCATGCCAGATCTCTTTTGAATCAGCCACGCCGCCCCGATGATGGATAACCGCGACAATCCGGTCCGGCTCCATGGCAAAAAGGGGCTCTTTCCTGGCGCGCCGCCCAGCAGGAGGCGTTGTCTGGCGTTCCGTTTTTCTTTTTTTGAATTTTTCTCTTTTACTGCGACGGGCCATGAACTTCCCCTTTTTTTTATGGTTTCGAGACACCTTGCATGACAAGGCCAAAAAATATTTCAAGACGTGAACAAGACACGCCTTTCATCTATTTTATACTAAATGAAAATCTGATTACCACTAAGTTTCAGTCAAGCCGTGATCACCATGACACATGGACAAACAAATTGCCTTGTGAGCGCAGGCCCCGGCAACATCATGCTTGCATAATGGCTCCCATTCGCTGGTAATTTGAAATAACAATTATATCTGGCCAAAATAAACCGGGCAGCACTCCACAGCTCTCTTTTTCTTGTAATCCAAAAAAAATTCCGCCGTCTTGACGCCTCCTTGAAGTCAGGCTGCAACAAGCTGTTGTCAAAAGCAAACAGTTGTGTAAGATAAAAGTTTGCACTTACTTCCCAGGGAGAACATGGACCAACAACCGTTCGACATAGCCGCGTACAGCCAGGAAATGGAAAAAATCCTGGGGGGCCAGGATGATGAACGGGCCCATCTCTTCTGGAAGGCCTTTTCCTTTGCCGTGGACGCCCATCAGGACCAACGCCGCAAATCAGGCGAACCCTATGTCAGCCATCCCTGCATGGTGGCCATGATCCTGGCCAAAGAGTTGGGGGTTACCGACCAGGAAACCCTGGCGGCTGCCATGCTCCATGACACCGTTGAGGATGTCCCTGAGATCAAGATGGAGCTTGTGGGTGAACTCTTCGGGCCCAAGGTGGAGGCCATTGTGGAGGGCTGCACCAAGATCAGCCACTTCAAGGGCAACAGGCAAACCTTTCTCAATCTTGTGCACCGCAAGCTCTTCTCCGGCTCGGCCGCCCATCTTGAGGTGATGCTGGTCAAGCTTGCCGACCGCCTCCACAATCTGCGCACCATGGACTCCATGCCCAAGCATAAGCGCCAGAAGATCTCCGACGAAACCCTCGGCGTCTACGCCCCCATGGCCGGAGTTCTCGGGGCCTTTGGCCTCAAGAGACAATTATACAACCTGGCACTGCTCTATAAATTCCCGCGCCAGGGACCACGGATCATGGTCACTATCCGCCGCATATTACGCCAAGCTGAAAAGGCCGGCATTGTTGAAACCTTAAAAAAAGAACTGGATGCGGCCTGGATCAACAACGAAATCCGCCTCAAGGCAAAAGGCCTCTGGGCCTATTACCGTCCCCAGGAGGGCGGGCTTGTGGCCGCCATTGAAAATCCCCTGGAAATCTATATTGTCGTTGACGACCTGCAGACCTGCTACCGCACTCTGGGCATCCTCAACCAGACCTTCCCGCCCATCCCGCGCACCATGCGCGATTTCATAGCAAACCCCAAGCCCACCGGCTACCAATCCCTCCACGTGCGGGCCAACATTAAAGGCCAGAACTATCTCTTTAAGATCCGGACCCAGGAGATGGTGGCCCAGGCCAAGCTCGGCATCATCCGCGACTGGTACGCCAAACGGGCCGTACCCTCCCGTTTCAAGAAAGAAATCGCCGAGATGTTCAATATCATGGGCGGCGACGCTGATCTCTCCTATACCGACATGATCGCCGCCAGCGGCAAAACGGAAATCTACACCTATACCCCCAAGGGAGACCGTATCTGCCTGCCCCGGCAATCCACCGTCCTTGATTTTGCCTTTAAGGTGCATACCGAGATCGGCCATCGCTGCATCGGCGCCCACGTGGGGCAGCAAGATGTGAGTCCTGCCTTTGTCCTGCGCGATGGGGACAGGGTGGCCATTCTCACCCAGAAAGAGCCGGTCAATTTCGACCTGGATATCCAAGAACTCTGCCAATCACCTCGGGCTCGGGCTGAACTGGCCCGCACCTTTCGGGCCCGGCGCAGGAAGCTGGCTCAGGAAACAGGGGAACTCATCATCCATCAGGAACTCAAGCGCTATGGCATCCCCTGTTCGATCCTCAACAACCCGGGCATGGAAGACATTCTGGAATATTTTGGTCTTAAAACCAATGCAGAGCTCTTCACCATGCTGGGCCAAGGCGAAATCCACCTCAGAGAAATCATCTATGAAATAAAGAACGGCCTCTATGCCGACACCGAGACCCTGCAACCGCCCACCGGTGCCCTTAACACCATCGAACTCGACAGCGTTGATCCGGCCTGGGTGAAATTCTCCAGGTGCTGTAACCCGCTACCCACCGAAAAAAGGTTGTATGGCCTCTTGAGCGAGCGCGGCCTTTCAGTGCATCGCCTTGAATGCGCGCGGATGCAGGAGCTGAAAATACAGAGGGAAGACATCATGGAGGTCCGTTGGGACCTGAAAAAAACCCGCCTGGAAAAGCAGCAGACCCTGGATATTCCCGCCGGTCAAAAACGCAGCGTTGTTTTCAAAATGCTGGCCACCTTCCCGGATGACGTAGCCCTGGCCAAACTTCAGGCCTATGCCGGTCGACCGGGCAATGACAAACCGGCCTGGGAGATCCAATTTACGGTGGAAAACCTAGACCAGCTCAAGAAACTTTTGAAAAAACTCGACAAGCAGCACAACCTGATCTACGAATTCGTCCTCGAGCAGTAGTTTTCCCCAGTTGACAGTTGGCGGTTGACGGATGCCCGTTCAAGGAAGTTGACTTTATCCCATGCCTCTTGCCACAGACCGTAAACTGGCAACCGTCAACCGCCAACTTTTGTCCAAAAACTGCTTTGTTCTCTATAGATGTAGCCAGCCAGCTTATTCTCGTTGCCCATCACAATTACAGCTTGACCACCCCTTCAGCCAGCTCTTGCAGGCCTTCTCTGTCGGTAATGGTAATAATCGACCCTTCGCTTTCAATATAGCCCGCCTTGGTCAATTTCGAAAGAATGCGCGACAAGGTTTCAGGGATGGTGCCGAGATAGGCCGCGAGCTGGGTTTTGGCGATGGTCAACTCAACCTTGGTCGCGCCCTTATTTTGATCGCTTAACAACAAAAGATGGGTGGCAAGCCGACCCGGCACCTCTTTTAAGGAAAGCGATTCGATCATGCCGGCAAATTGGCGCAGCCTGAGCGACAGGGTGGCAAGCATGGACATGGCCAGGGATGGATAGCTGGCGATCAACGCCAGAAAGGCCTGGCGGGGGATAAAAAATACCCGGCTTTTTTCCATGGTCATGGCATTGGCAGGATAGGTGGTGCCGGCAAAAACAGCGACCTCGGCAAACGGCTCGCCCGGACCAAGAATATGGAGAATCTGCTCCTTGCCGTCAAAGGAGAGCTTATAAATCTTCACCGAGCCGCTCACGACAATATAGAGACCGGTGGCCTTCTCCCCTTCTGAAAATATTGGTTGATTACGCTTGATCTCCTGGTCAACGAGGATCATGGCAAGCTCGCCAAGCTCTTCTTCATTCAACCCTTTAAAAAGTTGAATCTGGCTGATCTGTCGCATTATTTCCATAGATGTCTCACCTACACTAACGTAATAGTAAAAGAGGGCTGACCTCAGCCCTCTTGCCTCTGGCACCCGGCAAGAATGATGGCCAGGGCACTCTCCCCGTACATCTTTGCCAGCACCCGAGGCAAACTGGACGGCAATTCTCTTTTCCCAGGAACTGTTCGAAATGACAATAGAAAACCATCACCCTGCGCGACAACTTGGGCAAGGTCAGCCTCAAGAAAACCAAGCAGAGGCCAGAGATTCACAAATTTACGTAAAGCCTCCTTGCCGGCCCACAACAACCCCAGGGTGGCAAGTCTGTCCGGGTGACAAGGCTCAATACGCCGCGCTTCATCCTCACGGGCAAATTTGGCCTCCACCCGGGCCAGGGAAGAACGAATCTCTTGAAAATCCAAGGCGCAGGGAACAGGACTGGCCAGCCCCAGGGCGCTGTCACCGCTATGGGAGATAGAAATATGAACGGGATCTGCATCACCAGCCCCAGACAACACGAAGGGTTTCCCCCTGCTGTCCACGCCAATCTCAATATCACAAAGCGGCCTTGTGGCTTGAGCGCGCAAGGCACAGACCGCTTCCTTGACAGCAAGGCGCCCGGCCAGCCACTCCCGCCGCCGACGCGGGAATCGAAACCCTTCAAAAATCTGCATTTCGCCGTCCGTCAAGACCCCACCGGCCGTTCGGGACAGGGCGGCCTCATCAGCACCAAGCGCAGCCAGATCCACCGTCACCAGAGAAAACTGTGGCAACGCATCAAAATCTTGCCCAAAAAACGTGCCTATTTCAGGGCTGACATCTCGACCAAAATGGTATTTTTCTTCTTTTATCAATAAAACCACCTAGAAATGAAGTCTTGTCTCTTTAGGGGCCGTTACGAAATAACCTGTACGACGGCTCAGTGAGCTTACTCGCCAATTTCTGCACAAAAACAAGAAAGTGGCGAGTCAACGAGGAAACTACTGACACAGAGCTCACACCAAGTCACTTATGCCCTTGCGGCGTTAAGTCAAGTTGGCTATAGTTCAATTTTACGAAACTGCGGTCATGCAATCCAACATCCTGCCAGACGGCCTCCACCATGCCCTTATTCTTTCCACCATCTCGTAGCAACTGATGTCTCTCCTTGATGCCATAGTCCTCATCCTCCTTGTCGGTTTTACCATTAGGGGAATCTGGGTGGGTTTTATCCGCCAAGTCGCCTCACTGCTCGCCCTGGTCCTCGCCTTTATGCTGGCCGGCCATTTTTACGGTGAATCCGCGCAATTGGTTACACCTTTTATCCACAACAAGCAGGTCGGCTTTCTGCTGGCCTATGCGTTCATCTTCTGCTTGGTTTTTATTAGCACCCTCTTGATCGGCATTGGCTTCAAAAAAATTGCCCAGCTCGTTTTCCATGACTGGTTTGACAAAACCATGGGCGGCATTCTGGGCGCCGCTAAGGGTTATTTTCTTGCCTGCATCGCCTTTATGGGGCTGGCCATTTTTATCTCCGGCACAAGCCCGATCTTCACCAAATCTATTTTCTATCCCTATCTGCAAAAAACCAGCGTCATCCTCCTGTCCGTGGTCAAGGATCCCGATGTCCGCAAAAGACTAGTCCCCCAGCAACCCGCTATTACCAATCTACTTTCGCACACCATAGAACTGAGCCAGCAAATCGGTCGACAGGCCAAGAAAAAAGCCACCGAGTATTAACTGGTTAACGAAGGTGGTCCGTAAGAGCCCCTGCTGCTGCCACCTGCGTCCGGAACTCTGTACACATTTCTCAGACAAAACGATTCTCCCCCTTTTCCTAAGCGCCGCAACCAGCATAACATCTTCCAGAAGGGCAACTTCCGGAAAACCACCAAGCTCTATAAAAAGCCTACGCCTCATAAACAGGGCCTGATCGCCATAGGGCATCTGCAAGAGACGGGAACGCACATTGGCCCCCCAGGAAACAAGGTTGAGCCCTCTTTTTTGCCCAACAAGCCTGAGCCGAAAGGCCCCGGCCACCACCCCTTCACGATCAAGACAGCCTTTCACCTCATCACAAAAACCATTCGGCAAGAGGGTGTCGGCATGGAGAAAGAGCAGTAGTTCGCCCCTTGCAACCTCCGCGCCCTTATTCATCTGCCGGGCCCGGCCAGACGTTGAGACAACAAGACGAGCGCCATGCCCTGTGGCTATGGCAGCGGTGCTATCACGGCTGCCGCCGTCAGCCACCACTACCTCGACATCTCCCGGCAATGAACTCAGAGTCGCAGCCAGGGTGCTCTCTTCATTGAGGGTGGGGATAATAATAGAAAGTGCAGGCGTCATGATTGCGCACCAAGCAGCTTCAGAGTCAACACATCCAAATCCTCTGGCCGATCCACATCAGAGAAGCTCTCAAGCAGCATGGGCTGAAGCCTGGCCTCCCTGGCTGCGGCCATGGTCTGGGCAAGAACCTGATCGCTCCCCCAGGAAATCCCGGTAAAAAGAAAGGGGCAAGGCCGACTGAGCCCGATGAGATAATAGCCGCCATCACTGGTCGGCCCCAAAACAAGCTCATGGTGATGCAATTGTGCAAAGGCCTGGGCCAAAATAGCTGTGCAGATGCTCGGACAATCAGCCCCCACTAAAACCACGCGCTGGACGCCCTGATTAAAGGCCTGCGCAAAGGCAAAATCCATTCTTTCGCCAAGGTCAGTCCCTTCCTGCCGGCGCCAGGAGAACTCTCCCCCCAGCCACGCCTCCATTTCATCCTGGGTGGCTCCGGCCATGGCCAATTCAACATGGACCTGAGCCTGGTTTGCCAGGCGGGCGGCCTCAGCAACCACCTTTTCTGTCATCCGGCGCTGGAGATCAGCAGCCCCCTCAGCACCGAGATATGGAATGAGGCGGGTTTTACTGGCACCGGGCCTGGGATAACGGCTGAAGATAATGCAGAGTTCCTGCTCTTTAATTGCTGTTTTCACTTTATCTTGAGGGATTGGCACAGTACATTCATCACGGATAAGGTGGCTCGGGAAGTCAGGCTGGTAATCAAATCCCACATTCATACTATTTTGAGCGCAAAACAAGCTAAAAAACGTCACCCATTATCATACCAGGAGCGCACCTACCGCGCCATGGTGGATCATGGTTCTCTTGTGGCAACCACCGTCACCGTCCAGGAAACTGACCTTCTCATCCTCGCCGAGCATGAGGTCCATGCGCCTGCCCACGACCTCATTGTGACCTGCCGCAGCCAGATTGAAGGGTATATACGCCGCCATCCCCTCTTTGCAAGCTCCCTGATCCCGTTGCCCGCAGACAACCTGGCCCCGGCAATTATCCAGAAGATGCTTGAGGCCGGCCGCACTGCCAAGGTTGGCCCCATGGCGGCAGTGGCCGGTGCCATTGCCGAATTTGTGGGTTTGGGCCTCTTAAAAAACGGCCTGACCAGGGAAGTCATGGTGGAAAATGGCGGCGACATTTTTCTTTTACGCAGCCAAGAATGTCTGATCAGTATTTTTGCCGGTGAGTCGCCCTTAAGCAACCATATCGGCCTCTGTATCGGCCCAGAAAAAATGCCACTGGGTATCTGCACCTCCTCAGGATCCATCGGTCACTCCCTTTCCTTTGGCCAGGCAGATTCAGTTACCGTTGTTGCCGCTGACACCGCCCTGGCCGACACCGCCGCCACCCGTCTTGGCAATGAACTCAAAACGGACGCCGACATGGCCCACACCCTGGAGGTGGCGCAAACAATCACGGGCTTACGGGGGGTTGTTGTTGTCAAAAATGAAACACTGGGGGCCTGGGGTGAGGTGGAACTTGTCAGAATTTAAAACCACGCCAAAACAAACTCATTGTTTCGCTCCGCCGGTTGCTCTTCTCACCACCCATAACTTCTGTTTGAACAAAGATCTTCCCTGCAACTGCAGCGTGCTTGATTCTCCCCCAGGAAATAGGTATATTTTCTACACATTTCATTAATCTCAACCACGGCAGACACCATGAACTGGAAAAATCTTTTCAGCCCGGGCCAGAGCATCAGTACCGATGAGGCCAAAGCGTATATCAAGGCCCACAAAAATGATACTTTTCAACTTGTTGATGTCCGCCAGCCCAAGGAGTATGAGCAGGAGCATCTGCCCGGCGCCATCCTCATCCCCCTTAAAGAACTTATCAGCCGGAAAGACGAGCTTGACAAGGCCAAACCAACCTTGGTCTACTGTGCGGCCGGAGTGCGTTCCAAGGCCGCCAGTCAGCTGCTGCAGGGTCAGGGATTTAAGGAGGTGTATAATATCAGCGGCGGCATCAAGGCGTGGAACGGTATCAGAGCCGGCGGCACCGAAGAGATCGGCATGGAGTTTTTTACCGCCGAAGACTATACTGACATTTTCAAAATGGCCTATGCCATGGAGGAAGGGTTGAAACAACTCTACCTCGGCATGAAGGATCTTGTTGAGGGCAAAGAGGAGAAAGAATTACTGCAAACAATGGCTGACTTTGAAGACCGCCACAAGGCTGGCCTGGTCCATGGCTTCCTGCCTGAGGGCGATGAGATCCCCGACATCAGCACCATGGAAGTGATGGAAGGGGGTATGGACCGCAAACAGATCATGGCCCATTTCGGCCCTCACCTCCATGACATGGAAGACATTCTCAGCCTCGGCATGCTCCTTGAGGCCCAGGCCTACGATCTCTACTCCCGCTTAACACGGAAGGAGGGAGAGCCAAAAAGATTCAAGCTCTTCACCCATCTTGCCCAAGAAGAAAAAATCCACATGAATTATCTGGCCCGTAAGCTCGACCAGATTTTAGAAAGTCGATAAGTCCGGGACCAAACAGGGTTGTTTCTTTAATATTTACATTTTTATCAATACTGTCCGATACATTTCCAGTGTAGACTTTTAGGTTGTCAAATTGAATACCTCTTGGGGTTGGTTATGAAACAGTTTTTTAATAGTTTTGGCTTACGCATCAAACTCTTTGTCCTGGTCGCCTTTATCTCCTTTGCCCTTATCTGCAGTACAGTAATCGCTCTTTTCATCATCCACCGGGTACAGATTGGTGGAACCATGTACAGCGGCATCGAACTTAAAGCCAACTATATCGACGCCATCGCCCGCACCCGTCTCAATCTCAACCTCCTCAACAGCATCCTCAAGTCACAGATCATTGACTATGACCCCGACTCCTTAACCGGCCTCTCCACCACCACCAAGAAGTTTGACCAGGCCGTGGAGGAGATGCGTTTCTATGTTGAGGGCAACGGCAACGGCCAGCTCTCCTGCGGCAGTTGCCATAATATTGACCGGGCCTCTTCCGTCGCCGACTCGTATAATGAATTGGCCACCGCCTGGCCAGCCATGAAGAACATTATCAGCAGCCAGATTCTGCCGGCCTTAGAACAGGACGATATGGATAGCGCCCTGTCTGTCTTTGAAGGCGATTTTTTTGAATATTATTATGCCCTGATGGCCAGCACCAAGGCGGCAGTTGATGAACTGCGTAACGGTTCCCAGAGCCTCAAAGAGGCCGCCATTACCGAGGTGAATTACTTCAGTCTCTTTTTCACGGTGGCCGGTGTTATCTCCATTGCCATTGTCCTCACCGCCTCCTTTTTCTTTGTGGAGATGATTATTAGGGTAATCAACTCCATTGTTGAGGATCTTGACATGAGCGCCGATCGCATCGGGGCTGAAGCCCGGGTTACGGCCCAGACCTCGCAGACCGTGGCTGAAATGGCTTCGGAAATGGCTGCCGCCCTGGAGGAGACCAGTGCCTCCTTGGAGGAAATCACCTCCATGACCCATCAAAACGATGAGAATTCCTCATTGGCGAATACTGCCATCCAAGAAAACGAGCGCATCAGCGCCAAGGCCAGTCAAAGCATGGACAATATGCAGACCAGCATGGCAAACATCAAACAAGATTCTGACGCCATTGCTAAATTCATCGGCGAGATTGAAAGTATTGCCTTTCAAACCAATCTTCTGGCCTTAAATGCCGCCGTGGAGGCAGCCCGGGCCGGCGAGGCAGGAGCCGGCTTTGCCGTGGTCGCCGAAGAGGTTCGGAACCTGGCCCAGCGCACGGCCGAATCCGCCAAAAAATCAAGCGACCTTGTGGGTCAGGCCCTTGGCAATGTTGCTAAAGGCCTCAGCCAGGCAACCACTGTTGTTCAGGAATCACAACAAGTGACGGAAGGCTCCCGTAAAATCAGCATTCTTATTGGCGAAATCTCCACTGCCTCCCATGAACAATCCCAGGGCATCAGCCAGATTACCACCGGGGTCACCGAGATGGACCGCAGCACCCAGCAGCTTGCTGCCAATGCCGAAGAACTCGCTGCCGCCTCCGAAGCCGTTAATGGTCAAACCCTCATTCTCCGCGACAACATCAACACCCTGAACGCCTTGCTTGAGGGCCAAAAGTACAGCGACTAACAAAGTCGCCTTTTGTACCCACTTTAATCAACAAAAAAAACCCTTTCAGCGCTTGGCGCCGAAAGGGTTTTTTGTTGTGTTTCCCACGTTCCTTGGATTGCAGCATAGCGCACTCCAACACCTGACTTCTCCTGGCGAGCTCCTCCTACAACTACAACAGACCCTCTTTTTTCAGATAGACCTGAAGCACGGAAATGGCTGCCGGCGTTATCCCGGAAATACGGGAAGCCTGCCCCAAAGAACGGGGCTTAATGATGTTTAGTTTTTCCACAACCTCATTGGAAAGACTCGGTATACCGGAGTAATTCATTTCCAGCGGCAACTGGATATCCTCAAGTTTTTTACCCCGGGCCACCTGTTCCATCTGGCGACTTATATATCCTTCGTATTTGATCTCAAGCTGCACCTCAATCTTGACCTCGGTGGCAATATCAAACGCGACACCGGTGAGGCCAGGCAGATCGTCAAGGGTGAGCTCCGGACGGCGAAGAAGATCCGCAAGGCTCACCGCCTGTTTCAACTCAGCCATGCCCCTCTTGGCAAAACGCTCATTCACCTCTTTTTTGGGGCGGATCTGGGTGCTGTTCAACAGGGCAACTGCTGCCCTGATCGCCTTTCTCTTAGCGTCAAAACGCTGATAGGTAGCGTCATCCACCAGGCCAATCTCATGGCCAATTTCAGTGAGACGAATGTCGGCGTTGTCCTCTCGGAGCAAGAGACGATACTCGGCCCGCGAGGTAAAGAGCCGATAAGGCTCCTTGGTGCCCAAGGTGATAAGATCATCAACGAGAACGCCGATATAGGCCTGCGCGCGACTCAGCACCAAAGGCTCCTCATTGCGACAAGAGCGCACGGCATTAATGCCGGCCATGAGTCCCTGGGCCGCTGCTTCTTCATAACCGGAGGTCCCGTTGATCTGGCCGGCCAGGAAAAGCCCTTTTATCCTTTTAGTCTCAAGGCTGGAGGTCAATTGGGTGGGCTCAACATAATCATACTCAATGGCATAACCGGGCCGGATGATATTGACCTTTTCCAGACCCTTGATGGAGCGCAGCATGGCAAGCTGGACGTCAATGGGCAGACTGGTTGGCAATCCATTCGGATAGACCTCCACGGTGTCGAGCCCTTCCGGCTCCAGGAAAATCTGGTGGCGCAATTTTTCTGGAAAGCGCATAACCTTGTCTTCCACCGAAGGACAATAGCGCGCGCCGATCCCTTCGATAATGCCGGTATACATCGGCGACCTATCAGTCCCGGCCCTTATAATCTCGTGGGTCTTTTCATTGGTGTAGGTGACATAGCAGGGCCGCTGCTCAAGAACCGGCTCACCGGAATTCGAATAGGAAAAAAGATTGGCAGGCTCGTCACTGTACTGCGGTTCAAGTTCGGAATAATCAATGGTGGTGCCATCCAGGCGAGGCGTGGTGCCGGTCTTCATCCGGCCAATCTTAAAACCAAGCTCTTTCAGATGCCGGGGCAAGGAGTTTGACGGGGCATCACCCATACGCCCGGCCGGAAAACTCTTAAGGCCAATGTGGATAAGACCGTGCAGAAAGGTACCGGTGACGATAATCACCGTCCGGCTGCGGATTTCCTCTTCCAGGGAGGTGACAACCCCGGCAATGCGACCCTCTTCCACGATGAGACGATCCACCACGGCCTGGCGGATGTCAAGATTCTCCTGATTTTCCATCACCGACTTCATGCGCAGCCGATACAACAAGCGGTCGGCTTGGGCCCTGGATGACCAGACGGCCGGGCCCTTGCTGGTATTCAGCCTGCGAAACTGGATGGCGGTGGCGTCAATATTCTTGGCCATCTCACCGCCCAGGGCATCGATTTCCTTGACCAGATGGCCCTTGGCCAGGCCACCGATGGCGGGATTACAGCTCATGGCACCGATGCCATCAACATTCATCACCACGCAGGCGGTGCGACAACCCATGCGTGCTGCAGCCAAAGCAGCCTCGCAACCGGCATGACCAGCCCCCACAACCAGGACATCATATTGATATTTTTTATTGGTCATATTTGTTATCAACGTAAGATCTTAACCACCAGGGCATTTATTCCCTTGATAGGCACCAAGATCGCAAGATAAAGAATGTATAGAAGGTAAAGAAATAGAGAAAAAGGTACTTTTCAAAACAAAGACTCTTCCATCTTCTTTATTTCTCTAACTTCTTTATTTCATTCCATTCCTTCTATTTAAAAATTCTTATTTCTGAAGTCTACCTTCTCTCTTCTGAGCAAGCTCCCAGCGCCAAACGGGCCTTCTGGCCATTTTCCAGAAATCAGGGGTCAAAAGGACAGCCACCGTATAGAGCTCCAAGCGGCCGGCCAACATGCAGAAACTCAAAACCACCTTGGCAGCCTGGGGCAAATCACCGAAATTTCGAGACGGGCCAACCTCTGCAAGTCCGGGGCCGATATTGTTCAAAGTGGCAATCACCGAGGTCATGCCGGTGACCAGATCGACCCCCATAGCGGTAACCAGCAGACTGGCCGCAAAAAAAACACCAATATAGATGGCGAAAAATCCCAAAATGGAGATCATCACCTCTTTGGGAACCTTCTGGTTGCCAAGCTTGATGGCGCCCACGGATCTGGGATGAATCAAAGTGCGAAGCTGAAGGCGGGCATACTTAAAAAAAAGCAGAACGCGAACCACCTTGATGCCGCCGCCGGTGGAGCCGGCACAACCGCCGACAAACATCAGCGAGACGAGAATAACCTTGGTCACTGAGGGCCACTGATCAAAATCAGCCGTGCCGAAACCGGTGGTGGTGATCATCGACACCACCTGAAAAAGGGTATCGCGCAGATTATTGCCAAAGGCGCTGTACACGGCATGGGCCATATTAGCGATGACAATAGCCACGGTGGCCACACCAACGATAATCATATAAAAACGAAACTCTTCGTTTTGCAGATAGGGCTTCAGACTACGCTGGGCAAAAGCCCGATAATGGAGCGAAAAATTGACTCCGGCCAGGAGCATGAACAGGATAATCACATACTCAAGATAGCCTGACTGCCAATAGCCGGCACTAGCAGTATGGGTGGAAAACCCACCGGTGGCCAAGGTGGCAAAGGCGTGACAGAGGGCATCAAAGAAAGTCATACCCCCCAGCATCATGAGAACAGTCTGAATGAGGGTAAAGGCGACATAGACCACCCAGAGAATCCGGGCCGTATCCTGAATACGCGGCGCCAGCCTGTCCTTGGTCGGCCCGGGCATTTCAGCCTGAAAAAGCTGCATACCACCCACCCCCAGCAGGGGCAGAATAGCAAGCGACAAGACAATGATACCCATACCGCCCAACCAGTGGGTTGTCGCCCGCCAGAAAAGCACACTCTGCGGCAGGATTTCCACCTCATTCAAGATGGTGGAACCAGTGGTGGTGAAACCGGACATCGACTCAAAAAAGGCGTCGATAAAACTGGGGATGGCGCCACAAAAAAAGTAGGGCAACGAACCCAACAGAGCAAGGCCCAGCCAACTCAAAACCACCACGGCAAAACCGTCGCGATAGCCCAGATCATCCTCTGGCGCAAAGAGTGCCAGCAAACTGCCACCCATCATGGTCCCGAGCACAGAACAGAGCAGGAACATCTTCACCATGCCGTCCTGGTAGTACAGACTAAAGGGAATAGGGGTCAACAGAAAGAGGGAAAGCAGCAAAAGCAATTTGCCGATTATATTAAGAACACCGCCAGTACGCATAGGAATGTTATCAGTTGTCAGTTATCGGTTACAGATAGGCAAGCGCGAAGACGCTCTCAAGAAAAAAATGCCTCAACCTCGGCCATGGCATTTTTGGCAAAGAAGATGACCAGCGTATCTCCTAGTTTCAATTTCGTTTGGCCGGAGGGGATAATCACCTTTCTCTTTCTGACGATGGCACCGAGTACCGCCTCGCGCGGGAAATTCATCGACATCAGCGCAATCCCGGTCACATCCTCCCGATCCTCGGTGATCAAAATCTCCACCACCTCGGCATCCGCACCCAAAAGGGTTGCCACGGAAAGAATCTTGCCCCCGCCCCGCACAAAGCGCAAAATCATATCTGCTGCAACAAGGCGGGGCGACAGGCCGACATCAATACCCAGCTTACCGAGCATGGGAATAAAGTCCGGCTTGGTGATCTTGGTGATACATTTCTTGGCGCCATGATGCTTGGCCAAAAGGCTTGATAAAATATTGGTGGTGTCACTGTTGGTAACGGCAATGACCAGTTCGGCCTGATCAATACCCTCTTCCAGCAGATCGTGGGCCTCAAGACCGTCAAAATTAAGGACAACCGTGTTGTCGAGCTGGGCCGTCAGCCGGTCACAGACCACGGGGTTCTGCTCAATGAGACGGACATTGATTTTTTTCTTTTCCAGGGCCTTGGCCACCGTATAGCCGATAATGCCGCCGCCGATGATGAAGACATCCTTGGGCATATGGCTGGTAAAGTTAAAAACCGCCTCCACATCCATGATATCTTTCTTGCGGGCCACGAGATAAATCTTGTCGCCTGCCTCAATAACATCGTTGCCGCGGGGGATAATAGTGTGCTGACCGCGGATAATGGCGGCTATGACAAAATAATTTTGCGACTGTATAGCCTGGATTTGCTGCAGACTCTTCCCCACAGTGGGGTTGCCTTTGTACACCTCATAGCCAAGGAGCTCCACCTGACCATCGGCAAATTCAGCAACGTCAAAGGCGTCGGAGAGGGCGGACAGCCGGAGGATCTCCTCGGCCATGGCCAGATCCGGGCTGATCAGTAAATCGATATCCAGGGCCTCTTCAGGCCCCGGCCCGGAATGGCTGTAAAAATCATCATTTCTGACCCGGGCGATGCGGCTCTGGACATTATACTGCTTGGAAAGAATACAGGCGATGAGATTGACCTCATCGGAATCGGTGACCGCGATAAAAAGATCGGTACGATCAATCCCAGCCTCTTCCAGGACCCGCATGGAGGCACCACTGCCATGGACAGGCAGAATATTCAGATCCCGCTCAAGTCGGCGTAGTTTTGCCTCGTCCTCATCAACCAGGACAACCTCCTGGCCCTCGATGGATAATTTTTCACAGAGGTGACGACCAACCTCACCCGCACCGACAATCATTATTCTCATAAGCTTATTCGTTTATTTTCCATCTGATAAACGCCCATTTCACAGGTTTTTTTCTGGTCAGCGTCACACCGCCGCCCTGATTGGCAGACAGCCGCTCATCAACATACTGTTCCAAGCGAGGCCTTTCAGCCTCACTGAGATCATCCACCATCCAGCTACAGCCCTCAATGGCCTCGTGTCTGTCAGCATACTGACGCTGGAGATCAAATTCAAGATAATCAAGGGATGGGGTGATCCCCATCTGGAAAAGGATATTTACCGTGAAGATGAAATCAGGTCCCGGCTCAAAAGGCCGACCCAGAGCGGCAAAAAGGTCAGGATCAAAAGGACCTGGCCCAACCCGGTCAACAACTATCACCTCTTTTTTGGCCCAGCGTACCATCTTCGCCAGGGCAGCACCCAGGTCATCCACGGCCAAGGACCGAGCGGCAACGACCACATCGTGGCGCTCAATCCCATGCTCTTGCCAGTCATCGCGCCACGAGGCATGCACAGAGCTGATATTACCAAGCTCTGCCTCCTTTACCCTTAAAGCAAGCTCAGCCAACATCTGCTCGGAAAAGTCCATGGCCGTGACCCTTTTCACCTGCCGAGCCAGAGGAATGGCCAGAGTTCCGGGCCCGCAGCCCACATCAAGGACGGTCCAACTGGGGTCAGGGTGTATCATCTGCAGACAAAGATCACTAAAATCAGAACCAAGATTACGTTTGGCAAAAGAAGCCGCCCGCCTGTCCCAATCCTTTTTCTTCTTCCCCTTCCAGCTCTTCTTTTGGCGTGCCTGTTGCCAGAGCATATTCCAGTCAATGTCGGCGTATCTCATGAGAACCTTGATCTGTTCACAAGGTTAAATTCAACAAACAACAGTTTATCAAGCTGCGTGAAAACGTAGCGAGCGACGGAAGGACAAGATGCCGTACAACAACTGCCCTTGGGGTGAACAAATAAGCGCAAAAGCGCGCCCCGCAGGAGATCAGCGTAGATTTCCAGTGCCTTGGGGTAGAGCTTACTTAAGTAACTGAGCATTGCGGAGTCTCCCTGAAGTCGCGTACCTAAGATTATTTGTGCCACAGCCCTTCCTCGCGCCGTAGTTTGTCACCAGCCTGCTAGTCACCGATCTTCGACTTAAGATCAGGCATGGTTTCCGGTTTACGGCTGTCCCAGATCTTACTTTCCTTGCCGGTGGCAGTGACATTTTCGTAAATGCCATTATCGCGACGAACAAGCTTGGTAAACCCCATATTCTTCAAATCAGCATTGGTCTTCGGGGTGGAGATATTAACCCGAGACACCATGCGCCGCACCGCACCGCCGCACGCAGGACAGGTGGTCAATCTATCGCTGGCCATGGGCTGCAGCCACTCAAAACAACGGCCGACATCACACCCTTCATCAATATGTTCGTAATCGTAGACAGGCATAGTTATTTTTTAGTGAGCCGGTTCACCAAAATAGTAATTTTTTCACCCTCTTCATTCTGCATGGTACTTTTGCTGACAACTATCTTGAACTCTTTCTGGGCCAGATCAAGGAATTTGGGCACGGATTTACGCCGCACGTCATGGGCCAGGTAGATCTCACCGTCATCTTTGAGATACTCATTAAATATGGCAAGCAAGGGACCAAAAAATTCATCACGAAAGAGAATCTCGGCGCCAATGATACGATCAAACTTCGGCATCTCGGGCGGCTTGAGCCAATCTATCATCCGAAACTCAATATCATCAAAACCGTTAGCCGCCGCGCTCACCCTCTGAAAGTCAAGGATGTGGGGTTCATAATCACTTAACGTCACCTTATAGCCACGGGCGGCTGCCACCAACCCGGGGGCAGCCATGCCGGCGCCCAGCTCAAGGAGTGTCTGCTTGCCCTTGGCAGGCATGGAGGCCATAACATGGGCAAGAACCATGGATGCTTCCCAGAGCTTGACCCAGAAAGGAAATTCTGAGACATTTTCAAAGGGATCTTTGCCGGCCAGCAGATGCTCAAGGTCGTTGACCTGCAGGATATCAAGCTGCAAATCCTGAATCTTCAAGGGGTTGAAGCCCACCTTGAATTGTTTGCGAATACGCTTCAACACCTTCTGCGTTTTTTCTGATAAGTTCTTACTCTCCACAATAAACCTCTAGCTATAAAAAATTACAAATTCGATCATCATTCAAAGTGGCCAAGGACGACCAGATACCCAGGACATCCTTCAATCTTTAATTCAATAGCCCAGTGCCAGGGCTGATAATACCAGAGCTGTCAAAAAAAATCGATAATAGGCAAACACGGCCAGGGAATGGGTCTGGACAAAGCGCATAAGCAGGCTAATAAAAGCGTAGCCGGAAATGGCTGAAGAGAGAAAGCCGAGCCCATAAAAAAGATACTGGCCGCTGTCAAGACCCGGACCGGTAAAAAGCTTTACCAGTTTATAACTTGCCGCCCCGCAAATGACCGGCGCTGAGAGCAGGAACGAAAATCGGGCTGCAGCCACCCGATTTAGGCCCAGAAAGAGCCCGGCGGTAATCGTCGAACCACTGCGGGAGACTCCCGGTATCAACGCCAAAGCCTGGGCGCAGCCGATAATCATAGTGTCCCAGAAACCTAAAGAGGAAAAACTGCGCTGCCGTGCCCCCCTTTTCTCGGCCCACCACAACATCAAACCAGCCGCACTTAAGCTAAAGGCCACCAAAAGCGGCGAACGGAAGATGGTCTCGAATTGCTCTCCCCAAAGCAAGCCAACAACCACGGCCGGCACTGTGGCATAACAGATGTAAAAGGCGATCTTCCGCTCCTGGGGACCCCGCTCCGGGCCATAATTTCCGAAAAAGGCCAACAGCAGATTGGCAAGGTCACGACGAAAATAAGCAAGGATAGCAGCCAGAGTGGCGAGATGAAGGACCACATCAAAGGTAAGGCTTGCCGCTTCCACCTGAAAAAAATGCTCGGCAAGAAACAGATGACCTGAGCTTGAGACAGGTAAGAATTCCGTGGCTCCCTGCAAAAAACCGAGAAATAGTGCGTAGAAAATTTCCATAAAATCACTTGTCAATGTGCTGATTACCGAGGCTCATACCACCAACCAACAGCCGTAAGCAGGAGCGCTGATTGTTGTTTACGCTGGTAACCTTCCGGTTTACGTTGCCAGCACGAACCCGAACAGATTTTCAAATCGCACCTTGTTGCAAAGGAGTTACTTGCCATGTCCTGGCCCCCTTCCCTTGCCGATCTTCTTCTTGTCATCTTCCTGGTCCTGGGAATTTTCGGCACCTTTCTACCAGTCCTTCCCGGTCCATCGATCATTGTCGTTGGCGCCGTAATCCATGGCCTGATCACCGACTTTCAGCCCATTACCATGTTCCACTTCATGGTCCTCACCCTATGCGCCCTTGCGGCCTGGGGCAGCCAGTATATTCTCACCGCTTTGGGAGCCCACCATTTCGGCGGCTCCCAAAAAGGCATCTGGGGAGCGACCATCGGTCTTGTTATCGGCTTCTTTCTGCCCATAGCCGGGGGCATGCTCATCGGTGCCTTTATCGGTGGTCTGCTCTGCGAGCTCTCCTTTGAACAAAAAGAACTCCGGGCTGCTGCTAAATCAGGGGCCGGTGCCGTGGCAGGTATTATTTCATCCTTTGTGCTGGAGCTCATGATCTCCATAGGGATGGTCTATTATATCATCCGGCTTTTTTAACCGCCAAAAGGCTGGCCTTCCTGTACCACAACGAACTTGAGACAGAAAGCAATCTTTTGCATCTCCGTACACCCTTAAGGGGATATGCTAAAGAATGCCTCTATGGTGCAAAAAAAAAGCGCATTCCCGTCAACCCGACAGGAATGCGCTTTATACGTCAGAATAAACTAGATTTTAGAAGTCAACAATCAGCTTATTGGTCTCTTCATTCCAGGTCACCACTAAATACCAGATAACCATAATAGCACCGATCAAAAACAAGGTGCCGGTGTAGCCGAACGTATCGGGCAGATAGACAAATTTACCAAGCTTGCCCTCGCGCTCAAGGTTGATCTGGTCAGCACCAAAATTCTTAAACCACTTGGTGGTCAAAGAGTTGGCCAAGGCAAAGAAAGGCACAACCAGAATAAGTTTCACCTGACCTTCACCCACACGCCAAAGGGTACCTGAACCACAACCACCGGCCAGCATGGCACCAAAACCGAAGATAGCACCACCGACAATGGACCCCCAACCGAAGGTACCACGCACATAGTTGGCCTCGGCAAGCACAGGAATACCCTCGGCGCGCATGGGCACACCATATTTAAGAACAGCCGCGCCAATAGCCACCACAAAGATACTTAAGGCCACTGATTTGGCCAGGGTGCAATCACCTGTCATGTGGGGCTCACGAAAGCCCTGAACCATACACCAACGACCGCGCTGCATGGTATAGCCAAGACCGGCAGCAATCATTATCAGACCACCGAGGCTCTTGAGATACTCTGCACTTTTCTCGCCGGAGAAAAGCACCCCGCCCATTTCGTCGATGCCTTCAACATCGTCGATACCGGCATATTTGTAGGCCCCGATAACAAGGGCAGCAAAACCGACAAAACCCAAGAAAGTCTTCATGCCCTGGGGAAAGTCAAAGGTCTTGGCACCACCGCTGCCCCAGGTGATATTTGACATCTCCCAGTAGATATACTTCAGGCCGCAGACAACACCGATAACGAGACCGAGCCACATGGTAAAACCGTTAGCAGCCAGGTTGCCGATGGCGTTGTACATACCACCGACATTACACCCGCCGGACAGGGTGGAGCCGATACCCATAAGGATACCAGCCAGCATACCCTTAACAAGCTCAAGACGGGGCGGAACCCTGAAGGCAAAATCGCCGCCCAGACAGGCGGAGATAAAGGCACCGCCGATAAAACCGATACCAATAACCGAACCAGAGTCGGTCAGCCAGCCGTTAGGAGCCGACAGATAGAGCTCCAAAAACCCAGATTCAGCGCCCACCATATTGGCGAAACCATGAATCATCCAGTCGCCCCAGTTGCGGATAGCACCCACCGCCCCCCAAGGCCGCCACCAGGCCATGATCAAGACACTCAACAGACCAACAACAAGGCCCGTGATTGTCGCATTCCATTCCTCTTTACAGAGACGTTTGTACAGCTCGTTTACCTTGCTGACAACAATGCTTCCTTCGCTCATAATTTCTCCTCTCCCTCAGTATGCTGTTCCATGAAATCCACGGTTCTCTCCAAAACCTATAACATGTGTCTTTTAGGACAAGCAGATCGTGGATTTGCCAACTTTTACACCTAACTCAGAAGAGACAAACAACCGCCGGTCGGCGCCCTTTCCCCTCTTCTTCGCAAACCCTTTTACAGCAGACCTTCCCAGAGACACGGTAATCATACCTAATCAGTCGAAAAATCCATTAGTTACCTGGATTGCTCACTGCAAAATCATTGAACCTCAATTCATTACCCATGGCGCTTTGGTTTGTCAACAATGATGTGTTCTTCATTCACTTTTTTTCCGAGGGCTAGGGCTGCGCCCAAAAGATGACAACTTACTGATATACCATTACTATTTCATCCTTGAACCACCGACACTGCTTCATCAATAACGGCATTGGCGCTCCTGGTTCAGGCGACACCAAAATGCCGATATGAATCCCTATTCATTATTTCTTGACACCCCCCCCCATTCCTGTTAGAGACTTTAATTCGTAATTTGCAATATCCTGTGCCAGCGGCACATGCGAGGTTAAAGCGGCGTTTGCCGCATCTGTTTACTTTACCTAATTTTTTTTGACGGAGGGTCCCCATGAGTGATCATTTAACTGCACCTGACGGTCTTGTAGTAGCCCGCACCCTTGATGCGAAAGGACTGAGCTGCCCCATGCCTTTACTGCGTACCAAGAAAGAGATCGATAAAATTAATGCCGGCGATATCCTTGAAATCCTTGGCACCGACCCGGGTTCTCGTAACGACCTTCCCGGTTGGTGCTCCCGAGCAGGCCATGAGTACCTCGGAGAGAAAGAAGATTCCGGTTTCATTCGTTTCTACCTAAGAAAGCAGTAATTGAAATCCTCAACCTGAGTTAACGGCATATTCATCCCTGAATATGCCTTTTTTTTCTTTTTTATTCTGGAGGATAAAATGGCAAAGAGTATTGGTATTTTTGTTACGTCTCCTCAGCACATGCGGCACGTAATGGGAGTTACAGAAGCTGCCGTTGCTAAGGGCGCCAAGGTTAAAGTCTTCTTTACCTGGTATTCAACCCATCTGACAAAATGTGCTGCATTTCCTAAGCTTTGCGCTATGGAAGGTGTTGATGTCTCCATCTGTGTTGATAGCTACAAGAAGGCTGGCTACGACATTGAAGACATCCCCGCAGGTCTTACTAGCACCAAGATGGCCACCCAGGCTCAGCATGGCGCTATCATCGAAGACTATGACTGTTACCTGACCTTATAAGGAGAGAACACAATGTCTAAAGTAATATTCTTAATGCCCAGTAGGGAATATACCCTTGATGGTATTCGTTCTGCCCTTGGTCTTGCTGTAGAAAACATGTATGCCTTTGGCTGTGTTATGTACAATGACCTGACCGATGTCGCATGCAGCGACAAGGACATGAAAGAGTACCATATGGAGAATGTGGAATGGCTCCGCGACATGGAAGGCGACTGCTTTACCCTGCCTGAGTGTAACGCGACTAATTTCGGCCTTACCCAGATGACCTTGGAAGAACTTGGCCAAAAGATGCGCGACATGGAATACATCATTCCTTACGGCATCATGAGAGCTGACAAGAGCTAAGACCAATTACCCTTACTTAATACGGAGTTATCAAGATGAAAATCTTACACGTTATGCGGTCCGCTGCGATCAATGATGATGTCAAGAAGCTCAAAGAAATCGTTTCCGCTGATCGCGAAAATGTTGAGTTCAACCTTGCTGTTGAGTCTCCAGATTACGCAAAGCTTGTTGATATGGTTTGGGATGCTGATCAGACCATTTGCTGGTGGTAGATCACTGACCTAAGCAACGATCTAAAAATAAAAAAAGGGGCCTGGGCAATTTGCTCATGCCCCTTTTTTTATTTTTTCACCCAGGAGTGATTTCTTTTTTTCTTTCACTTCCCCCGATAATATGCTCATATTTCTGTTCCAGCACCTTTTTTTTGTTTTTCCCCAGCCAGGCCATTTATGCAGCAAGCAGATGAAGTTGTTTTATCCATACTCAATACTATCAAGGAACTGGACCATCTTAATGATATTGATATGATTTTGGACCGCATCCTCTATGAGGCCCGTCGCCTCGCCAATGCGGATGCCGGTTCCATTTTTCTGGCCCAGGGAGAAAGCCTTGTCTTCAACCAGGTCCAGAACGACAGCCTCTATGGTAAAGACGGCAATCGCGCTGTCCAGTACACCAACCTCAGCGTGCCCTGCACCAACGCCTCAATCGTAGGTCATGCCGCCCGTTCCGATGAAATTATCGCCATCGACGATGCCTATAACCTGCCGAGCCACCTGCCCTGCACCTTCAACTCATCCTTTGATGAAGAATTTTCCTACCGCACCGTTTCCATCTTGGCCATCCCTCTGCACTCCTTCAACAACCAGATTGTTGGCGTCATGCAGCTCATCAACGCCCAGGACAAAAACAAGCGACCCATTCCTTTTTCAAAAAAAATCCAGACCTATCTCCAGCTCTTCTCCAATAATGCCGCCGTTGCCATTGAGCGAGGCACCATGAACCGGGAGCTGATTTTACGGATGGTCAAAATGTCAGAACTGCACGACCCTAAGGAAACCGGCGCTCATGTCCAACGGGTGGGGGCCTATAGTGCTGAGATATTCCGCCGCTGGGCCCAGAAATACGGTCTTGACACCCAGGAACTCAAATCCCGCCATGACATGATTCGCCTGGCCGCCATGCTCCATGACGTCGGCAAGGTCGGTATTGCCGATGTCATTCTTAAAAAACCTGGCCCCTTGGATGATACCGAATTTTCCCACATCAAACAGCACACCATTCTGGGCGCCCGTCTCTTTGCCAACACCACCTCCAATCTCGACAAGATGAGTCTGGAGATTGCTCTGCATCACCATGAAAAATGGGACGGCAGCGGGTATCCCGGCACCGTCGATCTGACCTTAGACAATTTTCTCTCCTGTTGTGCGCCACCCCTGAAAGGTGACAAAATCCCCCTGGAGGCCAGGATCACGGCCTTGGCCGATGTCTATGACGCCCTTTCCTCTACCCGTGTCTACAAAGAGGTGTGGGATGACGAGGACATCTATGCGGAGATCCTGGCGAACTCGGGCAAACATTTTGATCCGGAAATCGTCGACATCTTTTTTGAAATCACCGACGTCCTCAAGGCGATCAGAAATCGTTATCAATAACGGTCGTAACCGGCTCACATCTTCTCTTTTTTCCATTTCCTGCCGATCATCCTTGCTCATTCCCTGTTTTTTCTTATAGTACCGACAACCTTTTCATCTTATAGAAGCTGCTACGCTCTTCTCTGCAATCATAATGAGGCCCCCCCATATGACGCCATACACCTACGACAAACTCGATCAGCCCGGCATCTCGGAATATATCTTTCACCCAACACCCCCTTCCGGATCTCCTTGCCCTCCCAATGCTGAAGATATCCATCTTGAAGTTGCGCACAACATCACTCTTCATCTCCGCATTTTTCCTTCCGGCAATCTTGGCGCCCCCTGCCTGCTTTTTTTCCATGGCAATGGCGAGATTGTCTCTGACTATGATGATGCCGCCATCATGTACAACAAACGCGGTATCACCTTTATCGCCGCCGAATACCGGGGCTACGGCCATGCAACCGGAATCCCTTCTGCAAGCACCATGATGACGGACTGTCATGCCATCCTCGACGAAGTCTCATCCTGGCGCCATAAGCATGGTTACAAAGGGAAACTCCTGGTCATGGGCCGATCCCTTGGCAGCGCACCGGCCATTGAACTGGCCTGGGCCCATGCTGATCTTATTGACGCCCTGCTTATCGACAGCGGCTTTGCCTTCACCCTGCCCCTCTTAGAGACTATCGGCGTTGATGTTGCAGCCTTGGAAATCTGTGAAGATGATGGTTTCCACAACTTGGACAAGATCAAAAAAATCTCCATGCCCACCTACATCATCCACGGCCAAAATGACGAAATCATTGCCCTCACCAATGCCATGGAACTTATTGCTGAGTCGATTGCCCATCAAAAGGAGTTCCAGACTGTCCCTCGAGCCGGCCACAACACAATCATGACCGCTGCCGGTGCAATGTATTACGATGTGATGGGTCGCTTTATCGATACGATAGGCAAGGTGAGAAAAAAAAGATCAGGGGTGCGATAACGGCCATCTCACCCTCTGGGGGATAGATCAGGCCCTTGGCTTAAAAAAATTATTGGCGAAAATAACGAGAAAGGACTCTCTTTGCAGACGGTAGGCTTGCTCACTTAAACTGATAAGCTCATGTTTGATGTCCTGGTAGGCCGGAAGCTGAGGCAAAACCGGCAGATGGTACTCGACGTCTTCGGGCACATCAATCTTCATTTTTTTGGCAATGGCAAGGGAGACTCCCGTTTCAAGACCCTGGGCCATGTGCCCGGCCACAGGTTGCGCACCTAATGTATGGAGAAAGGTCATCATTGCCGAGACATCGTGCTTTTTCTCAAAAAGACTTATTTCCTCAACAATATCGGCGCGAATTTCTTTAAGTTCCTTATACTTCTTGCGATAGCTCTCAACATGGAGAGAGAGACGATCATAACAGTCCACCAGAAAATTTTGAAAGCGCCCCTGCCGCGTTAAGCCGCGCATCCGGACACTTTCAAACACCCTCGCCCTGATCGTTTCAGACTCAGTGAGATAGGGGTCGTAAAAAAGTTTCTTGTTTATATGACAGAGATCGAGAAAGTTGTTGATGAGCTCTTCTTCGTGGAGAAGGATATAGATGCGGATCAGATCGAAGCTGATCCGCTTTTCGAGGATGAATGAATACTGCCTGACCTTGTCGTTGTACTCGAGGGAATCTTCTTCAATGACCTTGCGAAAGCCAAAATAACTGTCGGCCATTTCGCTTTTAAGCTCGATGGACAGATAATCTTCAAAATCACCAATACTCATGACAGCTTCCCCTCACTTCCACGTTATACGCAACCAATATGTTGAGTATAGCAAAAGGAGGGGCCGGGAAGAAACCTATTTTAAAATTCCGATCAAGCGCGTGGTCAATGTCCCCATCAAATCAGGCCTTGATATGCTCATTTTCAAGCATGGTATCGACAAAGCGCAGTAAAAATTCACGCTGAGTGGGGGTGGCGTAGGCGATACAGGAACAATGCAGATTACTTTCACTGCGAATCAGCAACTCGGCAATGAATTTGTCTTTAGTCAGTTCAATGCCAAAATAAAAAGGACCACATTCATCATGGCCTAACTGGGCATCTGCCCAGAGATCTTCCGGAAGCTGGAGCCAGAATATTCCCATCATGGGAGCTACCTTCAAGCTCTTTTTCAGATACGACTCGAGATTATCGCGCTCCTGGGGGGTCAACTCATCAATTACAAATTGCCGCATAGTCTTCAAGCACCTCTTCCTGGCACGTGGCCGCCCCAAAAATGGCACGACCACGCACTGCTTCATCCATCTTAAGAATCAAGATCCCGGACATCACGTCCTTCTTTCAAATCCCGGCCCTCAAGATAACGGACAATGGATTCTGCTGCCTCTTTGGCCTGATACACGGCCTTGGCAACGGTCTGGGGACCGAGCACCGCATCACCAGCGGAAAAAATCCAATCAACATTGGTCTGAAAGGTGGTCTTGTCAATGATATAGGTTCCCCATCTGGTCAGTGCAATATCCTGCCCGGCATCGACCTCATGGTTAACATTCTGACTGATAGCCGGAATGACACAATCGGCAGCAATGACAAAATTGGAGCCAGCAATCTCCACCGGCCTTCTGCGCCCCGAATCATCAGGAGGTCCAAGTTCCATTTTCACACATTCAATGCCAGTCATCTTGCCGTTTTCGCCAACAACCCTTACAGGCGCTGCAAGGAACTCTATTTTAACACCTTCCTGCTGGAGATGATGAATCTCTTCGTTGGAAGCGGGCATTTCTTCGATGGTTCGCCGATAGAGGATAAAAACATTCTTTGACCCCTCACGCAACGCAACCCGGGCACAATCAATGGCCACATTACCACCACCAACCACAACAACGTTCTGGCCGATATCAACCTTGTTGCCGGATAGGACCTTGCGCAGATAATCAATACCGTGCAGAACACCTGCCATATCTTCGCCTTCAACACCAAGTTTACGACTGCTGTGCGCACCAACACCGATGAATACAGCATCAAAACCATGCTCGGCCTTCAGTTGTTCAAGGCTAATATCCTTGCCGATCACCACGTCGTGGATAATTTTAACGCCACAATCCTTTAATGCGGCAAATTCAGCATTCAAGATATGGCGAGGCAAACGAAAGGGCGGGATGCCGACCTTAAGCATGCCGCCGATAACCGGCAGGCACTCATAGATGGTACATTCATAACCGGCATGGGCCAAATGATAGGCGGCTGTCATGCCGGCCGGACCAGAACCGACAATGGCTACTTTTTTACCCTTGGGCAGGGCACAGGAGACATTGAGGGATTTTTGATGATGAACCATCCAATCCGACATGAATCGTTCAATAAGGCCGATGGCCACGGCCTTGCCTTTCTTGGCGCGCACACAGGAACCTTCGCATTGATTCTCGTGGGGGCAGACTCGCGAACAGATGGCTGGCAAGGAAGAGGTCTCCCGGACCTTCCAATAGGCCTCCTCAAATTTGCCTTCAGCAACAAGGCTTATAAAGGCGGGAATATCATTATTTATAGGACAACCTTGCCGACAGCCTGGTTTTTTACAATTCAGACACCGCAGCGCCTCGGTTTTGACACTTTCAACAGTAAAGCCCAGAGATACCTCATCATAATTATCACTCCTGATTTCAGGCGAAAGCTCTGCACATGTTTGTCTGTCGATGGCCATTCTCTCTTTGGCGTTCATTTCGTCTCCTTCCTAAATCTTGATACGTATAACGTAAAAAATATCAATTTTCTTACTGCGCCAATCTTTCTACACTACTTACGGCAAAAAAACATCATGGGGAAACTACCTAAAAAACATATTTGAGAAACATTGCGTCTATCGAGACTTTATCGCTTGTAAAACAGAGAGTTTCTTGACAAAGAACCTCAGCTGAATCATTCTAAAAAAAGAACTGATTTCAGAAAATGTGCGGATTTTCCCAGCTGATTCGCCCTTTACATAGCATCTCAACCCACCTCGAGAAGTCTCTGCCACAAGAGACTTGCCGATCATGGTTATCCTTTATGAAAGTAGAATTTATAAACCCGTTTCTTCAAGCCACCAAGAATGTTCTGGAGACCATGTGCCAAACCCATGTCCACCCCCAGAAACCATCATTAAAAGATGACAACATTACCTATGGTGATGTTACCGGCATCATTGGTATGGCAAGTGATGAAGTTTCTGGCTGTATGATCCTCAGTTTTTCAGAAAAATGTATCATCAATATCGTCGCCAAAATGCTCATGGAAGACCCTAAAGAGTCCATTGATGATGAAATCATCGATGCAGTTGGTGAATTGACTAATATGATATGCGGTGGTGCCAAGGCCACTCTGGGCAAAATGAATCACAAATTCGATCTGGCAACACCAACCATGATCACCGGTAAAGGCGTTGAGATAGCGACACTCTCAGACTCGCCAACCATCGTTATTCCCTTTGAAACTGAATATGGCGGTTTTGTAATAGAGGCCAACCTGTCGGAAAAGAAATAACAACTGGGCATGGAACATAAAAAAAGCCGCGCAATATTGCGCGGCTTTTTTTATGAGCATTCACTTGTAAAACAGGGGCTGTTAGTTCCCTTTTTTCTCAGCAACCTGGACACGGGCAAGAGCACGCTGCAGCGCAGCCTGGGCCCGGGCCTCATTGATTTTCTCCTGATGACCTTTAGCCTGAGCAAGACGTTTTTCCGCCCTCTCCTTGGCACGAAGAGCCCTATCAATATCGATACCAGAGCCCTTCTCACAGCTTTCAACGATAAAGGTAATCTTATTATTAGATACCTCACAAAAACCGCCGCTCACCATCAGGTAATACTCTTTGCCCTCTTTTTTATAGGACAACTCTCCAATCTTGATGGTGGAGAGAAAAGGGGCATGGTTGGCAAGAACGCCGAAAACACCGCCATAACCAGGGGCCGTGACAATATCAACATTCTCACTTACCACCGGGCCTGAGGGGGTTACGACCTCAAGTTCAATTGTTTCTGCCATAACACATCACCTCGATTAATGGCATCAGGGCGGCTTCCCACCCTGATGCTCGTTCAACCTTATTAAGCTGCCTTGGCTTTGGCCTTGGCATCTTTCTCAACAGCCTCTTCAATGGAACCAACCATGTAGAAGGCAATTTCAGGCAAATCATCATGCTTGCCATCGAGAATCTCTTTGAAACCGCGAACAGTATCAGCAACCTTAACAAATTTACCGTCCATACCGGTAAAGACCTCAGCAACCGTAAAGGGCTGAGACAAGAAACGCTGTACCTTACGGGCGCGACCAACAAGCTGCTGATCTTCCTCGGAAAGTTCATCCATACCAAGAATGGCGATAATATCCTGGAGATCCTTGTACTTCTGCAGGCTGACCTGAACCCGACGCGCAACATCGTAATGCTCTTGACCGAGTACGTTCGGGTCAAGAATACGAGAGGTGGAGTCAAGGGGATCAACTGCAGGGTAGATACCAAGCTCAGCAATCTGACGGGAAAGTACAACAGTACCGTCGAGATGGGCAAAGGTGGTAGCAGGGGCCGGATCGGTCAAGTCATCGGCAGGTACATATACACACTGAACCGCGGTAATGGAACCCTTGGTGGTGGAGGTAATACGTTCCTGGAGAGCACCAAGATCGGTTGCCAACGTGGGCTGATAACCAACCGCTGAAGGAATACGACCAAGAAGGGCGGAAACCTCGGCACCAGCCTGGGTGAAACGGAAGATATTATCAACAAAGAAGAGAACGTCCTGGCCCTCTTCATCGCGGAAATACTCAGCAGCAGACAGACCGGTAAGAGCAACACGAGAACGGGCTCCTGGAGGTTCCGTCATCTGACCGTAAACAAGGGCAGCCTTTGGAAGAACGCCAGACTCCTTCATCTCCTGGTACAGGTCGTTACCCTCACGGGTACGCTCACCAACACCGCAGAATACCGAAATACCACCATGATGCATGGCGATGTTGTTAACCATCTCCATCATGATAACGGTCTTACCACAACCGGCACCACCGAACAGTCCCATCTTGCCACCCTGTGGAAATGGTACGAGAAGGTCGATAACTTTAATACCGGTCTCAAGAACATGGACCTCGGTGGACTGATCAACAAAGGCAGGAGCCGGCTTATGGATAACACCGGTTTTGTCTCTAGCGATTGGGCCCTTACCATCAACGGGACGACCAACAACATTCATAATACGACCAAGGGTAGCAGGTCCTACAGGAATGGTGATGGGTGCACCGGTGTTCTTTACTTCCATGCCGCGAACCAGGCCGTCGGTCTGATCCATAGCAACGGCGCGGACAACGTTATCACCAAGATGCTGGGCAACCTCGACAACCAGGTTGTCAGGGGTGGCATCGATACCAGGATTGGTAACAGTGAGGGCAGTCTGAATATCAGGCAGGTTACCGGCAGGAAACTCAACGTCAATTACCGGTCCTACAACCGAAACGATTTTACCACTTTTTAATTCACTCATGGGCTTTTGGCCTCCTTCAAAGTATACGAACGGCGGCTTATCCGCAGCCGCCGTTATTTATGTCAATTATCCCTTTAGTGCCTCGGCACCACCGACAATATCCATCAAGTCACCGGTAATAGCTGCCTGACGGGCCTTATTAAAGATCATCGTCAATTCCTTAACAATGTCATTACAGGCGTTGGTGGCGTTATCCATGGCGGTCATCCTGGCGGCATGTTCACTGGCGCCAATCTGCAGCATGGAGTTATAAATCATAACATTCATGTACAGAGGCAAGAGCACGTCCATGATTTCGTCGGCGCTCGGTTCATAAATATAATCTGCAACCTGACCGGCAACATCAACACCTGCTTCAGACTCCACTGGCTTAACAGGGAGAAGATGAATGGTGGTGGGCAGCTGTCTGGCAACACTGTGAAAATGACCATAGATCACCTTGACTTCATCGGCCTCACTGGCCTCAAAATTCAAGGCGATGTCCTGGGCGATTTCCCGGGCATTGAACATCTGAAAGGTTCCCATGATATCCCGGTAGGCCTTGCGAACAAGGCCTCTTTTTCTGAAATAATTAGAGCCCTTCTTACCGACACAGACAAAGGAAACCTTCTTCCCTTCAGCCTCATACTTGCGCGCAAGCTTTTCAGCCATGCTGATGATATTTGCGTTAAAACTACCACAGAGTCCGCGGTCAGAGGTGACAACCACGATCTCAACGGTCTTGACATCACGCACCTCCATAAGAGGATAATCACCGGTGGCACCGCTGCTCAAATTCGCCATGGTGGCATTGAACTTCTCAGCATAGGGATGGAAATTTTCCATCTTCTGCTGGGCGCCGCGAAGCTTAGCAGCCGAGACCATGTTCATGGCCTTGGTGATCTGCGATGTCTTTTTCACACCGCCAATCTTTGTTGAAATGTCCTTTAAACTAGCCATTACCGACCTCCTTAATTGAGACCTTTAGAAGCCTTATAGGTCGCAGTGAAGGCCTTCATGGTAGCATGCATCTTCTCATCCAGAGCTTTATCGATCTCTTTTTTGTCTTTCAAGGTATCGAAAATCTCAGGAACAGAGGATGCAATGTGAGTGTACAGATCCTGTTCGTAATCAGCCAGGGTATCCAGGGGCAGCGTATCCAGATACCCCTTGGTGCCGGCGAAAATGATACAAATCTGCTTCTCCATGGGCAGCGGCTGATACTGAGGCTGCTTGAGAATCTCGACAAGACGGGCGCCACGGGTCAACTGGGCCTGGGTGGCAGCATCAAGATCGGAACCGAAACCGGCAAAGGCGGCAAGCTCACGATACTGGGCAAGGTCAAGACGGAGGGTACCGGCAACCTGCTTCATGGCCTTAACCTGGGCTGCACCACCAACACGTGATACAGACAAACCAACATTAATCGCCGGACGAACACCGGAGAAGAACAGGTTTGGTTCAAGGTAAACCTGACCATCGGTAATAGAGATAACGTTGGTAGGAATAAAGGCGGAAACGTCACCAGCCTGGGTCTCAATAATGGGCAGGGCGGTCAAAGAACCGGCACCCAGCTCATCACTCAGCTTGGAAGAACGCTCAAGAAGACGGCTATGGTTGAAGAAAATATCACCGGGATATGCCTCACGTCCTGGTGGACGACGAAGGAGCAGCGAAAGTTCACGGTAGGCAACGGCCTGCTTGGAAAGATCATCGTAAACGATCAGGGCATGCTGACCACGATCACGGAAATACTCGCCCATGGCGGTACCGGCAAAGGCGGCAACATACTGCATAGGTGCTGGATCAGAAGCACAGGCAGCAACAACGGTGGTGTATTCCATGGCGTTGTTCTTACGCAGGGCTTCAACAACCAGGGCAACAGTGGACTTCTTCTGGCCGATGGCGACATAGATACAATGTACGTCGGTATCGCGCTGGGCAATGATGGCGTCAACACAGACTGAGGTCTTGCCAATCTGGCGGTCACCAATAACAAGTTCACGCTGACCACGACCAACAGGAGTCATGGCGTCAATGGCTTTGGCGCCGGTATAACAAGGCTCATGAACACCTTTACGAGCAATAACACCAGGGGCCAGAACCTCAATCTTGGAGGAATGCTTGGCGTTGATGGGACCCTGACCGTCAATGGGAAAACCAACGCCATCGACAACACGACCTTCCATCTCAGGACCAACCGGAACCTCAGCAATCTTGCCGGTACGTTTTACAATGTCACCCTCTTTAATTCCGGCAACATTACCAAGAACCGCACAACCTACGTTGTCGGCCTCAAGGTTAAGAGCCAGGCCGAGGATGCCACCAGGAAACTCAAGGAGTTCCATAGCCATGCAATTCTCAACTCCACTGACTCGGGCGATACCATCACCAACAGAGATGACAGTTCCGGTTTCACTCAGATCCGCCTTTGTCTCGAAATCCTTGATCTGGCCTTTGATAATTTGACTGATTTCTTCAGCTTTAATCTGCATTGCTTTATTCACTCCCCTTAATAGACTCTTTTAAATCTTCGAGTTGCGTCCTGATGCTGCCATCCATTACCAAGTCGCCAACCTTGGCGATCATACCGCCAATGATTGACGCATCTACTTTATTGGTAACGGTTACACGCTTCCCGGTTATTTTCTCTAAAGTTTTCTGAATCTTGGCCTGAAGGTCGGCAGATATCTCGGTGGCGGAAGTGACAACACCCTGACAGGTGTTATTTTCCTGATCCACAAGATTCTGGAACATCTCCGCAATATCGCCAAGAACATCTGCCCGCCGCTTCTGGACAAGCAGTTTCAGAAAATTACCCATCATAGTTGAAACGCCGGCGGCCTTGACGATCTCCCTCATCACCCCTTCGCGGGCATCAAGAGGATAAATCGGATTCGCCAGAGCATCAGCAAGCTCAGGATTGCCTGCAACCAGGGCGGCAAACTCGTTGAGACTTGTTGCATACTCATCAAGGGCATTTTCATCTTTACCAACAGCGAGAAGCGCCTTGGCATAACGTTTTGCAATGGCTGCGTTCTTCATTATGCGACACCTCCTACCTTAGCTAAATATCCTTCAACCAAGGCAATCTGGTCAGCGGGCTGGAGATTTTTCTTGATAATCTCCTGAGCCATGACGGCTGCCTGATCGGCAACTTCACGTTTAAGCTTCACCTTGGCCTCAGCAACCGCATTAGCCACTGACAACTCGGCCTGGCGCTTGATCTGACTTGCAGCCTCGTTGGCCTCGGCAATGATCCGCTCTTTCTCGACCTCACCTTGGGCAACAGCTGTTTCCACCATCTTCTTGAGCTCGGCATCAAGACCGGAAAGACGGGAGGCATATTCCTGATACTGTCTCTCAGCAGCACTGCGCTGGCTCTCAAGATCATCAAACTCCTCACGAATCCCCTGACGGCGACCACGCAAGCCATCGACAATGGGTTTCTTCAGGAATTTGACAAGGATGATCAGCAGCGCAGCAAAATTCATGGCACGCCAGCCAAGATCTTTCAGTTTTGCAGGCGTCAGTCCCAAACCACCGCCGCCATGGCCACCGCCATGAGCTGCCTCGGCAGCATGGGGGTCACCTGAGGCATATGCCAGGGCAGTGAGTCCCACCACTGCCACGACCGCCAGAACGGAAAGACCCAGCTTGGACCAATTAACATCTCTCCTCATTAAACAGCCCTCCCCAGAATTTTCCCAGCCATGTCCTTGGCAAAGTCATCGATTTTGCCGGTCAGCTCTTTCTGGGCAGCGGTAAATTCTGAGGCAACTATGGTGATTTGATCGGCCTTGGCCTTGTCGGCCTCAGAGCGAATCTCAGCAAGTTTCTCATTTCCGACCGCCTGAGCAGCAGCCCGGGCTCCATCGAACTCTGCCTTGGCCTTACGCCGGGCTTCATTCATCTTAGAATCAAACTCTTCAACCCGTAACCGGGCGTTTTTCTTGTAGTTTTCTACGTCAGTCGCGAGGCTCTCCAACTTTTCCTTACGCTGGGCCAGGATATTTCTGACCGGACGATACAGAATCGCATTCAACACCATCATTAAAATCATGATGTTCAGGATTTGCATCGGCATAGTCAAGTCAATGGTAATCATAAGCTTTCCTTCCTCCTCTTCAATTTTGTCATGTATTTGCCGCTTTCCCCACTTGACACGAGAGCCGCAACCACAGTGCAAACCAAAAAACCCACCACTTGCCTTATTTTTTCAAACGCCAAGTCGCAGGAATAAATTTCTCTCCTGACAATTACTGAATGGTCCCTCATTAAATCAGTGTTTGCTTACTATAGAATAGATAGGCTGTCAACTTTTTTTACCCATCCACAAATGGCTCAAAACCCGCATAGTTTCTATATTTACCTACTGTTTACCTGTTCCAGATATAAATTAATTGCCCCCGATTTTCAGCCATTTCTAACCTCCCAAAAAAAACAAAATGTCAGGCAAACTACCTAGAAAATATCCCCAGAAAAATACTTTTCTGCCCCGCAAAATCTCTTTTTTCTGAATCACTCTAAATTTTTGAGAATAAAACACATTTCCCCACAAAGATTCTCGACAAACAGGGCCGCCAGAACCTACAATACAACCAAACGAATTGAGACGATCACATCACACGCCCCTTAGCTGGAGACACCCCATGATCACCATCAAGAAGATTCTCGTCCCCGTTGATTTTTCAGACAATGCTGAGCATGTCATGGAATACGCTCTCAGCATCGCCCAGCAGTTCAAGGCCGGTATCCTGTTATGCTTTGTAGCCCAGCTATATACCGATTATTCTGATTTTTTTATCCCGCAGATGCCCATTGTGGCCATCGAAGATGAAATAGACAAGGCCGCCAAAGAACGGATGCACCGTTTTGTTGAGGCCTACAATAATGAGATAAAAATTGAGGAATGCGTTCTCATTGGCAATGTTGCCCATGAAATCATTAATCTGGCCACCAAGCGCAATGTCGATCTTATTGTCATGGGAACCCACGGCTTCCAAGGTTTAGAAAAGATTCTTTTTGGCTCTGTAGCGGAAAAGGTTGTCAAGATGGCGCCCTGTCCTGTCCTTACCGTTAAGCCCAAGAAGGGCGCAGCATAACAAAGAACGTAATACGCCTTGTTCACAGGTATTTTCCGCTTTTTCGGCAACCTGCCGGCATCATCACACTCTTGCCCTCCCCTTCCTAGGTAGATGCCCTTTTCTTTTTGCTCCCTTGGTTTGAGGTGCGCGCCGCCAACCCACCCTACCCACATCTTTCAATCTTATCTCGACCATCACCACCAAACGCCCTGTTAAGATAGAGCTCGATATTCTTTTGAATAAAAATTATTTCTCTGCGATAGCCATGTGCTGGTAATGATGGTATTTCTATAGCATTATTACTTATTTCATTGTCAGCCCCAGAGAGATACCCATCCCATGACATCCTTACTGCAGATCGCCCCATGGCTCATTGCCCTTGGCCTCATGGCCATGCTCCTTTTTTTTGTCTTCAGAAAACAGCACCTTCTCAAGCTACAGCTCGCCGAAAGTCTTGAGGCTGCCACCGCTCTTGATCTCCAGCTTGCCGTACTCACCGAACGCGCCTCGTCAGCGGATGCTGAATACGGCCGCAAGGAACAGGAGGCTAACAAACAGTATGCAGCCCTTCTTGCCGAGCACAGCAAATTGCACGAAGAGATGGCAGAGCTCAGCTCTAGACACAGCACCTTGCGGGCCGACATGGCCGCTGTGACCACCAAGCTCCAAAGGATTGAGGAGCTGACCCGGGAACGGGATGCCGCGCGCAGCGAGCTTGCGAGTCTGCGCGTTGAAAAAAACAGTATCGACACCAATCATGCTGCCCTGCAGACCAAGATCGCCGAAGAACGTAAAGCCTCCGAAGACAAGCTCAAGCTTCTCCAGCAGGCCGAAGTAAAAATGACCAAGGAGTTTGAAAACCTCGCCAACCGCATTTTTGAAGAGAAACATGAAAAATTCAGCAAGGTGAGCAAAACCAACATTGAATCCATACTCACCCCCATGCGGGAGCAACTCACCAGCTTTCGGGAAAGGGTTGATCATGTCTACGATAAGGAAAACAAGGAGCGCGCCTCCCTGCTCACCGAAATCAATCAACTTAAGTTATTAAACGAACGCATTGGCACCGATGCCCTCAACCTCACCAAGGCCCTAAAGGGTGACAGCAAGATGCGCGGCAACTGGGGCGAGATGCAGCTCGAGAGGCTCCTGGAGGAGTCTGGCCTCAGCAGGGGGCGAGAGTACGAGGTTCAGGTAAGCCTCCACGACGACAAGGGAAAACGGTTGCAACCCGATGTGGTGATCCACCTGCCTGAGAAAAAAGATGTGGTGATCGACTCCAAAGTCTCGTTGGTAGCCTATGAACAATACCACGCTGCAGATAATGATGCCGAGCGCCAGCGCCAGATCAGAAGCCACATTGCCTCCTTACGCACCCATTTCACCGGACTCAGCGCCAAAAATTACGACGAACTCATCGGCGTCAACTCCCTGGATCTGGTGATCATGTTCGTTCCCATTGAACCGGCACTGCTCCTGGCCTTTGAACACGAACCAAACCTGTTCACCGAGGCCTTCAATCAAAAGATCCTGCTGGTCAGCCCCTCCACCCTGATGGCCACCCTGCAGATCATTAATAATATCTGGCGCTATGAGCACCAGAACATCAACGCCCAGCAGATCGCCACTGACGCCGGCCGTCTTCACGATCAATTTGTCCTGTTTATCGAGGCCCTGGAACAGGTGGGAGCGCAGTTGGGCAAGGCCACGGAAAGCTACGAGATCGCCCACAAGCGTCTTACCAGCGGCAAGGGGAATCTGGTGGGACGCACTGTCAAACTGCAGAAGCTGGGGGCCAAAACCAAGAAGGTGATCGACGCCCAGCTTTTGGAGTCGGCAGCTGTGGAGGAGGATGAGGTGGAGGAGTTGGAAGGGTAATGTGGTGATGTCGCTTTTTTGAGAGGCAAGGTACCGTGTGTGTTTCTTTTGTCTTGGTTGCCAATGAAACTGTGTTACTTTTCGGCCACTTCGCTGGCTACTTGCCTGAAAAGTAACACAGCCAGTGCAACGGGCGAAAAGGGCACCCCAACAGACCTGGCCTACGGCACGCTCTCCTTCCGCCGTGAAAAGGGAATTTTAAAAACTCGCTTCGCTCAGACAGTTTACAAATCTTATCCTTTTCCCGGCTCCCAGCTCGCTCAGGTCTGCAATGGAGAAATAGTTAAATGCAGAAGAAAGGGACCTTTTAGACTAGGGTCTTTGAGTAAAGGAGCTTACTTCATTCAGGTGGGCCATACCGCGGCAAAAACATGGTCAGGCTCCGATTACCATTACTTAAGCTTTTGGCAAGGTTTGTTCACTCAGAAGTCTTGGATCTTATTCGTTCAAACTCTTGCTTATTGGGCAGGCTCGTATCACCCCAATTGCATTTGCGATCATTTGAGTTTGTACCAACGGCTGAGATCAGTTTTCTAAGATTGGATGATTTGCATTGAGGACAGCAGATTTTTTCGTGCACCTTTGTTATTTCTTCAAATTTATTACTACAATCTTTACATTCAAATTCAAAAATCGGCATGGGCTATTCCTTTTAGTATTATCCAGCGAATTGATTTTTTTTTTTTAGGATCTTGGATTTATCCCGCCGCCGAACGCAAAGCTGAGACGCGCGCCTTACGGAGGTTGATAAGTTCGGCCAAAGCCGTTAAAATCGGCGAGCTCGCCCGTCGTGCTTGAGCGAACTGTTATGTCATTTTTTTAATTATTGGCCACAATCTTTATTTCAAGGTGGCAACCTACGGCCTTGGCATATTTCTTTAGGGTGGCAATGGATGGTGAATGTTGACCACTGCTTAGAGAGGATTCAAGACGTGTTATCGCTGGTGCTTTAGTGCCCATACGTTTAGCAATTTCTGCTTGGCTTAATCCTGCTGTTTGGCGTGCTTTTAATAATTCATGAAGCAGGGAAAATTCAGGCTCCAAAGCATCATAAGCAACCTTGACCCCATTTTGTTTTAATGCCCTTTCTTTTAATTCAGAATGTTTCATTTTCAAGCACCTCGCTCATTCTTGTTTTGGCGATCTTAATTTCTTTTTTTGGTGTTTTTTGAGATTTTTTTATAAATGAATGAGTGGAGCATTACGATCTTCTTACCAACCTTTGTGCAAAAGAAAACCCTTGCTATGCCTTCTTTGCTTTTCACTCGTAATTAAAAAAGGCCATTTTCGATTGATTTGGTATGTGGCAAGCCGAGATTTGAACCAAATTCAAGCATTAAGTCTGTGAGTCGTAAATACCTGGCCAATAAACCATCGGGTAGATCCAGAATCTCCTTCTCGAGCTTGTGACTATAATATTGAATTTGCCATTTCATAGTTAAATGATAACAAATATGTTACTTGGCAGCAAGAGGGATGATTTTTTATTTTGGCATAACATATATAGCTAGGCTGCTGCCCTGCATACAGAATATGTATGTTTATTTTGATTTAGGGATGCATGACTTGCTGCATATGCCCTAGTACGCCCTCCCCTCAAAACTCCACCTGATACTCACTCAAAAGCCCTATCATATTAATGGATATGCTTAGGTATTTAATAAAGCCCGCAGGGCCTCCCTATTGCCCCCCCCCTTCAGCCCTGGCCTGGCAGCGCGCTCACCCACTTCGCTGGCTCGGTTCCTTTTTAGACAAGTAGCCAGTGAAGTGGGCGAAAAGGAACAAACTTTCACGAGTAACCAAGACAACAGCAACACCTATGGCTCCCGTACTCCCACTCTCGTGCGAAGCTTAACCCCCATCATAAAGCCGAGCCATGGCCCCGACTTCTGCCTTTATCTCCTTGGCCAGTTCGCCAGGCTCCAACACCTGGGCCTGGCTGCCCCAGGAGAGCAGCCATTTTTTGAGTTCAAAGAGGTGGCTGACTGTCAGCTCTAGATCAAGGCTGCCATCCTCGTTATTGGTAATTTGCTGGCTCTCATGCCAGGTGCGTTCCCTAATATAGGGAGCCACCTCTTTACCAAAACGGATGCGGACTTTGGTTTCATTATCACTCCAATGCACCCCGAAATGGCTGGCCGAGATGGCCTGAAAATCAAAATCGTCCGGGATGGTGAAACGTTCCGGGTGCACTGCCGCTTCCGAAATCCTGGCCAGGCTGAAGGTACGGATGGCTTTGCGCAAATGGCAATAGGCGATGACGTACCAGTCGCCTTCAAAGCGCACTCCGTGGTACGGGTCGATGCGCCGCTTGCTGCCTTTGTCTTTGCTGCCTGGGAGCTGGTATTTGATATCGAGACTGTGCAGGGTGCGCAGGCCGTCAAAGACGGCCTGCCAGATCCCGGGCCGGATCATGGTCTGGGCAGCAGAGAAGAAGGAAAACCGAGAAAAATCAGAGCCGGGGCCCAGGGTGGTCTTGGAGGGCAGGGAGTCCTCGATCTTTTGGAAGACCTGGCAGAGGTTGTGGTAGACCGGGGTGCCCTCGTACTGACTGAGGAGCTTTTCAGCCAGGTAGATGGCAAAGAGATCGCTCTCCTTAACATCCATGGCCGGTAGCTGAAAACGCTCTTCGGTGTAATAATAACCGCGCTCCTTGGCCGAATATTCCAGGGGGGCCTCAAGGTCATAGCGCAAATACTCGAGATCACGCTGGATGGTCTTGCTGCTCACCTCCCACTCGGCGGCCAGGGAGCTGCAGTTGGGGAAGCGGCCCTCCTGGATCTTGCGATCAATAAAGAGCAGGCGGGAATGCTGCGGTTTGTATTTAGCCATGGACCCTCCTGGTTGGTCAATTCATGTCTGACCAACCAGGAGTAGCGCATTAACCGAAAAGAAACGACATTTTTTTGCCACGGAACCCACAGAAGAACACTGGAAAAAGAATTTTGGTAAAAGTATTCCGTGTTCTTCCGTGGGTTCCGTGGCAATCTTTACATCTGTAAATCCGGGGTAAAACCGCTACGCATGGTGTTTTCGGTGATACAGCGTGGGTTGCAGAAATTCAAGAGATAGCCGGGGCCACCGGCCTTGGTACCAATACCGCTCATGCCAAAACCACCAAAGGGCTGACGCTGGACCAAAGCACCCGTGCAGCCGCGGTTGATATACAAATTACCCACCTTAAAATTCCGGCGGGCCGCCTCCATGTTGCGAGGGCTGCGGGAATAAACCGCGCCGGTGAGGGCAAACTCGGTGCTGTTTGCCACCTCCAGGGCGCTCTTAAAATCAGGAACCTGCATCACTGTAAGAATGGGCCCGAAGAACTCCTGCTGCATCAAGTCATGGTCGGCCTTGTCCACCTCAAAGATGGTGGGCGGTACAAAAAATCCGGCGGTGCGTCCTTCCCCTCTAAAATGGAGCTTGGCGTCTTTGGGCGGTGCCGCAATCAAACGCCCCAGCCGTTCTTGGGCGACCTGATCGATCACCGGCCCCAGGCGACAGGCCGGATCAGTGGCCGGGGCCATGGGCAGACTGGCACAGGCCTCAAGCAGACGCGGCATAATGAGCTGATAACTCTCCCCCACCAGGATCAGACGGGAACAGGCCGAACATTTCTGGCCGGCATAACCAAAGGCCGACGGCATGACGCCCTTGATGGCAGCATCAATATCGGCATCCTCATCAACAATAATAGCGTTCTTCCCCCCCATCTCACAGACCACCCGCTTCACCTCACGCTGGCCGAGGGCGGTGCGGGCCGCCTTGGCGATGATCTCCAAGCCCACCTCTTTCGAGCCCGTGAAGGCAATCTGGCAAACATCAGGATGCTCCACAAGATACTTGCCGATATCAGCGCCGGAGCCGGGCAGAAACTGGACAACCTGGGGAGGAAAGCCCGCCTTAAGCAGACGCTGATAAAATTCAAAGGCCATTGCACTTGCCGACCCGCTCGGTTTGATGATGACGGTATTGCCGGCAACCAGAGCGGCAGTGGTCATCCCACAGAGAATGGCCAGGGGGAAATTCCAGGGAGAAATGACCACGCAGGGACCACGGCCCTCATAAAAAAGGATGTTCTCCTCGCCAGCCATATCCCCTTGCGAGCGAGGGCTCAGCTCTTTAAGGGCCTGGCGCGCGTAATACCGGCAGAAATCAATGGCCTCAGCCACATCGCCATCTGCCTCGCGCCACGGTTTACCAACCTCGTGGGACTGAAGGGCTGCAAGCTCGTAACGATCTTTTTCAAGGATACCGGCCAGACTGGCCAGCAGTTGAGCGCGCTCCACCAGCGGCCTGTCGCGCCAGGCCGCAAACGCCTCTTTGGCAACAGCCACCGCCTTCTTGGCCTGGGTCTGGGTGACCTGACTTACCTCCGCTACCACCAGAGCCGCATCATTGGGGGAGACATGTCTTTTTATGGCTTTATTACTGCTCATCTTCCCAGCAATGACATGGGGTACGCTAAGGGGCAGCTTGGCAAGGGAGGCCGCCAGCGCCGTAACCATCCGGCTGCGCACCTGGGAATCTGTAAAATCAAGAAGATTGACGTTTTGAAAAGGGGTGACGAGATCCCCACGCACCAGTCCTTCTTTTTCCACCATTTCCGGGCCAGGGTCCGGGGCTGCGAGCATGGTGGCGATGGCAACACCCTCATGATAACTCTGGCGCATAAACCCGGAGTTTGAGGTGTTTTCAAGAAGACGCCGGACCAGATAGGCCATGCCGGGCAACAATTCCCCAATGGGGGCATAGACCCGAAGACGATAGCCATCCTCAGCCAGGATGCGACGCTGGGGCTCAGCCATGCCATAGAGCATCTGCAGCTCAAAACCGTTACGCGGCAGGCCATGCTCCTCAGCCATGACCAGGGCATGAACCAGGGAGCGCAGATTGTGACTGGCAAAGGCCGGGGTGATCAGCTCCTGGTTCTCAAGAAGCTTGACAGTGAGATGCTCATAACTGGCATCGGTGCGCGTCTTATTGGTGTAAACCGGGCAGAAAAAACCGTTCTGACGGGCATGCACCACCTCATAATCCCAATAAGCACCCTTGACCAGACGCACGGTAAAGGGGGTGCCTCGCCTTTTACTGAGCTCAAGGAGGCGATTGCAGTCGCTGCCGGAGGCCTTGAGATAGGACTGGATCACCAGACCAAGATGGGGCCAGTCAATGAGATCAGGATGGAAAGCCACCTCCTCAAAAAGATCATAGGTGATATCATGGCAGGCCCATTGTTCCAGATCAAAATTGATAAAGACATTATGGCGCCGTGCGGCCCGCAACAGGGGCAGCAGTCTTTCCTTAAGACGCGCCACCGAGCCTAGATGATCGGCAGCATCAAGATACGGGTCCAGGGCCGAAATCTTCACCGAGACATTGGCCTTGGGCTGCGGCCCCATAGGCGAGGAGTAGAGCTGATCATTGTCCGGCCATTTGTCGGCAGCCTTGGCCAGATCGGCAATGAGGTTTAAATAATTCTGGAGGTAGCGATCGGCCTCCTCATCACTGGTACTGGCTTCGCCTAAGATATCAGCGGTGAATGTCAGATTATTTTGGCCCAGTTTTTTAAAGACGGCCATGGCCTTTTGCGGGTCAGACTCACAGATAAAACGCCGCGCCATCTCGGTAATATTAGCGCGAATGGCGCGGGTGGCAAGGGGAGCGGCAATACCGCCGCTTGCCATGGAAAGCACGGAACGAACCATCACCGGCAACTTCCGATCCTGACCCAGGAGATAGTCCTGAACATGGGAGGCAATGGCCGAGGTGGAATGGAGGGCGGGCAGCACATCGACAAAGCGGAAGGCATCCACCCTGAAAGCCGCATCATCCATGACCCAGTCAAGGATATGTCCCTGCCAATAGCGGCTGTCAAAGAGACTGGGCATCTCGCCCTTCATCCGTTGCCAATACTGCTGACCGAGTTCGCTGATGCGCCGATCAATCCGTTTCTGCTCTGCTGTCATAGATAGGTTGCTTTGAGAGGTACAAGTCAATGGCCGTAAGCGCCATTAAAGCGCCCGAAATAAGGGAAGGAAGCGGCGTGGCACACAAGATAGAAAAAGTATAGCATGGCAGATTCAGAGAAATAAAGCAGAAGCGCAAAAAGCAGAAATTTGCTTTCATTTCACTACATAAAGCGGGTCAGCTTGCTTGATTTAATGCCATGGGCAATGGTGTAAAAAAGACGCCCATCCTTGGGTAAAATGTTTTGCAGGTGGCGCACCTCCCGCTTCTGGACGTAACAGAAAATCACATCAATGTCCTCCTTCAAACCCCGGCCCTGCAGGGTGGTGGCCGCAAAACCGTTATCATGGATGACCTTGGCCAGGGCCAGATCCTTGGGCGCAAAAAAAACGACCTCAGCATTGCCAAGGGGAATATTCTTTTCCAGCAAGACGCCAAGAACACTGCCGATGGCAAAGCCGATACCGTAGATAATGGCATACAAAGGCTCGGTCCTGATCTGTTCCAAGGCCCTTGAAATGATGACCAGCCAGAGCGACACCTCTATCACACTGGTGGCGATGACCACCACAATCTGCTTTTGCAGGCGATAGATATCCCGTAGCGAGCCAAAGGCAATACTGATTGTCCGCACACAGATAATCAAAACAAAGAGGATGGCAGGATTCATGGGTGGCTGGCTCCAAAAAAATTTACTCCCTATGCCGTCGGGCATTCGACTTATTGTGATAAGAGCGATTACGGAAAGTCAACCACGGAGATGGGCTTCCCAAATATTCAGCCCGTGTATCCGGCCTGAAAAAGGCTGACACGTTGCCATTCTCAAAATTTTGCAAATCAGTATCAAAAATCTAACCGAGTCATCTCTTGACATTGTTTGGCTTGCCGGCGCATTATTAAGAGAATAACCATTTTCCCCAATCAACCTGTAACATCCTTAATTTGTTCTCTTTTCTACTTATCTATCGCATAGAGGTGTTTGATGTCACTGCGCGCTTGGCCCATGTTTTTTATCACTCTAACCCTCCTGACTCTGCCGACATGGGCCCTTCCCCTCCACGCCAACACCGAGCAAACTTCAAGCAACGCCATCATCAAATCGGCCAGCGAGCTTGACTATCCACCCTTCTGCATTGTTCGCCCGGATGGTACGGCAGATGGCTTTTCCGTTGACCTTCTCAAGGCGGTGGCCAGTGTCATGGGCCGCAACATCAGTTTTGAAGTCGGCCCCTGGAATGAACTTAAGGAAAAGCTCGCCACCGGCCAGCTTGATGTACTACCCCTGGTCGGCTACTCCCAGGAACGCGATGTGGTCTACGACTTCACCGTGCCCTATCTCATCATGCATGGTGAGATATTCGTACGCAAGGAGAACAAGAAAACTATCCGCAGTCTCGCAGACCTTAAGGGCAAAGAGGTTGCGGTGATGAAGGGCGACAACGTCCAAGAATGGGCGGTTAACCAACACTTAGGCGCCGATCTTATCCTCACCACCACCTTCACCGAAGCCTTCCAGCTCCTGGCGCGCGGTAAGCATGATGCCGTCTTGGCCCAGAAGGTCATGGGGCTGCAACTCATCAAACAACTGGGCCTTACCAATATCGTTACGGTGGGTGACCCGCGAGAAGACATTGGCGAATTGAAACCCACCCGTATTACCACCCCGGGTTTTGAGCAAAAATTCTGCTTTGCTGTGGTCAACGGCAACAAAAATCTGCTGGACCAGCTCAACGAAGGCCTAGCTATAGTAGTGGCCAACAGCACCTATGCTCGTCTTTACCAAAAATGGTTTGAACCCATCCTGCCACCCCGACCCGTGCCTCGCTCCATGCTGGTTAAAAATACCCTCCTGGCCCTGGTGCCCATCGTCTTCATCCTGGTTCTGGTCTGGCTCTTTCTGGTGAAAAGGGAGGTGGCCCGCAAGACCCAGAGCCTGCGCGCCGAAATCATGGAACGCCAGAAGGCTGAAGAGAAAAAAACAGAGGTTATCGCCAAACTCCAGCACGCCGTGGACGAAATCAAAACCTTGCGGGGCATTTTGCCCCTCTGCTCCTTCTGCAAAAAGATTCGCGATGACCAGGGCTACTGGGAGCAGGTTGATGTGTACATTCATAAACATGCCGGAGCTCAGATCAGCCACAGCGTCTGCCCGGACTGCCTGCAAGAGCATTATCCCGCCGAATATGCGCGAATTCAGAAAACCACGCAGGAGTCGTGATGAGACAACGTTCCAACCTGGTCATCCTCACCATCGCCGCCCTGCTGATTACCATTCTGCTCAGCTCCAGCCTGTCAAGCTGCGGACGTGAGCCGCAGCACCCCCTGCTGATCGGCACCAATGTCTGGCTGGGCTATGAGCCCCTCTTTGTAGCCCGCAGCCTCAAATATTTTACTCCCCAGGAGGTACGCCTCCTGGAATTCACCTCAAACACCGACTCCATCCATGCCTTCCGGCACGGCGCCCTGGATGCGGCGGCCCTCACCCTGGATGAGGCCTTGCTCCTGGCCCAGGACGGCATCGACTTCAAGGTCGTACTGGTCCTGGATATCTCCCATGGCGCCGATGCCATCGTCGGCCAGGCCAACAGTAAAACCTTTCCCGACCTCAAGGGCCTAAAAATCGGCGTTGAAAACACCGCGGTCGGGGCCTATATGCTGGCCCGAGCCCTGGAGATCCATGATCTCCAGGCCAAGGACGTCACCATGGTGCCCCTGGAGATCTTCGAACATGAGAAGGCCTTCACCAAGGGCACCGTAGACGCCGTCGTCACCTTTGAGCCGGTACGTTCCAAACTGCTGGCCAAGGGCGGTAATATCCTGTTTGACAGCAGCGAGATCCCGGGCGAGATTGTCGATGTCCTCATCGTCCGCAGCGACCGCCTTGCCCAAAACAGAGAACACCTCAGCAAACTGCTCCGGGGCTGGTTTTCGACCCTTGACTATCTTCAAGAAAACCAGGCCGATGCCTTGCACCGCATGACGCCTCGTCTGGCCCTGCCCCCTGCCGAGCTTCGCGCGGCCCTTGCCGGCCTACGCTTCCCCTCTTTGGCGGACAACTTGCATTTCCTCCAAGGCGGTCCAGAAGGGCTTGTCAACAGCGGTACCAGGCTGTCTGAGATCATGGTGCGTAGCGGACTCCTCAAAAAACAGGTACCTATCGCCCCCCTGCTCACCACTGACCTCCTCAGGGAGATATAGGCATGCACTTTCTCACCTACGTAAAGCTGCGAACCGCCATTCCCTGCATCATCCTCCTCTTCTCCCTGGCCACAGGGATTATCTTCCTGCAATCCTACCTGCCCAGGGTCAACCAGAATATTGAGGAGGACGGGCGCCACAACCTGCAGATCAGAATGACACAGATCCAAAGAAACCTCGCTTATTTCCTGCTCCGCGACAATATCACCATGGTCCAGCAGCAGATCTCCGTGCTCAGCCTTGACCCCAGAGTTCGCTATGTTTACCTGGTCTGCGACGAGGGCATCATCCTGGCCGCAAGTGATCTTGGCCTTATCAACCAACCCCTGACCGCTGTCACCCCATCCCTCTCCCGCCAAGAGCAGGAGCTGCTGACACCTGCCCAACAGGACGGTCTGCCCCAAGATACCCACGCCACCCAAATCCATTTCAGCGCCAACAGGAACGCTCTGCTCAGCACCACCACCCTATCCATGCTCCCCAGCAGAGAGAAGCCGCAGGGTGGCCATCGCCATCTCTTGACCCATAGTCATGCCCATGGCCATGCCACCCTCTATCTCGCCTATGACCTCCAGCCCGCCAAAAATGCCGCACGCCAGACCATAAATCGTGAACTCATCAAAGACAGCGTTTTCCTGGTCCTTCTTGCCCTTGCCCTCTGGTCCTACTTTCACCTCGTCGTTGACCGACGCCTGGCCTCGCTGCATACCATGGCCAAAAAAATCGGCCAGGGCAACTACGACGCCCAAAGCAATATCAGCGGTAACGATGAACTGGCCGACCTGGCTCGCACCTTCGAAGAGATGCGTGACAACCTTCTCCACTCCTTTGAAACCATTCGGCTCCGGGAAGAAAGTCTTCAAGAAACCCAGGCCATCGCCCACATGGGCAGTTGGGAGTTCGACATTCTCAGCCGGCAACTCTGGTGGTCTGAGGAGACCTACCACATCTTTTGTTTTGAACCGTGCGATACCATAACCTTTGAAAAATTTCTGGGCGCCCTCCATCCCGACGACCGGGATGGCGTTGAGGAGGCCATCAACAGTTCGATCAGTCAGGCCAGGGGCGTTTCCCTTGACTACCGTATCGTCATAGATGCCGACACAGTGCGTTACCTCCATGAGGAATCACAGGTCGTTGTTGATGACACAGGACGGGTGATCAGGAGAAAAGGCTCGGTGCAGGATATCAGCGAACGCCATGCGGCCGAGGTTGCCATGGAGAGATCCGCGCGGGAATGGGCCGTGGCCATGGACGCCTCCGACGATGTCATCTATCTCCTTACTCCTGATCGCCATCTCATCCGCGCCAACCGCCTCTTTTACGAGCTTACGGGCTCCACGCCAAAGACTGCCTGCGGCCGCCACATTGTTGAACTCATCCATCCCCATGGAGAGACCGTTCTCTGCCCCGTGTGCAAAGCCCAGGAAGAAAGACGTGACACCGTCATTACCATGGAAGGAAACCATCCGGACAACCCGGCAGGCCGGCCTCTGGAGGTGACGATAAAGATCGTGCGCGACAAAAAAAATCAGCCCTTGAGCATGCTCGTCACCATCCATGATCTGACATCGGCCCGCCAGGATATGGAGGAAAGAAGCAAACTGGAAAGGCAACTCCAGCAGGCCCAGAAGATGGAGGCGGTTGGTACGCTGGCAGGCGGCATTGCCCATGACTTCAACAATATCCTCACCCCCATTATCGGCTATACGGAAATGGCCCTCTGGGACCTACCGCCGGAGGGCAAAACAGCCCAAAAGCTTAACGAGGTGCTCCAGGCCAGCCAGCGCGCCAAAGATCTGGTAAGCCAGATCCTCAGCTTCAGCCGCCAAGATGACCAGGACCGCCATCCCCTGGAGATTCAGCTGGTGCTCAAGGAGGCCCTCAAACTCCTGCGTGCTTCCATCCCCACCACCATTGATATCAAGACCACCCTTGACCAACAATGCGGCCCGGTGCTGGCAAATCCCACCCAGATCCACCAAATTATCATGAACCTCTGCACCAATGCTTACCACGCCATGCGCGAAACAGGCGGTGTCATAACCGTGGCACTTTCCCAGCTTAAACTTGGCCCCCACGAACTTGCCGACAATGCTGACCTAAAGGCCGGCAAATATGTTCTGCTGGAAATCAGCGATACCGGCCACGGCATGAGCAGGGAGATATGTGAGAAAATCTTTGATCCATACTTCACCACCAAGGCTAAAGGGGAAGGCACCGGCCTGGGCCTCTCGGTGGTGCATGGCATCGTCAAACATCTGGACGGCTACATAAGCGTCGCCAGTGAACTGGACAGGGGCACCACCTTTCATATCTATCTACCGGTGAGCGAAGACAACACCAAGACCCCAAAAAGCCTCGAAACAGCGGCCCTGCCAGGCGGCCAGGAACACATCCTGGTGGTGGATGACGAGGAAAGCATTACCCGTCTGCTTAAAATGAGCCTTGAGAGTCTGGGCTATCAGGTCACGGTCTTCACCACTCCCGAAACCGCCCTCAACGCCTTCAAAGCGCAGCCCCAGGCCTTTGACCTGCTTATCACCGACATGACCATGCCCCATATCACCGGGGACCAATTGAGCAAGGAAATCCTGGCGCTGCGGCCTGACATGCCGATTATTATGTGTACCGGTTTCAGCACCTTGATTTCCGCCAAACAGGCCGCTGAAATCGGAATCCGTAAATTTCTCATGAAGCCGGTGGTCAAAAAAGATCTGGCCCACGCGATCAGAGAAGTGCTGGACAAAAAAATCAGCAGCTGATCACCACGTAGCAGCCGTGATCTTGATCCCGGCCTCCTGCCAACCCACTCAACCTGAGCGCCTTAACCGGCGCAGGACAGCGGGTAGGATACCGCCGTGCTGGAAATACTTGACCTCAATCGCGCTGTTGAGTTTGGCCAGCACCGTAAATGCAATGACCTGGCCATCTTTTTTTGCCGCCCGGACCTTGAGAATCTTCTGGGACGTGATAGCGGTAATGCCGCTGATCGCAAAAACCTCGGAGCCGTCAAGCCCCAAACTTTGCCAGCTTTCGCCATCACCAAACTGGAGGGGCAGAACACCCATGCCCACCAGATTGCTGCGATGGATGCGCTCATAGGACCGGGCAATCACCGCCTTAACGCCAAGCAGTCGGGTGCCCTTGGCCGCCCAATCCCGCGAGGAACCGGTGCCGTACTCCTTGCCGGCCAGCACGATGAGGGGGGTTCCCTCCTCCTGATAGCGTCTGGCTGCCTCATAGACAAAGAGCTCGTCGCCTTCCGGGAATTTGCGGGTGTAGCTCCCCACCTTGTCGCCGACAATCTTATTACGCAACCTGATATTGGCAAAGGTGCCGCGCAGCATGACCTCATGGTTACCCCGCCGGGAACCATAGGAATTGAAGGCCTCCGGGCTGATGCCGCACTCAAGAAGATAGGCCCCGGCCGGATATGCCGGCGGAATGGCGCCGGCCGGGGAGATATGATCGGTGGTCACCGAGTCGCCGAGGATAATTAGAGCGCGGGCTCCGGCCACATCGCCTGGAGGGGCGGGCCTTATCACGAAATTCTCAAAATAGGGTGGCTTCCTGATATAGGAAGAGTCCTCCTGCCAGTTAAACGTTTTCCGGGCCGGAACCGGCAGGTCGCGCCAGAGGTTGTCACCAGAAAAAAGGGCGGCATACTCCTGAGCAAAAAGCTCCGGGCCCAGATAGCGCCTGACAACAGCATCGATCTCTGCAGCCTGCGGCCAGATATCATCCAGAAACACAGGGTTGCCCAAACTGTCTGCCCCCAGGGGCTCGCAGGTCAAATCCACATCTATCCGGCCACACAGGGCAAAGGCCACCACCAGCATGGGTGAGGCCAGGAAATTAGCCTTGACCTGCTGGTGGATGCGGGCCTCGAAATTGCGGTTGCCCGACAGCACGGCCGCCACTGTCAGGTTGTGCTCGCTGATGGCCCTGTCCACCTCATCAGGCAAGGGACCGCTGTTGCCGATACAGGTGGTGCAGCCAAAACCGGCCAGATAAAAGCCGAGATTCTCAAGATGGGTAAGCAGACCGGCGTCCTCAAGATAACGACTTGCCACCTTGGAGCCCGGCGCCAAGGTGGTCTTGACATGAACCGGCACCCTCAGGCCCAGGGCCCCGGCATTTCTGGCCAACAGGGCAGCGCCGACCAGGGCGGCAGGATTGGAGGTGTTGGTGCAGGAGGTGATGGCGGCAATGACAATGCTGCCGTCGGCAAGGCAGGTCTCCTGGCCGCCGATCGTGAGATCGACCGCGCCATGATCGGCACAGGGCAGGCAGACCTCGTCTCGACAGGTGACGCAGCCCGATTCGTCAAAAAACTGGGAGAGCTGCACCAGATTGGCCTTCTTCTGCCGCCCGCCCTCGACAAAGGCGCCAAAAACCTTTTTGACATCCGGCAAGGCAATCCTGTCCTGGGGCCGACTCGGCCCGGCCAGACAGGGCACAACGGCGGCCAGATCTATCTCGATGATATCGGTATAGTCCGCCGTGATCTCCCCACTGTAAAACAACCCCTGCCGTTTACAATACACCTCAGTGATCCGGGCCTGTTGCTGCCTATTGGTCATTTCCAGATAGGCGATGGTCTTGGCATCCACGGGGAAAAAACCCATGGTGGCGCCATACTCCGGGCTCATATTGGCAATGGTAGCCCGATCCGTGACGCTGAGTTCCGTCATACCCGGCCCAAAAAATTCCACGAATTTATCCACCACCTGGGCGCCGCGCAGCTTCTCGGTGATGGTCAGAACAAGATCGGTGGCAGTCACTTTCGGCGGCAGCGCATTGACCAGACGGACGCCGATGACTTCAGGAATGGCCATGAAATAGGGCTGGCCCAGCATGACGGCCTCAGCCTCTATCCCACCAACTCCCCAGCCCATGACACCGATACCGTTAACCATGGTGGTATGGGAATCAGTGCCTACCAGGGTGTCGGGATAGAGCAGCCTTTTTCCCTGGGCCCCGGCCGCCATCACCACTTGGGCCAGATACTCCAGGTTTACCTGATGACAGATGCCGGAATTGGGAGGGACGACATTGAAATTATCAAAACTTTTCTGAGCCCACTTGAGAAAGGCGTATCTCTCTGCATTGCGCTGATATTCCTTTTCGACATTGTGAGATAAGGCCTGGGCGGAACCGTAATGATCCACCTGCACCGAGTGATCGACAATGAGATCAACGGGAATAACCGGGTTGATCTTCTGCGGGTCTCCACCCAACGTCTGCAGGGCATCACGCATGGCCGCCAGATCGACAACAGCAGGCACCCCGGTAAAATCCTGCATGAGCACCCGGGCCGGATGCAATGGAATCTCAACAGGCTCGGCGTATTTCTTCTGCCAACCGGCAATATGGACAAGATCCTGCCCAGAAACTCCTTCTTCGCCCTGATGGCGAAGAATATTCTCCACAAGAATCTTGATGGAGAAAGGCAGACGGCTAAGGGTAACCCCCTGCTCTTCAAGGAGGGTGATATCGTAAAAGGCAAACTGCTCGTTGCCAACAACAAGCTGCCGAACACAATCGGGCCTTTTCATGCTCGTCTCCCGAGGAGTTTGTTTCAAACTACAGCTTCATTCCTTTGAACCTGGTGTGTCGGCTATTTTCATCTCTTTAAAAAGCTGCAGCGCCATCCCGCCGATAACAAGAACCCCGGCAACCAGACTGGCCCAGAGAAGCCATCGCCGCCAGGGAATTTCAGGGGTGGGCAAAAGCTGCCCCTGGCCGCCAAGAATGATCTGGTTGCCAGCATAGGCCGCCATAACCAGATTTTTCTCCTGCCGTGGATCAAGGGATGATAGAAGCCGGTCAACCGAGGAGTGCTCCCTGCCAAGACCGGCCCGCCCATAGGCCAGGGTATAAGGCCCCTGGCCCTGGGCCACAAAAACCAGCTGCTGAGGAAGCCAGCCTAATTCCAGCATGGGGGCGCCAACACTTGCGGCCGCATCAATCTCAAGACGCCAGAAACGATCGGTGCTGGGAGCAATATGTTTGGTACTGCTGTCGAGTCGAACACTATCAACCAGAAGCTGATAGGAGAGAAACTCCGCCCGGTGGCGCCAAGGCTCATCCTCGCTGGCGCGGGAAAAAAGCGTTACCTGGGCAAGGGAATTATTCTGGGGTAAACGGACATAGAGCTGATCCACCGGGAAAAACCCGTCACTTGTGTAGTGATAGGCCACCTTCCCCTGGTTGGCTGCAGCCTCGCCCTGGCCGCTCAGATAGAGAATGGTGCGACTCTGGCTGACATCTTCCCTATTATAACCAGCCTTGATTCCGGTAAGCATCACCCCTTGCTGCCCTGCCGGCCAGGAAAGACGGAGATACTTTTTGGCGCCGTCCCGCATGTCGATCCGGTTGCGCAGCAGATCATGCCCGGCAAAGCGCAACTCGGCAAGAGAAGCCTGGGGCACAAAGCTCCGCCACGAGCTCAAATCATCACTGGCCTCCACCCGCACCGAGGTGGAGAAATGGTCGCCCTGGCCGGACCAGGCAAACTCCAGCCAGTCGGCCTTATCCTTAAGCCCTGAAGTGTCAATAATATAGGAGGTGACCACCGTGGCAGGGTTTTCACCCTCACCCTGGCGGATATCAATAATGGTGCCGTTGCTGTCGGTGGCAATATGTAGATTGGGGGGGAGCCTCTTTGGACCCTGATCCTCACCCAGCAACGGGAAAAAAGGCAGGACCACGGGCTCCGGACTGTTTTTCTTGCTGAGCTGGGCTCGGACAAGATGCGGAACCACGCCCTGGGCATTAAAGACCCGCAGATCACCCAGATCGGCCCGGGTACATTCCTGATAAACTTGCGGCGGCACCGGCAGGCCATAAATGGCGCCCTGGCCACTCACCGAAAGCTCAATGCCATAGGCAAAATCGCCCCGCTGCAGAGGCTTTACATCCTCCCCGGCCCAGGCCAGGGAGGTCATCACAAGGGAACATAGCAGTAAAACAACTCTCATACTTTCTCCTCTCCTAGCTTACGCAGGGGCGGCAGCGGTGAAAAATAACCGATGACCATGAGCAGGACACCCACGGCCAAAAACGACACGATCCGTTCGATGGTGCCGCTCTGGGCCAGATCGACAAAAAAGAGCTTGGCCACGGTGACGCCGATCAGGCCGCTGCCGACAAACCAGATGGTCCGACTCCGGCGGCGGCTGGCCGAAACCATGAGCACCAGGGAAATCAGACACCAGAGAATGGCCACCGAGGCCTGGTAATAGCGGGAGTCGAACATATGGTGTGGATCGAAACGCACCCCGCGCAGCTGATGAATGGCCCGGGCCAGCACCGCATTAATCCAGATAAAGACCGTGACCCCACCCAGGGTAGCCAGGGTCTGGCCGGCAATAAGGCCGGTGACAAACTGACGATGGCCCAGACTCCAGACGAGCATCACCAGCATGACCATGAGTTGACTGATTTCCAGAGGGTTAAAGACCGGAATAAAGGGCAGGGGCGTGGCGCTGCCGCGGCTGAAAAAACAACCAGCCAAAAGCCAGACCCAGACCAGGGACAGAATGATGGCCGAGGCCCGCTCCTGATACTCCCTGCCGTAATCGCTCAAGGGCCAATACATATTGACCTGACTGCGATGGATGAATTTGACAAAGGCCACCGGTATCAGACCCCAGACGATGCGGGTCCAGCTCCCGGCCCCATAGGTAAAAGCGTTGACCTGCCAGGCCGCCTCCGAGGCGACCACCAGCACCAAAAGAAGAAAGGCGCCGATATGGCTGAGCCGTAAGAGCCTGTCCGGCCATCTGTCGCGACCCAGGAAAAAGCAGCGATACAACAGGCCAAAGACCGCAGGCCAGGCCAGATAGCCGTAATCGGCAAAGAGATGACGGCCGGAGGAGGCGCCGTGCCAACCCATATTCTCCAGGACCACCAGGGCCATCACCAGCAACAGACCAAGACTTGGGTAGGCAGCCAGAGGCCAGGCGAGACGCGGCACCAGGGCCATCATACCAAGGCAGCTGACCCCGATAAACAGAAGGATCACATGGTTCTCATAGCGGGAGACCAGCTGTTGATCAAGCTCGTTGATCCCGGTCCCGAACCACCAGAGCACCCCCCAGATAAAGAGCAGGAGATGGTGGTATTTTTCAAAACTGCGGAGATTATCAGCCCGGTACAGATACCAGGAGGAAAAAAGGGCGGCCATACTGATCACCACTCCCCCCAAAAAGACGCCGTTGAAAATCAAGGTCCGCGCACTGTGGAAATGGGCGCTGTCCATGAAAAAGAGCGCCGCCCCGACCTGAAGAAGCACCCCGAAGTTGCGCGGAATCAAGCGATTCTGGCGGACACCCACCCAGACCAGGGCGGCACCCTCCATGGCCCAGGTTACTGCAGTCCAATGGCCGCTTAAGGCCAGGGGCACAGCAAGAGTAACAAAAACCACCCCCAGGGCCAGAAAGGCCTCGGTGAGGGTGCGCATACCGGCCCGCACTTTTTTATCGCCCTTATTCCACAGCAAGGTGGCCAGGCCTACATAAAAAAGACTGACAACCAGGGCAGATATGGCCATGCCGTACTGCATGTCTTTGACCAAAGCGGCCTGCAGGGAAAAGCAGATGATGGGGGTACCAAAGACCAGGGAGCTGTCCACATAGCCGCGCAACTGAGGCGGCTGGCGAAAGGCAAAGAGCACGGCAATAATGGAAAACATCAGGAAATAGAGGATCAAAAAAGGCTCGGTGGTGGCGAAAAATTGCGGCTGGTAACTCCGCGCCCCCCAGATGCTGCCAATCCCGAGGGTAAAGACAAAGCCGAGCAGGTTGAGCTCCCGCCACGCCTTGAACCAGGCAATGGCCAGGATGCCCGTATTGAGTAAGGCATAATAGCTAAAGAGTGCCACATGGCTGCCGCTGCCGGTTGAAAGCAGCACCGGGGCCAGAAAGCCGCCGGTGGCGCCGAATAGGGCCAGGGACTTGGCATCCTGCAACAGAGCCAGGGCCGCCGAGGTACAGACCAGACCGATCATAATGGCAAAGGAGAGCGGCATGGGCAGCAGGCCGTAGAGCTTAGCCGCGGCAAAGACGGTGAGAAAAAGCAGGCCAATACCACCGCCCTGGACAAGCAGGGCAAAACCGGGTTTGTCCTCCCGCAGGCGCCAGCCAAAGACCAGCATGGCAAGACCAGCCAGCACCACGCCGGTCAGGCGCAGCTCAATGGGCAGAAGGCTGCGTTCCGAGGCATATTTCAGCAGAAAGGCGACGCCGAAAAAAAGAACCAGCAGACCAACACGCAGTACCACATTACCCTCGGTGAAAAAGGCCTTGATGTAGCCAAGAACGCGATCAAAGGAATCCGGGCCGGGATGATGGGCAGGGCTCGGTTGGAGGCGCTCCCCTGGCCGCACTGTTTTATAGAGGGGCGAGGTAACCGGCTGAGGACTTGGGGGCGGAACATCAGAGAGTGATGCCGGCTGCGGAATATCTTCAGCAATATCACCCAAGGCCACCACCGGGAGCTCATCGTCAACCGAATCGGCAACTGAGGTCGTCTGTCTCTTGGACTCAAGAGGAGCAGGTACGCCCCTACTCTTTGTTGCGGCAAACAGACCATCATGCCCCCTGAGCCGCTCTTCCACCCGGCCCAAGGCCCGACTCAGGGTAATATTCCAACAAAAAAGAAAGCCGAGCACCGCCCCGACCCAGAAAGCATCACCATCGTGAAAGATGATCACAGCGACGATACCGCCGATAATGGCGCCCATGGCACCAAGAATTCCTAAAGCCGCCATACCTCTGCTCTCTTCAAGTTAGGATTAAAAACTTTAGTTGAGGCCAGCTTCCTGGAGAAGTAAGGGAGCCGAACCCCATCTAATACCGTTACGTTCGAGGGCAACAAGAAAACGCATCTAGCCGACCTTCACACAGTTTCGGCCAGCCTTTTTGGCCTTGTAGAGAATAGCATCCGCCGCCTTGATCACCTTTTCCGGGGTATCGAGCTCCTTGGAGCTTGTGGCAACACCAATACTGATCGTCACGCTGACTGTCGTCTTCTTTTCCTCGCCCTTGCCTCTGCTTTCCTTACTCTTTTTCTTTCTAGTTTTCGAGCGCACCGCAAAGCCGCTGGCCTCGATATCCCGGCGGATTTTCTCCAGATAGGGAAAGGCCTCTTCAGCAGTCTTGCCGGGAAAAACAGCGGTAAACTCCTCACCGCCGTAGCGGAAGGTCTTGGCGTTGCCACGGATTTTACTGAACACCGAGGCCACCATCTTCAGGACATCATCCCCGGTCTTGTGGCCGTAGGTGTCGTTAAATTTCTTAAAATGGTCGATATCGAGCATGGCAATAGCATAGGTCTTGCCGAGATTCACCATCAGCTCATTGAGACTGCGGCGGCCAGGCAGACCGGTGAGCTCATCGAGATAGGCCATGGAAAACGAGGCCTCAATGGTGGTGATAAGCAGAATAATCCCTGCCGTGGAAAAACAGATCATCAGCCCACCAACACTGTTATCCGCCAACAGACTGAGTAACACAGCAACCAGTGTCCCTATATACCCAGCAAGAGCAATATCCAGTTTTCTAAAAAACCGATAGACAAGCACAAACAAGGGCAGAAGGTAGGCCAGCAGGATGGTGGTGGAAATTGTCTGAAGATGAAACAGGGCCCTGCTGTCGATAAATGCCACCAGCTTTTGCGAAAAAGCGGTATGGATGGCGGCAATATGGGGCAAACCCTTCGTCAACGACAGCCAGACCCCAGAGCCCTTATACTGCAGAGGGAGGCTGACCAGGAGAACAAGAACAATCTGCACCACCAGGATGCCGCCCCAAATACCACCAAAAGGCGTAAAAATCCGACGCTTGGCGTGATAGGAAGAAAAGAGCAGATTCACGGGCAATAAAAAGGCGGCCCCCAGGATCAGCGGGGTGTGCTGCAGGCCGTTTGGATACAGGGTAAACACAAAATAACAACAACCCAAAACCAGGCAGGAAAAAATAAGGCCGGCATTATTGTAGCGCCAGCCCATGACACTCAGCACGGCAAAAAACAGATAGGGCAAGGTGGGCAAAATAGTAAGCAGGGCATGGAGCTCCTTGCCCTTGCTCATATAGCTTGCCAGTCCGGCCCACTGCCAAATGAGAATGACCGAAAGAAAGAGAAGAACAACAGGAACAGCAAGCTGATAGGAGATGCGCTTCATAAACTATGACAGAGATAAATTGATAAGATACCGGGACGATTTACTCTGAGCACCATACCATAAAATGAAACAGAAAGGGTAAAGGAAAGAGGGGTTTTTACCGACACCATGCCGGGCCTATCCCGCCATCGCCAAAGAGGTTATTCCCCTGGTATGCAAGCAATTCATACCCCGTCCTAGGAAAAGGCGGCCGTCATGATTTTTCTCCATGACATCTTTGATGCTCTTGTAGATAAACATCTAACGGCCTTTGCACCCTAACGTACCAGAGCCTGAAACCGACAATCGCGCTGAGCAAACCAACAACAGCACCGGCCAGGCCGAACTTGGTGTAGAGACTGATAATGTACAGTTGATAATCAGCCTTATCCGTCCGGGCATCAATCTGGGCGGTGACCATAAGCAGTTCATCATCAATATCAACCAGGGTCGGATCATTGCCGGCAGCGCCGCCGGAATCTTCCAAAATACTCTGGCGCTGGGCCATAAGACTTTCCTTGACGTTGTAGTCGACCGTGGCCTGAGCCTGGAGCTCATAGGCCTCAAGATTAAAACGATGAACCTGAGAGAAAGGATAAACCAGACTAAAAACAAGGGAAGCCAGGCCCCAAAGGGCCAGATGTTTATAAAGATTATCTGTTATCTGCATGACCTACTCCTTGGTTATTTATGACACATTGACGGGCAGCATCTTGAACCGCAACAGGATAGCTTCATCTGGCTTACCAGGGCGACCATACCCATAAAGATCACCAGCACCAGCAATGCCGACACCACATAAGGCATGGTATAGAGCAAAATAAAGAAATAGCCCTGCATCACCATGAGTGAAATGGCCAGTACCACAGTTGGCAAGGCCAAACGCAGGGCCTTCGGCAGAGGATACCTTCCGATAATCAAAACCGGCGGCACCGCAGCCAGGACATAGGCGACAAAGAGCAAAACAACATCCTTGGCATCACCCGGACCAAGCTTATCATACCAGCCCGAGGTCAACACAAACCACTTGGCAAAGAGATAGCTGCAGCTAAAATAAAGCACGGCACAGCCGACAATGATCAACATATTCAGGGTAATGCGATGCGGGTTTGTCTTCATCGTTTCTCCTTTCTCCCTTTTCCTTTCTCCCTTTTCATATTGCGAACCAGTCACATCAGACCACGACCACATCTCCACAGCGAAAGGTCTCCGTCTCTCCTTCACCGAAAACGAAACCACAGATATACCACAGCACATATCCCCCCGGGAATGACCAGGTGATAGATGAGGTTATTGATGATCCAGAAGCTGCGCGCCATCTCCGGATAGCTCTCCGTCATCTTGTCATATTGGCCCGGGGAGAATGCCTGCCACAGGACAAAGGCCACCAGAAACAGGAGAAGGACCAAGACCCCGGTTTTGGTAATCACCGGCCCCAGGAAGAAAAGAACAACCCCCAGCAGAATGCTCCCCACAAAACTGAAGGATGGGAGACTCACCGGGACAGCATCATCGTTTTTCTTGTCGTCAGACATCATCGCACCTTTACCCCCGAGCCAAGCAGACCTGGAGCTGATCCCATTTCAGCGGCCCCTCCTGCTCCAGTCCGTCACAGATCAGTTCGCACATGACCTCATCATCTCTGTCCGGTCCCATGGCCAGCCAATTTCGGCGGCAATAACCCGTACCTCAGCCACCGGCTCCTCAGGGCCAAGTTCTCCCACAAGAAAATTTCGGAGTACGACCGGGGCAGGCAGCGACGAAAAAATCGGAACGAGCCTGGCCAGGGCGGCGCAAAAAATAGAATGGGAGACCGGCGGGCCTGCAGGGATGGGGAGAGTTGCGCTCGGGGCTTGAGAAGTGGCCGGACAAGGGGTCATCGTTCACGGGGCAAAAGTTAGGGTTGAATGAACCGTGGATTAATCCCAAAAACACCATTTCACCCTTTACCCTTCACAGCCAAACTACGACAAGATGTCAACGCGCAGAATCAGAGCGACAAGAACCAGGACTGCTACCCCGGAGCGCTGTGGTTTGAGCGCTGGCGCTGGCTGCTGTTCCGCGCCCGCAGCTCCTTGACCTCGGTCCGCAGATCATAGAGCTCCAGGCATTGCCGGATGGTGTTCTTCAAATCGTCCCTATGCCATGGTTTGGTCAGATATCGATCCAGGCCACGCTCGTTGACCATGCTCAGGATGAGCTTGACATCAGGATGGCCGGAGAGGACGACGCGGATGATATCCGAATTATTCTCCTTCACCTTGTCAAGCAAAGCAAAGCCATCCATATTGGGCATTTTAATATCGGAGATGATGACCTTGATTTCGTTCTCGGCTGCTATTTCTAAGGCTTCCTTACCATTTTGAGCCAACAAAACAGTATAAGGTTCATCCCCGAGTTCTCGTGCCAAGGCAGACAGAACTTCTTTGCTATCATCCACGATGAGTATTTGCGCTTTCTCCATTTTCATGCCCCCCGACCTGCCGATGCATTATACTTTCCCACCATAGGCCTAATGAACTGAACAGGAAATACACGGATCATAGGCCCGCACCAACATCTCGGCCAAGTGTTCTATTTCCATATCGCTCTTGCCCTGCTCGGCGCAGAACAGAGCCAGGTCCTCAATATCATGATAGATATTAGCGTGGTTCTGGCTGGTGGGAATGACACAGTCGGCCTTTTCGATGCGACCATCGCCATCCAAGTGCAGGCAGTGATACAAAATACCACGGGGTACCTCCACCGCCCCGACACCAATTCCCGCCCTGGGCTGCACCAGCTGGCGCGGCTCCTGCCAGTCGGCAGCCAGAAGCTCGTCAATAAGCACAATGGACTCCTCCACCACATGGACGCACTCCACCAACTGGGCGATAGTGTTCATGAAGGGATTATGGCTGATCGGCCTGAGACCCAAGTCGCCGGCAATGGCTGCCGCCTTTGGCCTGAGATAGGCGAAGTTATTATTGATCCGGGCCAGAGCCCCCACCGCCAAGGACTTGCGCGACAGGCGGCTGAGCTTGGAGGTGGAGTAGTCGGCCATATACTCGTTGGTCATGGCCCGGTATTCATGTTCTTTTTTAAGGACGCCATCCGTGGAGAGCAGATTGCCGCCGATAAAGGGATAGGCCCCCTCTTGGCGGAGCGAGACAAACTCCGTCTCTCTGCTGAAGTCAGGCAGGGTGAAGGAGGCAAAGAGCGCGGCGCTGGCAGCAAGATCAGCCAGGCTGGCCACCAGGCGCTGGCGAAACTGCCCCAGGGTGTATTTTTCCGGCAACATGGTAAAGCCACCCACCACGGTGCGGGTGGGGTGGAGACGGCGGCCGCCCACCTCGTCGCAGAGATCATTGGCCAGCATCTTCAGGCGCAGGGCCTGCTGGACCACCTCGGGATGGCTTTGGGTCAGGGGCAGGACGCTGCCCACCCCGAGGAAATCAGGGGCGGCCAAGAAATAGATGTGGAGGATGTGGCTCTGCAGGGTCTCCATATGTTTGAGGAGCAGCCGGAGCCGGGCAGTCTGCACAGAGGGCGTGAAACCAAAGCCGTTTTCAATGGCGCGGATGGAGGCCAAGGTATGGCCGATGGAACAGATCCCGCAGATCCGGCCGCTGATATAGGGGGCGTTTTCGTAGAGCTTGCCCACCAGCATGGCCTCGAAAAAACGCGGCGTCTCCACCACCTCCCAGCGTGCCTCCTTCACCTCACCATTCTTGATCGAAATCCTGATATTGCCGTGACCCTCCACCCGGGTCAGGTGTCTGACATCCACCTCGCAGGATATCTTCATTTGGCCGCCTCCAACGCTAAGCGTAATTTCCCGGCCTCGCCGGCAAAGCCACCAAAACACTCGAGACGATCAAGCAAGCGTTCCAGCGGGATCTTTCTCTTGGCCACGATCCTCTTGAGCTCGGCGATGTTGGCCTCCGGCGCTGGCCCCCGGCAACCCCAGCAGCCCAGCCGATTGGATGGACACCAGGCATCACAGCCCGCCCTGGTAATCGGGCCGAGACACGGTTCCCCCAGTTCAAAGAGACAGATATTCTCTTTGGCCTTGCATTCCATACAGATGGGATATTTCGGATGATTGACCGCCTTGCCAAGGACAAGATTGGTGACGATACGCTCCACCTCCTCCTTTTTGATGGGGCAGCCGTATATTTCCAGATCGACCTTGATAAAGGCTGACAGAGGCCTGGCCTCCTGACTGGCAATGGGATGGTTGCCATACACCTCTTTTTTCACCCATTCCTGATCCTGAAAGCGGTTTTTGAGCTGATTGACACCGCCAAAACAGGCACAGCTGCCCAGGGCCACCACCAGATCTGCATTGCGACGGATCTTGTGGAGACGCTCCTCCTCGTCGGCCCTGGTCACCGAGCCCTCAACAAAGGCAATCTGGTAGTCGTCAGCGGCCTCCTTCATACCCTCGCGGAAATTGACAATCTCCACCAGCCCGAGAAAATCGAGAAGACTTGCCTCGTTGTTTAACAGCTGGAGCTGGCAGCCCTCGCAGGAGGAAAGCTCAAAAAACCCCACCCTGGGCCGAGGAACGGCAACGCCAAGGTATTTTTTTTCATCCTTCATCCTTTTTTCCTCATCCTTGCCTAGATTGCTTCTTTCAGATTGAGCACCGACCAGTAATCAAAAACCGGACCATCCACGCAGGTATAGGTCGAACCGATATTGCAGCGACAGCACTTGCCCCGGCCACAGTGCATGCGGCGCTCAAGAGAAACAAAGATCTTCTCCATGGGCAGTCCGGCCTGCAACAGCATATCGCAGACAAATTTAAACATAACCGGCGGCCCGCAGACAATGGCGTTGGTTTCCTTGGCAAACTTACGGCGCTCCCCTTGCGCCAGGCGTTTTTGCAGGATTTCGGTGATGCGACCCACCGGGCCCTGCCAGCCCTCCTCGCCCTCGTCGACAATCACCTCAAGGCCGATATCAAACTGGCGCCACATGGCATGCTGATAGCCAAAGAGCAGCTCCGATGGCCGGCGGGCGCCATACATGATATCCACCCGCCCGTACCTGCTTCTATTTTCCAGGACGGCCATAATGGGCGAGCGCAGCGGCACAATGCCGAGGCCACCGGCCAGCAGCAAGACATCGCTGCCCACCATATCCGCCACCGGAAATGCGGTGCCGAAGGGGCCGCTGATGCCGATCATGACGCCGCGCTCCAGGCGGCTCAAGAAATTGGTCATGGTGCCGGCGGCTCGGATACAGAGCTCTATATCACCGCGCCGACTGGGCGACGACGAGATGGAAAAAGGGGCCTCGCCGATACCAGGCACCTCCAGCATGACAAACTGGCCGGGCTGAAAGTAGAAATCACGGCGGGCGTCGGCATCAATGATCTGGATCTGATAGAGCTTTTCGGTGGCGGTCAGGGAATAGACATTGGTGATTTCCGCCATATGGCTGAAATCATCATGGCCATGGCTGCGGCCCTTTCCTGAACTACATTTTTCAAGACAGGGTCCCTTAGACATCCTCCACCTCCCCCCCGCGAACTGAGGCGATAACCTCAGGCACGTTGATGTCCGCCAGACAATTCGTACCGCAACGGCCACAGCCGACACAGAGCGCCTCTTCAAAGGCCTCCACAAAACCACGGTGCTTGTGATAATAGCGGTATTTCAGGCGCCCCCTGCTTTCCGGGCGGAAATTATGGCCGCCGGCCACCTCAGCAAAATCCAGAAGATTACAGGAGTAAAGCTGGCGGATCTTGCCGGCACTCGCCATATCCATAGCCACCACCTCTTCGACGCCATAGCAATAACAGGTGGGGCAGACCTGGGCGCAGGTCCCACACGACAGGCATTTTTCCCCCCACTGGTCCCAAACCGGCGAATCAAACTCCATATCCAGGATCTTGGTGAGATCCGAGGTGTCCACCTCGGCCGTAAAGAGATTCTTTCTGGCCTCAACCGCTTCCTGAAAAAGCTTATGGTCCTTACTGCCTGGTTCCCGCAGATTTAGATTTTCGAGGATATGATAGGCCCGGCTGCTGAAGATCTCGACAAAATATTCATCCCCCATGGGGGTCAAAAAGAGATCACAACCCTGAAGGACGGAATCGGTGCCCATGGCATGACAGAAACAGGCAGGGGTGGGCTGGCAGGAATGACCGACAATGAACATCGACGCCCGCTTTGCAGCATAAAACCGGTTAGGATAAGGTTCGGCCAGCAGGACCTTATCGAGCTTATTTAAGGCATTGATATCACAGGCATGGAGACCAAAGAGGACCACGGGCCGATAGGCGCCGTAATCGACCTCCTTCTCCCAGCCCTTATCCCTTATGGCAAAAGAGCAGGTTTCCTCAAGATAGGGCAGGAAATATTTTTTGGCGGGATGAATGGTCTGGTCAAAATCCAAAGACAGCTCGGCCAGATCATAGACGACGTCAAAATCATAGAGAGCTCTGCCATCGGCAGCAGACCCCTTTTTTACTGGCCCGACGATCTTGTTCACCGCCAGAATATCAAAAAAAAGGGCCAGCTCGCGGGCGGCAATTATCTTGAAGATCATCAAACGCCCTCGCTCTTATCAGTTTATGACGAAAAGAAACGTATACGGCAACGTTACAGTGAAGCTTCAGTTTGCTTCAAGATGGAAGCTTTGGTCAAGACCAAAAAGAGAATTGAAATGAAACCGAGCCGAGGGGACTTATTTTTTTTTGACGGACCAAGCCGTGGTATCGAACCATTTCTGGAGCTCGATGCTCGGTAAGGGGCGACAGAGATGGAAGCCCTGGATGATATCGCAGCCCAGCTCCACCAGAAACTGCAGGGTCTCTTCATCCTCAACGCCTTCTGCCACCACCTTGCGACCGATGTTATGCACCATCTCAATGGTGGATTTGACAATCACCGCATTGTCCTCGTTCTGCAGCATGTCGGTGATAAAGGACTTGTCGATCTTGATCTCGCGGGCCGGAAATTTTTTCAGATAGGCTATGGAAGAATAACCGGTGCCAAAGTCATCAATGGAGAGCTGCAGACCCATCTTTTTAAGATCAGCGATAACCTTGGCAACGCGCTCCTTATCCACCACAATACTGCTTTCCGTGATCTCAAGAAGCAGCATTTCCGGTTTGACCTGCCACTTATGCAAAAGGACATTGATATCGCCTGGAAACTCAAGGTCGTGGAGATTCTTAACGGAAAGATTCACGGACACAGGGATATAATAGCCCTCACTCTGCCATTGGGCGCATTGCGCCAAGGCCTTATCAAGCACCAACTTAGTAAAGGGCTTGCATAAGCCTGCCTGTTCGGCAAGGGAGATAAAATCATCCGGACCAATAACCCCCCGATCCGAATGCTGCCAACGGCACAGAGCCTCCACCCCGATCAGGGATTTGTCATGCATAGATATTTTAGGCTGATAACAGAGGAACATATCATTATTGGTGATGGCATCGCGCAGCTCACCAATAAGGACCAAGCGATTAAAGGTGGTGCGGTGCTGCTCAAGGTTGAAAACCGCATAAATCACATCATTACGCTTGGCCTCGTACATGGCGATATCGGCCCGTTGCACAAGGGTTTCACTGTCGGTGCCATGATCAGGACACATGGCAATGCCGATGCTGATACCGACCTTGAGACTGTGGCCTTCCACCATAAAGGGATGATCGAGGGCTGTGGAAATCTTCATACTGATCATCACCGCCTGTTCCAGGCTGGTATTGGGCAACACCAGGGCAAATTCATCGCCGCCAAACCTGGCCAGGGTATCACACTCCCGCACCACATCCTGCATGCGCTGGGCAACCTCTTGCAGGAGATAATCACCGTAAAAATGGCCCAGCGAATCATTGATTTCCTTAAAACGGACAAGATCCATGAGCAAAAATGCCAAAGGTTTACGTTGCCGTTTAGAAACCTGCAGGCCATGGTCAAGCTGTTCCTCGGCCAGGACACGATTGGGCAACTCGGTAAGCTCGTCATGAAGGGCTCGGTGTCGCTCCAGGGCGGCAAAATGCTCACTGAGCTTGATGGAGGCCAGGCTGAGATGCACCACCATGATGACAAAAATGGCGCCACTGAAAAGAATGCTGGCCACGATCATCTCCAGGGTGGAGGTCGGCGCCGTCAGCACCATATTAAGAAAAAGTATATAGCCGATAATGAAAAAAACGATCAGAACACCTAGAAATTTCCAGGAGGCGTAGAGTTGATGTTTTCTGCGACAGATCTTTCTGGTGGGACTGAGAGAAAAAGCCAGGAGGACGATGCCTACCAGTACCATGGTTATTGAAACAAGTTTCAAGGGGCGTTTTCCTTTTTTTTTAGTGAGGGAGCTAAAAACAGCTAAGAGCCTATCCCAAGCATTACCTCATGATAATAAGGGAAATTTCCCATGGCAACTGGTAAACTGATTGTGACGCTCTCCAAAGGGCTACCTAACTATACCATTCTGCCTTTTTGTGAAAATTTATTTCTGCATATGGTATCTTTTCACCACTCAACGCCTGGAGGTCACTAGATGCAGTATACAAGCAAATTTTGCCTGCTCGGTTTACCCTTTCTCCATATCGCAACAGCTGAAATTGAAAACGGCCGGGTCAAAAGGGGCATTGCCAGAGGCTGGATCGCCATCGGTGACATTTCCTTCGGCATTCTCTTTTCTGCCGGCGGCGTGGCCTTTGGGGGTATTGCTGTTGGGGGGCTTGCGGTGGGAGGCGTTGCCCTGGCCGGATTGAGCCTTGGCATCTTTGCCTTTGGCGGCGGCGCCCTGGGAGTATGGGCCTGCGGCGGCATTGCCCTGGCCTGGAAGGCAGCCCTAGGCGGGCTTGCCGTGGCCGGTGAATATGCCATGGGCGGCCAGGCCATCGCCCCCCATACTCAAGGAGAAATAGCCGAAAACTATTTTGCCGAAAGCGGCTTTTTCCGGGCGGCATCAACCCTTGGCGAACAGAGCCGCTGGTTTCTGCTCCTTACCCTGCTCCCTGCCCTGCAGGGTCTTTGGCGCTGGAGAAATAACCGCCAAAAACAAAAAAGCAACTCAATATTGTAACCTGCTACTTCTTTAGATTAAATCTTGCCCTGGCCTCGGCAACAATCTTTTCCGCATAGGGTGGGCAGGCGTTCCCTGAGGCACCGCTACATTTCATATTGGCATAGGCCCAGTTGCAACCTGTTCGGTCATCAAGCTTGAGCCGGATAATATAATCAAAGTGGCATTGTTCCTGGTGGCCCGCCTTCTCAAGCTCCTTATTCAAATAGGCCAACAACTCACTTTCCGTCACCCGTGTTCTTTCCATACATGAGCCCTCCGCTTTGTTTTATAACTCTGTTTCTTTTAACTATTAACAAAACAAAAGCTCATCATTGCAAGGGCAAATAAAAAAGGCGCCCCAGGAGTTTCCCGTGGGCGCCTTTTTTATTTCACTTCCGAGTAAACGGACAAATCATCCGGCCATTTTGCCGACAATTGCTGGCACCTTGCTGAGGGCCTCCGGCAGCTTATCCACCATGGTGCCACCGGCCTGGGCCATATCGGGACGGCCGCCACCGCTGCCGCCGACAATGGCCGCCACCTCTTTGATAATGGCACCGGCCTGAAACTGCTTGGTGAGATCCTTACTGACAATGGTAAGCAACGACACCTTGCCGTCGAGCTCACCACCAAGAACAGCAATGGCTGAGCCCATCTTGTCACGGATTTTATCGCCGATCTCGCGCATGGTCTTGGGGGAATCCAGGGTGATAGTGGCAGTGATGACCTTTACCCCGGCCACCTCCGTGCCACTGTCCAGAATAGAGTCCAGGGAGGAGAGGGAGAGCTTGGCGTTGAGCTGGCTGATCTCTTTTTCAAGTTCTTTCTGGCGACTCAGTAACTTATCAAGTTTGTCGGTGAGTTCTTGGGGCTGACTTTTCAGCAATTCGGCAAGCTGGGCCAGCATCTTCTCGTCCTGCTGAAACTGGGCCAGGGCTCCTTCGCCGGTGATCGCCTCAATGCGGCGGATACCGGCGGCAATCCCTGTCTCGGAAACGATCTTCATCAGACCAATCTCGCCGGTAGCCTTGACATGGGTGCCACCGCAGAGCTCTTTGGAGTAATCAGCCACAGAAACCACCCGCACCTTGTCGCCATACTTCTCGCCAAACAGGGCAGTGGCCCCGGCTTCAATCGCCTCGTCCTTACTGAGATGCTCGGTGCTCATGGCATTGTTTAAGCGAATCTGCTCGTTGACGATGGCCTCCACCTGGACAATCTCGCCTGCGGTCATGGGGCTGAAATTGGTGAAGTCGAAACGAAGACGCTGGGCAGTCACCTGGGAACCAGACTGCTTAACATGATCGCCCAGGACCTGAACCAGGGCAGCCTGGAGGAGATGGGTGGCAGTATGGTTGGCACAGATGGCCCGCCGCCGCTTGTTGTCCACCGTAAGGGTTACAGTGGCACCCTTCTTGATCTCACCTGTGATGACCGTCCCCTTATGCAGAAAGATGCCGGAGCCGATCTTTACGGTATCAATGATCTTGGCCTCACCACTGCCGCAGGCCAGGACACCCTGATCACCGCACTGGCCACCTGACTCGGCATAAAAAGGCGTCCCGGCACAGACAAAGGCCACCTCTTCACCGACCCCTGCCTTGTCCACCAACTCACCGGCCGGGCCGATGATGGCCTGCAAAGAACTCTCGCCCTCCACACTTTCATAGCCCTTAAACTCGGTGGCCTGGGCCTGGGCAAGAAGATTCCGAACGCCCTCGCTCAGTTCTGCAAGGCTGGCACCCTTCCACGACGCCTTGGACTGGGCGCGCTGGGCAGCCATGGCCGCCTCAAAGCCCTGCTCGTCAATGGTCATGCCTTTTTCAATGGCAATGTCGCGGACAATATCCACCGGAAAACCAAAGGTATCATAGAGTTTGAAGATAAAATCGCCATCGACCCGGGCAGCCCCTTCCTGCTTGAGGTGACGCATCTTCTCTTCCAGCATGGCCAGGCCATGATCCAGGGTTTCCAGGAAGCGGACTTCCTCGTTCTCCACCACCTTGACAAGCAATTTAGCCGCGTCGTTCAAATGGGGATAGGCTTGGTTCATCGCGGCCACCACCTTGGTACAGACCTCGGCCATAAAGGGCTTGGTCAGCCCCAGAGTGCGACCATAGCGGATGGCGCGGCGCATGATACGCCTGAGAACATAGCCGCGGCCCTCATTGGAGGGCAAAACACCGTCGGAAATCAAAAAGGTGGTGGCCCGGGCATGGTCGGCAATGACCTTGAGGGCGGTATCCGTGCCATTGTCTTTGCCGTAGCTGGTGCCGGCCACCTTGGCGATCTTGGCGATCAGGGGTTGAAAGAGATCGGTATCGTAGTTGGTTTTGACGCCCTGGACCACCGAAGCGATGCGCTCTAAACCCATGCCGGTGTCAATGGAGGGCTTGGGCAGGGGATCCATGCGGCCGTCCTCATGGCGCTCAAACTGCATGAATACCAGGTTCCACACCTCAAGCCAGCGATCACAATCACAGCCCACAGCACAGCTTGGATCATCACAACCCACTTCCACACCCTGGTCGTAATGAATCTCTGAACAGGGGCCACAGGGGCCGGTATCGCCCATGGCCCAGAAATTATCCTTTTCACCCAGGCGAACGATACGCCCCTTGGGCAGGTCATTAATCGCCTCCCACATGGCGTAGGCTTCGTCATCATCCTCAAAAACCGAGATCCACATCTTCTGCGGATCAAGACCGATCTCCTTAATCAGAAACTCCCAGGCATAGGCGATGGCGTCCTTCTTGAAATAATCGCCAAAGGAGAAGTTGCCCAGCATCTCAAAAAAGGTGTGATGACGGGCCGTGTAGCCGACGTTATCAAGGTCGTTATGCTTACCACCGGCCCGCACACAGCGCTGGCTGGTGGTGGCCCGGGTATAGGCCTGTTTCTCTTCGCCGGTGAACAACCGCTTGAACTGCACCATGCCGGCATTGGTAAAAAGAAGGGTGGGATCATCAGCAGGGACCAGGGAGGAAGATTCCACCACGGCGTGGCCCTTATCTTTAAAATAATCGAGAAATTTCCGGCGGATATCGTTTCCAGTCATGGGAGTAATACTAAGGGTAAAATTACAGGCTGCTTTGAAAAAGGTATGTTTTCAAGGAGACCCGACGAGCCAAAGGCTCAAGTTAAACGAATGGTCACATACTTAAATAAAAAAAGCCGCAGGGGCAAAAGAAAAATCTGAAAAACTGGATTTTTCTTTTGCCCCTGCGGCAGCTCCTCAATTGAAATCAGTGCCTTACAATGATTTCTACTCCACCTCGGCAACCTCAGCCGGCGCTACTGTGACAACGTCACCGCGAGGGCGAAGGCCATAGCCCAGACGAACCTTGTTCTCAATCTCGGTAACCATATCCTCATGCTCCTTGAGAAAAGCCTTGGCATTCTCACGACCCTGTCCGACGCGCTCGCCGTTATAGGAGTACCAGGAGCCACTTTTTTCAACGATATCTTTCCCCACAGCCAGATCAAGGACATCACCCACCTTGGACATGCCCTCCCCGTAAATAACATCAAACTCAGCCTCCTTAAAGGGGGGCGCCACCTTATTTTTGACCATCTTGATCTTGGTGCGGTTACCGATAACGTCCAACCCTTCCTTGATCTGAGCCATCCTTCTGATATCAATACGCATGGAGGCATAAAACTTCAGGGCATTGCCGCCGGTGGTGGTCTCGGGGCTGCCGAACATGACGCCGATCTTCATCCTGATCTGGTTGATGAAAATAAGGGTGGTATTGGTCTGTTTGAGAATGGCGGTGAGCTTGCGCATGGTTTGGCTCATCATCCGGGCCTGGAGACCAACATGGCTGTCGCCGATATTACCCTCAATCTCAGCCTTGGGGGTCAAGGCGGCAACCGAATCAACAACAATGACATCCACCGCACTGGAACGGATAAGAATCTCAACGATTTCCAGGGCCTGCTCACCATAATCAGGCTGGGAAACCAACAAGTCATCGACATTAACCCCCAAACGCTCGGCATAATAGACATCAAGGGCATGCTCGGCATCAATAAAGGCGGCGGTGCCCCCAAGCTTCTGGGCCTCGGCCACGATATGGAGGGCCAGGGTGGTTTTACCCGATGATTCCGGCCCATAGATCTCAACAATACGACCCCGGGGAACGCCGCCGACACCGGTGGCGATATCAATACCGAGAATACCGGTGGAAATCACCGGAATTTGATCAGAGGCCTGGCTCCCCATCCGCATGATGGACCCCTTGCCAAACTGTTTCTGAATCTGAAAAATAGCTGAGTCTAATGTTTTTGAACGATCAGGGGCGGCCATGGAAGAGCTCTCCTTAAGGGTAAATAATCCCGGACTGTTTCAGCAAAAAAACAATCCCTACTTTTGAAAATTAACAAGGTTGCATTGTAAGCGATGGAGGGGAAACGACAAGGGCTAAAACCATAATTTTATCGCCCTGCCCGCAAAGTCCAACTCCGGCAGAAGACAACGCAAAAATGACTTGGCGCAAAGTATAACCAAAATATCTTAGCAACTGCCAGACCCCAAGTCGAATCATATTACATGTTATGACTTATTTCCCCAAACTGTTGCCATAGAATCATTCTGCCACAGAAGCTAGGACAAATAGTGTCCTGGCAGGACTTTTTTTCAAACCTCTCTATTTCACCTGCACGGTATACGTCTTCGGTGTGGTTTCTCCTTGGACTTCGGCAATAAAATAATCAACCGCAAGTATCGCCCCGTCCTTCAGGGCAGTTTCTACCTTCCAGCGACCAGGCTGGGCCGCAGCATTGATATAGCTATAGGTCCGCCAGCCCTCTTCCCGGCCGCCTACCATGGGCAGCGGCACAACGCCTCTGCTCAGCCAGGCGACGCTCTTGTCATCGAACAACCACCAGCGCTGTTCCAGGTCAACCGTTATCCGTTTCGGCGCAAAAACCGCATTCAGGCTATAAATCTTTTCGCCTTCCATAAAATGGATGACATCCTGGCCAATTCCCAACACGCGCCAAAAGGGTTGCTTTTCAGCCTGACATTGATAGGCCCCGGCCTCCTTGGTGAAATCCTTGCAGACATAGCTCTCCTTGAGCACCAGAGGGACGGGGGGAATAAGGTGAAGCTGATAGAAAACCACGAGCAGCAAAACCATGGCTGCGGCAGGGGCAAGCTGCCGCAAATCACTGCGATACTGCAACTTTTTTCCACCGAGCAGCAGGAGCTGCCGTTGCGGGGCGCTGGCAAAACGCCGGATGCCGTACACCAAGGCCAGACTGATCACACAACTGAGATAAAACCATACGGCCTTAATGGAATGGACGATATGGGGAATAAGAAAGTTGAGATACATGGTGCCGCAGACGGCGAACAGGGTCCAGGTCAAGGTCCGGCTCACATATTTTTCTGCCAGAAACTCATTGGCAACGAGCAAACCAACCAAAAAGAGCACTATGACAAAGGTATAAAGCGAACCGGAGCTCTTAAAATAAAAGACAACCAGGGCGCTGAACAGACCTCCGAAAAAAAACTGCACGAGAAAGGTGAACCAATTCTGCCACTGGGGTTTTATCTCCCGGACCAGGAGAACAAGAATGAGACCAGCCCCGAAATAATAGGCCGTGAGGACCAGCAGGTCAAAAAAGGACACCACCCGGCCCATGGTCACCGAGTCCCAGGTAAAGCCGCAGAAGAAGGCAAAGGCCGGCAAAAAGCGGCGAATGACCGTGACCTGTGCTTCAAACCTACCAAGCAGTTTTTGGGGGTTCATGACGAGACCTGCAGCGGTATGCGGTTAAGGAGAAAACGGCGGACCAGATCCAGGCCCATGGTGGCAGCCTTGGCCTGAACCAAAGCCCGTTTGCCGGAAAAACGATGGGTTTGCTGAAAACTTCCGGCCGGGGTTGCCAGACCGAAACAGACCGTACCCACCGGTTTATCAGGGGTACCGCCGTCCGGGCCGGCAATACCGGTGATCGCCACCCCGATATCAGCACCGGTGGCCTGCCTGGCCCCATCAGCCATGGCCGCGGCCGTTTCTTCACTCACCGCCCCGAAATGAATCAGGGTTTCGGCGGCCACCCCAAGCAGGCGCTCTTTGACCTCATTGGCATAGGCCACCACCGAGCCCTGAAAATAGGCGGAACTGCCCGGCACCGAGGTTACCATTTTGGCCATCAAACCACCGGTGCATGACTCGGCCAGCCCTAGGGTCAACCCTTGGTCACGGAGCAACGCCCCGGAAACAGAGGCCATGGTCTCCTCATCCTCGCCATAAATGAGGTCAGCCAAGGCTGCTTTGAGCAGTGTTTCCTTGGCCAAAAAAAGCTCCTTGGTATCCTCAATGGTTGCCGTGCACACAGTAAGACTGACATGTACCTCGGCAGCCATGGGATAGTAACCGATACGAATCCGCTCGTCCTTATTCTCCAAATCAGCCAGGCGGTTATTGATCTCCATCTCCTCGACACCAAAAACCTTGTAGATCTTCTGGTGCACCAGATGGAAGGAATTTTCCTGCCAGGTGGCAAGAATAGGGATAACGCGGTCGAGCATGAGCTCGCGCATCTGATGGGGAACGCCTGGCAAAAAGAAAATAGGTTTTTCAGCGTAGACCAGCATGAAGCCCGCCATGTTTTCACCCGGCTTCAAGACCTCGGCCCCAGAGGGCAACCAGGCCATCTTCTCCATGGCAGGACTATTCTTAAAGGCTTCACATTCCTGGATCTTAGCGAAGATCTCCGGATAAAAGGTCTGGGGCCTGTCCAGGGCCGCGGACACCGCCGCCGAGGTGATATCATCTGTGGTTGAACCTAAACCGCCGGTGAGCACCACGAAATCAGAGCGGTCAATGGCCTCAAGCAGAGCCTGACCGATCATCTCAGTTTCGTCACCCACAGTGGTCATGGACGTCACCGTGTGGCCGGCGGCAAAGAGATGGCTGGCCGCAAAATAGCTGGTTGAATTGACGATACGCCCTGAGGTCAGTTCGTCGCCAATGGCAATAAGTTCTCCATTCATAACGTGCAACGTTCCTTCATTGTTTTTCCCTTTCTAAGCACCTTGGCGTCTGTCTGGGTAATAGAGTCTATTATGGACAGACACTACCAAACACCTGCTCCCCTTCCACCCTGTCGATCCGTACCTTGACAACGGTATGGGCCAGAGCAGCCGGGGCATCGAAATAAACCGGAATATAATTTTCCGTGAAGCCGCGCATGAGGCCCAGCTTATTCCCCTTATTCTCGGCAAGAACCTTATGGCTGGTGCCGATAAAACGTCGATAAAAATCCTGCTGTTTGCCCTGGGAAAGCGCGCGCAAAATCCGCACCCGCTCATCCTTGATATGGACAGCAACCTGGTCCTTGCGCTGGGCGGCAGCAGTGCCGGGTCGACGGGAGAAAGGAAAAACATGGAGGTAGGTGAAGGGCAGATCATTGAGGAGATCATAGGTGTTTTGAAAAGCCTGGTCATCCTCGCCGGGAAAGCCAACCAGGACATCTATCCCCAGGGCGGCAGCAGGCAGACGCGTGTGGATTTTGGTGACAATGTCCTTAAACTCCGCCGTCGTGTAGTGGCGGTTCATCCTTTTCAAGATACGATCATCGCCACTCTGCAAGGGGATATGAAAATGGGGCATCAGGTTTTCTTTGGTGGCAAAGAGGGCCAGGATGTCAGCACGAAGTTCATTGGGTTCCAGGGAACTGAGGCGAAAGCGGGTTTCCGGATTCAGGGCCGTGACCTGATCCAGAAAGCTCGCCAGGGTGTCAGGCCGGTCCGCAAGATCCAGGCCATATTTGCCGACATGGATACCGGTAACAACTATCTCTTTATAACCGCTCTCCACAAACATCCGGGCCTGGCCCAGGGCGATCTCTGGTAGCTCGCTGCGACTGCGGCCCCGGGTCATGGGTACAATGCAATAGGAGCAATAATTATCACAGCCGTCCTGAATTTTGAGATAGGCCCTGGTTCGCCCGGAAAAAGTACGGACCGGCAGATGGCAGTAATCGCGCACCTTGCCGATATCAGCCATATACATCTCAACATCGCAATAATCCGTGGCCAGGGCAAAGTCCACCAGCAGATGCTTAAAACCGTTACCGACAATACAGACAGGCTGATCGACAATCTCCAGAATATCCAGGGCGGCCACCTGCGAGTAGCAGCCGGTGACAATCACCCGGGCCGTGTCATTTTTCTTAAAAACCCGCCGAATGGCCTGCCGGGACTGGGCACCGGCCTTATTGGTTACCGCGCAGGTGTTAATGACATAGATATCAGCCACCTGACTGAAAGGCACAATCTCAACGCCACGGGCCTCAAAGGAGGAATGGAATGAGGCAGCCTCGTATTGATTGACCTTGCAACCTAAGGAGGTGATGGCCACCTTTAATTTTTTTGGCTCTTTATTGGGCATGGGAGTCAGTCACCTACATTTTCATTAAATACAGCCCCTTCGCCAGACTCAGGGACCGGCCCCTGAGCCTGGCGAAGGGGCTCCTAATGCATCCTCATACTATTTCTCCGCCACCGAGCAACCGCTCGCCCTCATACAGGGCGGCAAACTGGCCTGGGGTTATGGCACGCTGGGGTTCTCTAAAAACAATCTCATAGCCATTTCCATGGTTGCTCACCAGGGCCTCAGCCCCGGCATGGCGGTAACGAATCTTCACCATCAGGTTTTGGGGCAATTGCGGCTCATGGCCGGCCAACCAGTTCATCTCGGCAACAAAGAGGGTATGGCTCCACAGATCATCAGCACCGCCGACAATAACCCTGTTGTTTTCAGGATCCAGGCCCACCACATACAGAGGCTCAGAGGCTGGAATCCCCAGGCCGCGGCGTTGGCCGATGGTAAAGCGATGGATCCCTTGGTGATGACCCACTACCGAGCCCTGCAGATCGACAACATCACCTGGCCGAGGGGCGTCGCCGCCATACTCCTCAAGAAACTCCTGGACGCTACGCTCTTTTAAAAAACAGACGTCCTGGCTCTCCTGGCCGCGAAAATCATCAAAGCCAAACTCTTCAGCCAGTCGGTACACCTCTTCCTTGTGCAGTTCGCCCAAGGGAAAGCGCAGGCGGGCCAGCTGCTCCGGATGGAGGCCGCAGAGAAAATAAGACTGGTCCTTACCAGCGTCCAGGCCTTTGAGCAGTTCATAGCCGGACGCTACGCGCTGGAGACGAACATAATGGCCGGTGGCCAGGGTCTCACAGCCCAATATTTTGGCCTCGGCAAGCAGCTGTCCGCATTTTACCAGGGGATTGCAAACCACACAGGGGTTCGGGGTCCGGCCCTGATAATAGCTGCGGACAAAATAATCAAGGACATGACGTCTAAAATGCTGACTCAGATCAACAATCGTGAGTTCTACACCAAGACGATCTGCGACCTCCTCCACCCGAGCCACCTGTACATCAAGATCAGGCTGAGACAAGGCCATAAACAGGCCACAAACCTCGTGACCCTGCTGGGCAAGGAGACGGGCCGTCACCGTACTGTCCACCCCGCCGCTCATTGCCACTGCAATTCGTGCCATCATATTCCTCAAAGAAAATGGCTGTCATCCGGGGCGGCTCACGCCGTAAACAAATCCCGCAGAAGGCGCGCAAAGAGCCATAGAAAACCCACCCCCTTTCAGCCTCTCTCCACTTAACAACAAGCTCCCAATCTGACAAAGTTTTTTTTACATTTTCTGGCTCGTCTCAACAGGCCGCAGATCAACCAAGGTGGCACCCCAGCTCCCCGCCTGTTCATCGGCCAGGCGAAAAGCGCGCACAGAGGGTTCTTTTTCTAACACAGAGTGCACCAGACGCCGCAAGACGCCCTTCCCCTTGCCGTGGATAATGCGCACTTCGTGGATTCCCAGCGTGCGGCAAAGTCGTATATACTCAGGAAGCAGCCTCTTGATCTCAGCAGGCTGGAAGGTGTGGAGATCAAGCACCCCGTCAACAGCGATCTCCACCACCTCGTCACTTTCCGATCCCACGCTTTCCATTTGCAAAGTCATCCTGTATTGTCTATAGAACTTTCTTTTTTTTATTCATCACCACCAACCCATCATAGAAAATGACACTGCCATGAGCAATACACCTTTTAAGGCCCTGGTTGTCCGCCAGGAAAACGATTCCTTTGTCCGTCACATTGAGACACGCCATATCGATGAGCTGCCAGCCGGCGAGGTCCTGGTCCGGGTTCACTACTCATCCCTCAATTACAAAGATGCCCTTTCCGCCATGGGCAACCGAGGGGTGACGCGAAAATACCCCCATACCCCCGGTATTGATGCCGCGGGCGTGGTGGAGACATCAAGCGCCCCCCATATCCGCCCCGGCCAGGAGGTCATTGTCTCCTGTTATGATCTGGGCATGAATACTGCCGGTGGTTTTGCTGACTATATCAGGGTGCCGGCGGCCTGGGTGGTGGAAAAACCTGAAGGCCTGACCCTGAAAGAAGCGATGATCTATGGCACCGCGGGCTTCACCGCCGCCCTCTCCGTCTATAAATTAATGAACCAAGGGGTACGGCCCGGGGACGGACCCATCTTGGTCACCGGCGCCACCGGCGGCGTCGGCTCCATGGCGGTGGCCATTCTCTCCAAAGAGGGTTTCCATGTCACCGCGGCAAGCGCTAAGGCCGCAACGGACTTTCTCACTTCCTTGGGCGCCGAGGAAATCATCAGCCGCGAACAGGTGAGCGGCGGCGGCGACAAGGCCCTGCTCAGGCCACGCTGGGCCGGAGTCATTGACACGGTGGGCGGCGAGATCCTGGCCAAGGCCCTCAAAACCACCAAGCCGTGTGGAGCCGTGACCTGCTGCGGCAATGTCGCCTCCGGCGACTTGCCCGTCACCGTCTACCCCTTCATCCTCCGAGGGGTTACCCTTGTTGGAATTGACGCCGCCGAATGCCCCCTTGCGCTTCGCACAGAAATCTGGCAGAAAATCGCCACAACCTGGAAGGTGGCCCATTTGGAAAACATGGCCAGAGAAATCTCATTTGCCGAGGTTTCTGACGCCATTGATCAGATGTTAGCCGGCACAACCAAGGGCCGAACCATTATCAAAATCTTATGAACGTGGTTCTCATGGCAGTAAGGCAGGGATTAATACGATGCCTCAAAGGTAGAGCGCTTTTGCCACTTTTTATCGAGATAATTGGCGGTGAAAAACGAACCGGAATTTACCCAGAAATCGTGCCGGTTAAACATATACTCCGGCCTATATTCCGGGAGACTGACGGCAAGGGGCATTAGCCGTTGTCGGCGCTTTGAAGTGGCCTCCAACAGAAAGGTTTTCCCCTGATCAACCACCACCACCCAGGCATGCCCCTCCTTACCATGCATTCCGGCAACCACCCGGGCATCGTACCCCATTTCAATCAACCAATCGGCAAGGAGCAGGGCATGATCCTCACAATCTCCACGCAGCCAGTAGTAGGCCTGTTTTGAGGTTTGCCACAAATCCATCATGCCGCCAAACTGTTTTTCATCTTGCCGGTATTGGAGCCTGGTGGCGATGGTCTGCATGGGCACCCACATCTTGTCTGTTGCAAAAGGTTGAAAGCCAAGGAGAAAGGCATTGGCCACGTGGTGGAGATTATCCCGACCCATGGCCGTCATCGTGAAGACTTTTTTTTCAGTACCAGTCCACCAGAACATGGGATAATCGACGTACGATTGCTCCTTTATCTTGGTTATCTGCTCCTGAAAATAGGCTGAGGAACGCCGTGGAAATGCGTCGCCAAGCATCACCTTGCCCTGGCGTGGCTCGCCATCCTCAACGAAAACCGGCACAGGTTCAGGTTTGAAAAGCTGAGGCTTTAGCCAAAGCCGTTGCGGTTGCGGTTGTGGTTGCGGCAGCGGTTGATGCTCAGCCTGCTCCTTTTCATGCTGCGACTCATCCTGCTGCTGCGCTGTTTTATCCGAGAAACCAAAGCCACCCGACAGCAAGGCCCCAATGACCACAAAGACCAAAACAGTCTCCACAAGCTCCCAGACCGACCGCATCAGGCTCTTCTTTTTTGACCTCCCCAAAACTTATCCTCGCAGGCCAAAGGCGACGATCAGACCAACAAATACCAAGATAGTGGAGGCGAAAATCGCCGCGGCAATATTGCCCTTCTTGATCTCTTCTTCCAGATTGATCGACTTCAACAGCTTATAATCAACGAATTTCAAGCCGACGATTGCCACCATCAAGGCGATAATGGTGTAGGCCAGGTTAATGCCGAGGTTTACCAAGGTAGAAATTATAAACTGAGACTCCATCATGCATTTTCTCCTTTATGGGTGAGCAGACAAATCACTTTACGTTTTTTTGACGAACAACTATCGTGGCGGAGACAAAATAACCCTGCTCTCTCATGCAGAGCAACCATAAAACTAATCTTTATTACCGTAAGATCTCCTTATTTTTCATAAAAGCATACATTCTCTCATTGGCTTTACAGTAGGCTCGTTTGATGCAACCCACTGCCTTTGAGAAAACATGCGTGAACAACCCCGGACGCATTATGATCTTCACACCAAACGGCAAGGCCAACTTTTTTCGCCAGCATCTGCCGCGCCTGCGTCTGGCCGTTCAGCTCGCCTTTTTGTCCTTTACCCTCTGGGTTGGCTGGCAGTTCTATCTTTTCTACCAGTGGACCCGCGACCTGGCTCCGTACACGCCACGACCGCCAGCTGTTGAGGGTTTCCTGCCCATCGGCGCCCTGGTTGCCCTGAAACGTTTTGTCCTTACCGGTGATTTTGATCAGGCCCATCCTGCCGGGCTCACCATATTTCTGGCCGCGCTCTGCCTTGGCCTGTTGGCCCGTAAGGGCTTCTGCGGCTGGATCTGTCCTGTGGGTACCGTCTCTAATCTGGCGGAAAGATCCAGCAAAAAACTGAAAACCCTGCTCACCCTGCCCGGCTGGCTCAACCTCCCCCTTATGGGCCTCAAATATCTCATCTTGGCCCTCTTTGCTTATCTCATCATCTGGAGCATGCCCCTTACCGCCATTAAAGACTTTATGGCTTCACCCTATTCTCTCACCGCAGATGGCCGCATGCTCCTCTTTTTTCTGGAACCATCTGGCCTGGCCCTGACCATTACTTTTGCCATCATTGCCCTCAGCATCCTTATCCGCAATTTCTGGTGCCGTTTTCTCTGTCCCTACGGTGCGCTGCTTGGCCTGCTCGCCTATGCAGGTCCTTTTGCCATCACGAGAAATGCTGATCTGTGCAGCCAATGCCATCAATGCAGCACAACTTGCCCGGCGGAAATCAAGGTTCACAGCAAGGATACTCTCCGCAGTCCTGAATGCCTGGGCTGTCTGGAATGCACGGCCGTCTGCCCTGAACAAGACTGCTTGCAGCTCAAGGCCTGCAATAAGAATGTACCCCTCTGGCTGTTGCCCCTTGTTATTGTCGGCCTTTATGGCTCTTTTTACCTCTGGGCCCGGCTCAGTGGCCACTGGCAGACTAATCTCAGCGCCGAGACCCTGAAAATAATCTACCAGAAATTCCTGCACACGCCATGATCTTACGAATTAGTTTTGATCAAAGTGATAGCATGAGTCGCGGCTATCAGGTCTTGGAGATTTTAGATGAGCTTGACCGCGACTATACCTTTCTGGCCGAGTACGAACGCTGCTATTTCTCTCTGACTGAACTCAAAGAGGACATCGCTGAAAAACTGCAGGTTGACCCTGCTGAAATTGAACTTGAGGAGGTCTGAGATGGAGACCAACGGACTCACCATGATCTTTACCGGCAACGGCAAGGGCAAGACCACCTCTGCCCTGGGCCTGGCTTTTCGCGCTTTAGGCCACGGTTTCCCAGTCTGCATCATTCAATTTATTAAGGGCAGCTGGAAATATGGTGAACTTGAAAGCGCCAAACGTTTCGAAGATCTGTTAGATTTCCACGTCATGGGCAAGGGATTCACCTGGAAGTCCGAAAACCTTGAGGAAGATATCAAGGCAGCACGAGAAGCCTGGGAGTTTGCCAGTAAAACCATTCTGGCCGGTAAACATCGCCTGGTGATCTTGGACGAGCTCACCTATCTCATCCAGTACGATATGGTCCCGGAGGAGGAAATCCTGGCAGTGTTACGGCAAAAACCACAAGAGATGCATGTGGTGATCACCGGCCGGGGCGCCAGCCAAGGTCTTGTCGATTTCGCCGATCTTGTCACCGAGATGACCGAGATCAAACATCCCTATCAAAAGGGCATCAAGGCCCAGAAGGGTATTGAATTTTAATTTGCCACGGAATCCACGGAACACACGGAAAAAAACCATTTTTGTTTTTCCGTGTGTTCCGTGGATTCCGTGGCAAAAAAATGTGACAATCAGTGCAATCAGCTAAAAAAACCCAGCCTAGCTGGCCAGCAACCTATCCCTACGCCGAGGTGACCCGGGTCTGCCTACCGCTGGTCATGGGCACGGCCGCCACCATGGTCATGGAGTTTACCGACCGGGTATTCCTGGCCAACTACAGTGTGGCAGCCATTTCAGCCGCCCTGCCCGCCGGTATTGCCGCCTTTCTCTGCATGTCCTTTTTGGGCGGTGTGGGCGGCTACATCTCCATTTTTATCGCCCAGTATAATGGCGCAGGCCGTAATGAACGGATCGGCACTGCCCTCTGGCAGGGCCTCTATTTCACCCTGCTGGCCGGTCTTATCCTGGTGGCACTTTCCATCTATGCAGCCGGGCCTCTCTTTGCTTTGGCCGGTCATAGTATGGAGGTGCGAGTCCTGGAAGAGGTCTATTTCAACATCCTCTGTCGTGGCGCTATTCTCCATGTTGCATCCCACACCCTGTCAGGCTTTTTCACCGGCCGGGGTATGACCAGGCCGGTGATGGTGAGTAATTTTGTCGGCATGGCCGTCAACATCCCCTTAGACTATGCCCTCATTAATGGCGTCTGGGGCCTGCCCGAACTGGGCATTGCCGGTGCCGCCCTGGCCACGGTGATTTCATGGGGGGTGATTGTCTTCATTCTGGCCGGTGCCGTCTTTACGAAAAACCACGAGCGCCGTTTTGCAGTTTTCTCCGGTCGCACCTTTGATGCCAAAATATTTAGCCGCCTCCTGCGCTTTGGCATTCCTGGGGCCATGCAGTTCAGCATCGATATCTTCGCCTTCACCTTCTTCATCCTTATTGTCGGGCGCATCGGCACTGTCGAGCTTGCCGCCACCAATATCGTTTTGGCCATTAATTCACTGGCCTTCATGCCAGCCCTGGGCTTCTCCTACGGCGTCAGCAGTCTGGTGGGCCAGGCCTTAGGACGCGGCAACCCGGATGAAGCACGGCGAACCACCTGGAGCGCTGTTCATATTCTCTGCGGCTTCACCCTGCTGCTTGACCTGCTCTTTATCTTCGCCCCCCAGCCCATCATCGCCCTGTTCATCCCGGCCGACAACCTCCAGGGCGATTATGCCCAGATCATGCCCCTGGCCACAAATCTATTAAAGGTGGTCGCCGCCTACATTCTCCTTGATGCCCTCTACATGACCTTTTCAGCGGTGCTCAAAGGAGCGGGTGACACCCGCTTTATCATGTGGTGTGTCGGCCTGGCATCACTTTTTGTCATGCTCCTGCCCCTCTATGCGGGCATTGAGATTTTCAAATGGGGAATTTACTTCTCCTGGTACTGCGTGCTCTTTTACGTTGCCCTGCTCTTTGTTCTCTCTGCCTTTCGGTACCGACAAGGTAAATGGCAACAGATGCTGGTGGTGGAACGGGAAGTTACCAATCAAGAATAAAAAGTGACCAAAACACCGAAGGGGCAAAGAGAAAGAGTGGTTATATCTTTTCGCTGTCGCCGGACTGGACGCCGCCGAAGAGGCGATAGAGAAAGCCGAACACCTTCTTGATGCCGCTCCAGATCTTCGGCAGCAGCCAGACCATGAGCACAATAAAGAGGATAAAACAGCCCAGAAAGATGTAGGGGTGGGTAAGGGCAAGCCAGATGCTGCCCATCACCGCGACATCCTCAGTAAGAGAGGCAAACCAGTTACTAAAGGGTTCCGGCGAGGCATTGATCAATACCCGGCTCCCCGACTTGGTGACATGGCTGCTGGCAGCAATGGTGCCGCCGACAAGGGCGGCAGCCACCGCAAGATCAGGATTCACCTCGCTGATGGCCCCGGCCGCAAGCAGTGCGCCGGCCGGAATACGGATAAAGGTATGGATGGCGTCCCAGCCCGTATCAATGCCAGGGATCTTATCGGCAAAAAACTCCACCGCAAACATAAGACCGGCTGCGGTCAACACCATGGGATGCTGCAAAACCTGCAGCTCCGGGGGCAGCACCATATTGCCAGTCACCCCGAGAACGCCAAGGGTAAGGATGGCGGCATAGAGATTAACGCCACTGGCCCAGGCCGCCCCCATAGCCAGGGTAATTGCCTGGATGACCTGCTCGTACTGCTCCATCTATTTACCGAAAAGATTATTCAACAGACCTTTGACGGCTTCACCAGCCGCCTTCTCCTCGGGAGTGGCATCCTCGCCAAGCACCTCATTCACCAGATTGCTCGTGGCCTGCCTGCCTACCTGACTGGTATTTACATTCACCTTGGGGGAATTCATCATGCCGTCCACTGCCAGATGGACTATAATCCGGTCCCCTTGCTTCTCCATATAACGGGCAGCCTTCAGGCGACTCTCCAGTCGGGAACTCAAGCGGGGCGACAGGTTTAAGGATACCGGCAAGTTAAGACTCCCATCAAGACCGACACTGCCGTTCATCTGGGCCGCAAAAGAAGAATTACTGGTACTGGCGCGCAACTGAGCCACCCCTTTTTTAATGGCAAAAGTGCCGACCATATCCTGCAGATCAATATCATTTAACTCTGGCAAACCAAGGAGGGATGCCAGGGAACGACTGAAATCAGCACCGGTAATGCGCGCACTCTGCATGGAAAACTCACCCAGGGCCGAGATCTGTTCTTTGATCTGCTCCGGACTGATCCCTCTGCCGTTAAAGGTCATGGCCGCGCTCATGGCGCCTAAGGCCTGAGCCGGTGATTGGGCAATAAAGGTCTTCTGGAGCTCGGCGAGTTGCAGGCCATGCATTCCCATTTTCCCTTCATAGGAGGGGATCTCCCTAAGCTCAACCACGGCTTCACCCCGCATTTCGCCGCCCATGGTCTTACCCTTGAGATCGCTGACGGTAAAAACCCCCTTATTCAGGGTATAGTTAAGTTGAAGGTCAGACATCTCCATCTTCTGGTAACGCGCCTTGACGATCTGCACCACGCCCTCTACCGAGAGATCAACCGGTACAGACAGACCATTTTTTTTGCCGGATCCGGCAACCACTTTCGGTTTTTCTGCGGTGCCAACGTCTTTTTCAGAAAGAACGGCCAAGGAGGCGAGAAGGTGATCAATATCAACCTCCTGCCCAGAGACATTCACCACAAAGGGCGGCAGTTTGGAGGTATCCATAAATTGCGCCACCGAGCCAGAAAACTGCAGCGATTGCTTATCAAGGGTGAGATCAACGGTGAAGCCCAGTTTGTCCTGGTCAAAATCGATCTTGCCTTCGTTGTGAACCTGTCGCCCCTTGTAGATTGTATCAACAACAAAACGGAAATTACCCTGATAACTTAAGTCGGCAAGGGTTCGGCCCAACTCAAGGCCAATATCGGCATTGGCGATAACATCGGTGGTGGGAATTTCCTCCAGGGCATCCTGGACATGCACCGTGCCATTTTCCAAAGAGAAATTTTTAATGACCACGGTAAAAGGCAGTTCCGTCGGCACCGCTGTCCCCTTGTCTTTGCCAGGCTGCCCTGATGGGCCAGCCGCCTTCTTGTTGAGCAGAGCCAGGGATGAAAAATTAAAGACCCCACGCCAGTCACGGATGACTCGAATGGAGGGGTCCACCAGGCGAATATCCTTAAAAACCACCTTTTTCTGAAGAAGGGGCAGCAATTCATAGCTGAGGACAATATGGCTGGAGCTTATGAAGTTATCCTGACCATTTTCATCCTTGACCACAAAATCATAAACCTGGATTCCAGACAGCAGAGAGACCTTGACGTGACCGATCTCCACGGTACGACCAAGAGCTTTTTGGGTGGGAGGAATCAGCATGGCTCGCACTCGACCATCGGTAAAATAGGCCCGCAGCACAAAGCTTGCAGCAATCAGGGCAACAACAAGGAGGGCCCCGAGAACAACGATAAATTTAAAAAATTTTGCCATGAATATTCCTTTTGATCTTGAGGAGGTCCTTCCCTTGTCTTTGTCCTTCAAGGAACTGTAAAAAGAGGACTCTTTTTATACCACAAGGGCACTCTTTTCAGTACCCCCTCGGAGTCTAGCGCTTACCTGAGGGGTATAAGTTTCGTTTGAGCAGACTAGCTGCTCAACTCAGCTTTATTTTTGTCCGAAAACCTTGATAAGAAGTTCCGTGGTGCGCGCGGCAGGGTCGGTGCGAATTTTCTTTTCTTCATCTGCCATCAGAGAAAAAAGGCCATCGAGAGCTTTATCTGTTACATAGTGGTCAAGCTCGGGCAGGCTCTGGCCCAGGGTCATGGAGACAACGGGCTGGCTGACAATCTCCTGATAGAGTCCGGTCACCCCGACATTGTTCAGATTTTTTTGAATAATCGGCGTGAAACGGCGGCGCAATTCATCGCTGGTGGTGGTTTTAAAAAAATCAGTAACCGCATGGTCGTCACCCTTCCACAACGTCTTCACATCGCTGAAGGTCATTTTCTTAATAGAGGAAAGAAAAACGGGCATGGCCTCGCCAGCTGCCTGACTGGCGGCTTGATTCATGGTGTAACGAAACTCGTCAACCTCGCGACCCAGGCCAACCTGATACAAAAGCCCGGCAATCTTCTGGAGGGCGTCTGGTTCCGGAATCCGGATTTGCGAATTTTTCCAGAAACCGTCCGTGGCCCCGGCCGAGGCCACCGCCTTTTCAAAACCAACACTCAAGGCCTCTTTGAGTCCGGCAGCTATGTCCTCATTGGAAAGCAGACTGCCCAGGTCTGCACCACCCTTGGTTGTCTCGTTCACGACATCCCCGACCAGAGAGCCGACATCATTCCAGAATCCGGCCTGCACCGGGGCGGTTTGCCACAATGCCGGAAAGAGAATACACCAGCCCAGATTCAGCCATACATTCTTTAGAAATTTCATGGCATGATAATAATATGGCATGGCTCTGTGACGCAAGGGCTTAAAGGGGTATATGCCCTTTTTCTGGTTTGACAGGGGACAAAACAATACACTAAGTTAAAATGATCTGCGGCAAGCCAAGCCCCCTACTCTTTTCATCCCACCCTGAGCAGAAAATGCTCTCAGGAAAGACCATGACTGCCTTTAAAATTCATCTGCCCGCCATGTTTACCCCCGTCTTCGTGCTGCTTGCCCTGTTTTCACTTCTTGTTCCGGGGTCTGGCAAGGCTGACAACACACCGACCTTCGCCCCCTTTGTGGAACACTTTGCCACCGGCAGGATCGACTGGGACAGTGGTCAGATTTACGGCGTGGGCCGGGCCTATCTCGATGCCAACGATAATTCTCCGGTTAAGGCCAGAAAGGCCGCCGACCTTATGGCCTCGGCCAATATCGTCCGGTTGACCACCGGCATCCGCCTTGATGACAAACAGACACTGGCAGCCCTCGGCCATGCGCTTACAACACTCCGCATTGAGGCATTTCTGCGTGATGAAAAGGTGGAAAACATCCTTGTCGACGCTGGCAAGCGCCCCTATTTTCAGGCGACCAGAGTGGCGTCCATCAAAGGTGTTTCCGGGCTCAGCGCCAAACTGATCAGCGCCCTCAAGGAGCTTGACATGGAATGGCTGCCTCAGGAAACTGCTTCTCCCCAAGATGTTCACGACAATGAGGACGAGCCATGGCTCGTGCTGGATGCCCGCAATCTGCCGACAGAGACAAAACTTCACCCCGCCCTCTTCCCAAAAATTATAAGCGAGGATGGCGAGGTCATCTATGAGCTCAGCCAGGTGGAGCTGGATTCTCTGACCAAACAAGGCATGGTTCGCTACGTTCTCTCGGATGACAATCTTGCTGAGCAGAACACCCCGATGTCCAGCCTGCCCATCACATTACTTGATGCCCTTGACTGCCTTCTTGGTCCGCCAAAGGCCATGGCCGGTGAAAACGAGCCTCGCACAAAAAGATGCCGCTATATTGTCAAAGAGGTCAGGCAGGCAACTGGCCTGACCCAGACCACCCTGATGATCAGCGCCCAGGATGCCAAAATGGTCAAGCAGGAAAACCGCTCCTCCACGATTCTCAAGAAATGCCGGGTCATTGTGGTGATGTCCAGCCCCATCGGCGGTATTGAGGGCAGAATTCCTGCCTTTTTTGCTCAGGTGAGCCGATAGGCCCTTTTATCCTCATGGCGGCTTCTTTTCTGCAGATTGTGCATGACCAAACCCTTCACAGCTATATCACCAAAAACATCGCAGGCAATGACCCTCAACAAAATCGCCCGTAAACAGCTCACCTACCCCCTGCTCTGCACCCTGGCGGTCATTGCCGTGACCTCTTTTTGCCAATGGCAGGGCGTCCTGCATCGGGCCGAGCTGCTTCTCTACGATCTGCATTTCAGCTGGCGTGAACCACAAACTCCTACACGCACCGTCACCCTGGTGCTGATGGATGATGCCAGTGCCGAAGAGCTTGGTCGCCAGAAAAACAGCTGGTCGCGGCGCCAAACAGCCCAGGCCTTAAATAATCTCTGCGCAGCAGGGGCCACCACCATCGGCATCGACATGGTGTTTATGGCGCCCTCCCAAGATCCTGACGAAGACACTATTCTGGCCCAGGCGGTGGAAGGCTGCAATAATGTCGTCCTGGCTCGCATTTCTTCATCGCTCTCCGGTGACTCCCGGGAGCCGCTGCCCCTGCTCCAAGAGACCATGATCGGCGACGGCTTTATCGATGCCCCCTTGGACAAGGACGGTGTTCTCAGACGCCTGCGGTTTCTAAACGGCAAACCCCTGGCTGATGGTTCCCTCCAGCTCTTCCCCAGTTTTGCCCTGGAAACGGTTCGGGTCTTTCTCAACCTCGACTATGCCTTTGATTTTTCCAAAACGGACAGCTTTCAACTCGGCACCCTTAACGGCCGCCATATTGCTCTGCCCTATCCTGACCTTCTCATTAATTACCGGGGCAGCAAAGAGACATTTCCAACCATATCCTATGGTGATGTGGTTAGAGGCAACTTTGCCAAGGAGATGGTGGCTGGGAAAATACTTCTTCTGGGCAGCGCCCTGGCCACCGAAAAAGACCGCTACGCCACGCCGCTTTCCGGCACAAGTCGGCAAGGCGAAACCTTTCAGGACACCTTTGCCTCGGTGTCGCGTGAAACCCACGACGATCTTGAATTCGGGGTTGTCTGCCAGGCCCACGGCATTGAGACCATCTTGACCAATGATTTCATCCGGAGGCTTTCTGCCACCACCATCCTGCTCTCCATTATTATTCTGGGCCTGGTCGGCCTGATCTTTTATCTGCCGACTCTGGCAAGCGGGCTCGAATATGCTCTGGTGCTCATCCTCCTGCTTACCTTGGCCGCCAGCAGCCACCTTCTCTTTGTCAAGGCAGCCATCTGGCTGGAATACGCACCGCTGCTCATGGTTGTTATGGGCCAGTTTATCACCGGCACCATCCTGATCAAGACCATGGCCCGAAACAAAGCGGCTCTGGTCACCTCACTCTTTGGCAAATACGTCTCCGGTGACGTGGTGCAAGAGCTCATTGACGGCGATATCCAGACCACCCTCCAGGGCCAACCCCGTGAGCTCTCCATCCTTTTTTCCGATATCCGCGCCTTCACCACCATTGCCGAAGATTTGGGCCCCTTGGGCACCAGCCATCTGCTCAACTATTTCTTTGACGCCATGATTCCGCTGGTCTTCAAAGAGAAAGGCACGGTGGACAAATTGATGGGGGATGCCATCATGGCCTTTTACGGTGCGCCCCTGGCTGTGGCAAACCACCAGGAAAGAGCCGCCGAAAGCGCCGTTGCCATGATCACCACCCTTGAAAGGCTGAAAGAAATCGACGCGCTGCCGGGCATCAGCCGTATCAATATCGGCATCGGCCTCAACTGCGGCATTGTCACGGTGGGCAACCTAGGCTGCTCGCAGTTCATGGACTACACCATTATCGGCGATCCGGTGAACCTGGCTTCGCGCCTTGAAGGGCTTAACAAGGTGTATGACACCAAAATTATCATCTCGCAATTTATGGCCGATCATCTTCGGCACAAATATCTTCTTCGTGAACTGGATCTGGTGCAGGTCAAGGGCAAGCATGATCCCATTGCTATTTATGAACTGATGGCGCCAAAGAATGAGGCAAACGACACCCAGGTGAAGATCGCGCAGCTCTTTGCTCAGGCATTGCCCCTCTACCGCCACCAAAAATGGCACGATGCAGGACAGCTGTTTACCGAAGTGTTGGAAATAGAGAAGAACGACGGACCGGCCCTGCTCTACAGGGCACGGCTTGAGGAGTTCAGCAAGGAGCCACCCCCTTTAGAGTGGCAGGGGGTCACGGTGTTCAACACCAAATAGCTCTGACTTGTCAAAGTGCTAGATATATTTAGCGAGAATCTGCTGGGTGTAGCCTTTAAGTTTCGGATTGGGAGCATCGTTTGAGACGCGCTGCAGAACCTTGCGATAGCGCTGGCGGGAAGAACCTGTACCCAGGGCCCGAACATACCAGATCATGACACTGAGATGATGTTTATCCCGGGGAAACTTATCATAATTGTTGTCTAACTCCTTGGCCATGGCGTCCAGAACAACGGTGTTTGACAGTCTGGTTTTGATGATCACCTGGGCAACCCAGATTTTCTCCTTGGGATGGCCGGTGCGGATTTTTCTGACATAATCCTGCTCCTTTGGGGAGAGCTTGTTCACCTGCCACTGGTCACCCTCAGAAAAAGATGACTCCATGGGCTGCAAGGGCCCCATGATGCTTTTCACCAGCTGGCCATACTCAACGCTGCCAGGTGCTGTTTCCTGTGTAATTATGCCCTCAGCAATCTTGTCCCGAATGTCGGTGATCTCAAGCTCGCCAGTCTGAATCTGGGTGACATCAAGAACCTCGCCGGTCCTGGGATGCTTGACCACCTCGCCTTCTTTAAAAATGATGAATCGCATGCCCTGCTGAACACCGGCCATACGACCAAGATCGATGGTCAGCGTCTGCTCCTGACGTTTCACCACATAGCCCTGGAGGGGGAAATTACGGGCAATCTTTTGGGCCATCTGGGGAATCATGGCCTGCAGGCCAAGGGACGCATCACTTTTCACATTCTCGGCGGCAATGATGGAGCCGGTTTCAACATCAATAATACGTGAGTTGACCTCAAGAACATCATGGAGTTTGAGGACCGAGCCACTGATAATGACCTTAACGCCCAAGAGCTTGCCCATCTCGGAGGCGGTCCTCTCGTCAACGATACCGCTCAAGGAAAGCTGATGCTCGGAGATGATCTTTTCCAGCAGAGCCCGCTCCACCACATCAAAACGGCCGGTGCGCACCAGGGCGGTGACAAACCACTCGGCGACAATGCGACCCATATCCTCGGTCTCAAAGCCATCGCCCTGGAGTTGAAAATCCAGGACCGCAACCTTGTTTTTCTGAAAATCGGCCAGACTGGAAAGGGGCATGCCAAGCCCAAGAACAAAAAACAGTATGGTGATCAGAATTTTTCGCATATACAGCCCCCTGGCCTCACTTTCCCGGGCACGACGTGGCGCCCGGGGAACATCATCAGCTTTTTTGAGATGCCTTTATTGTAAAACAACAACAACCCTGCTGCCGGAAATCTCGGTAACAGCCAGTTTTTTGCCGTGCACGGTTCTGCCGTTTAACATCTGGCAAAACCCCTCAACATTACCCTTATACACCACCGACAAAAGAAGCTGCCCATCAGTAAAACTCCTGTTCTGCAGCGTGACATCAGCAAGTCCTGCGACCACCTTCTTGATATCAGCCTGCGTCTGAAAATCATCGACATTGCGAAAGGTGACATCAATAGGTTTACCATTATTGACCATGTCCTGAAAAGAGGCGACTACCAATTCGAACAGTTCCTCATCCATCAATTTACGGGCTACCTTCTGAGCCGCCACGTCCTGGGCTGTTTCAGCTGAAACATGGGCGGCACCGGCCGTGGCCGACTTAGCGCTGATGACAGCACCAGTGCCAGCGTTAATAACCCGGGCCGTCATCGATGCCTGCCCGGAAACCATACCGGCCCCCTCAAGGAGTTTACTGTTCATAATCCCCTTTTTCACCTTGCCAACCAGGACATAATCAGCGCCGTTATCAGCACCGAGGCGAGCAGCAGCCAGGGCATCACCGGCAAGGGCCGCTTTCACCAAGCCATCATCCTTGGCCATGAGGGCGGCAACCGTGGCAGCGTCCACCACGTTAAATCCTTTCCCGGTGAGATAATCGATAATGGCATTTTCAGCGCCCCGCCCCGCTTCTTCCTTCACAAGCACCATCAGCCGCGGTTTATCCATGGATACCAGCAGGATTTTCATGGCGGCCAGATCCTGACGGATATCAGCCTCGGAAACCATCGCTCTGATTTTGACGAAATAGGTTTTCCCCTCCTGCCGCTCGCCCAGAATCTCATAGCTCCGCACAGCACCGATAGTCCGAGAGAGAACCATATCCCTTTTCAGGCTGAAATTTTCAATCTCGGTTTCTGAAATAAGCAGGGTTCCGATGCCCTTCTGCAAGGCCTCTCTTTTAGCAGAAAGCAAGGCATCATCGCGGGAAATGCCATAGCCCTCGCTCTCCACAGAAATATCAGCACCAGCAACGCTGAGCACAGGCATCAGCGCCAGCAGTAGCCACAAGGCCAGCCACACATGTCTTTTCATTATCCATTACCTGACAGAGGTTAATCGTCTACGGAAAAGATATATAGTACTCTTGAGAATTGGTCAAATGAACAAAAGAGAACAGGGGAGCCACAAACTCACTCACCGGAAAATCATGGGATTGGCTGACAACGAAAAGCGCCGGCCAAAGGAATAGCAGCATTATCACGGCCTGGAAAGAATGATATCGCCGTACCAGGCCGTGGCCTCTTCACCCGTATTATCGGTATCGGTCATAATGGCGATACCGGAAATGGCGGGGGGCTCTACACCAAAGGCGCGCCGGTAATCCTCGACAATATTGCGCGAAGCAGTGCGCCAGGTGCCAACATGCTCAGCACCGCTTTCAACGGCGATCATCTGGACTCGGGAGGTATAAGGATTGGCGATCAAGGTCTCTTTGGCCATCTTGTTTGCCCAGATATAGGTCAGGGCATTGATGGGAGGGTACTCGCCATAGAAGAGCTTAATGGTGTCAAACTTGACACCTTCCCAGAAACCGACCTTGTCGGCATCATAGGCAAAGGTGATATAGATGCGGGCCGGATAGTCATCACCACTCTTTTTACTGGCGTCCCCGTGGTCAAGAACACGGTTTACCTTCCAGCTCCAGGAGATAACCGGCCACTGCTCTGGCTCAATCCGTTCCTTATGGACAAGACCGGAAGAGCCTGCCTTGCTGTCAGCCCTCATCACCCCTCGGCCATCCTCAACAAGATGCCGATAGGTGGTGTGGACATCGATTTTTTCAAAAACAAGGGGTTCCCAGCCCGCAGGAAGTTCATTTTCCTGGGGTAAGGCAGAGAAATTGCCGATGATGCGCTGGGACATCTCGCTGCTTGCCGCCGGAACAAGCAGCACAAAGGCATATAAAACTCCCGCAACCATCGACCATTTCTGCATACCAGCCATCACCTCAGCAGCTGAACCAGAGAGGTGCAACCACCGCCTTTTGCGGTGCTGCCACCGCTACCACTGCCATTACAACCTATTAACATTAAAAGAGCTGCCACCAAGGCCAGAAGGGTAAAAGATTTCATATTTTTCTCCAATGCTGTTTTTTCAATTCCCTGGCAACGCCACTACATCCTTGCCAGAACCAGCCACTCTATAAATTGAAAAAACAAAAGATAAAAATAGATAATCCCTATGAATAACCTCTCTACTATTGCTGTGTCGTTCGACTTTGCCCAGCCATTCTGCCAAGAAATGCGAACTAGAGCAGCCCCTCGATATCCTTTGAAAATTGCTCAAAACTCCGCGGCCCATAATAACGTTTGGCAATCTTACCCTTTCTATCAACGAGAAAGGAGACCGGCAGGCCGATACCAGCCCCAAAACTCCGAGTCACTGCCGATGTTGTCATCACCATGGGATAGTTATGGCCAGCCTTTTCGATAAATTTAACGACACTGCTCTTGGACTGGTCTGTGGAAATCCCTATCACCGAAAAACCCTTAGCGGCAAAGGTCTTTTGCAGCCGCATAAGGTCTGGATATTCCTCAACGCAGGGCCCACACCAGGTGGCCCAAAAATTGATAAGGAGAACATTGCCCTTCAGCGTCTCACTATTAAAGTTCGGCCCATCCAAGGCCGAGGACAACGTAAACTGGGGCATCATGCCGTCGTCAGCCGCTTTTTGTTTTCCACTGCCAAACCAACTCCAGGCCGCGCTGGCCTGCATCAAAACAACGAGGAGGGCAACCATGAGGATACCCCACCTGCCCGTAATAACTTCTTTTCTCACCGCAATACTCCTCAAGCCAAGCTTGGTCAAAACTTATAAATAGCAGCCAGTGGTGCACTTGTTAGCCAAGCGCTCTTGTCTCGGCAACTCATTTGTTAACTTTAAGAGGCCCGAAAACCTCTTTTTATTTCATCTTCTCCAACCTGGAGAAAACAAACTCATCAACCGCAATCGTTGGCGTCGTTGGCGTCATAGGTATTGGCGCCAAATCGGTAGAGGTAATCATTGAGTTTCAAGGTCTCATCCAAGGTAAGCGAATCCCACGCACCATCCTTGGCGCACTGTGGATATTTCTCTAGAAAAACACGGTTCCAGGCCGTGGACGATTTGGATTCCATATAGAGAAAAGGTGCCCCCTTATCATTATCACGGGTATGGCAAGACTTGCACTTGGTGCGCCAAAGCTGACCGCCAGTCCCCCACCAACCCGAATCAAAATCAAAAACCCTGCAGGTTTTTGTCGCAGGATCCCATCTTTTTACTGGGCTTGCCTCAGCCTCAGCGGCCAACACCAGCCCCAGCAAAGCCACCAACCAGATTACTCTATTTCTTTTCATACTGCCTCCTTGCAAAGGATATACTCCCCATGCACCTTTAGCAGGTCTTAACCGGCAAAAGCGCGTACCACATCATCCCGGCATGCCGAAACTCCCCTCCAGATGCAATCCCAGGATTCCTCAAAAAAATCAGTGAGCGGCAATTCCATGACCCCATCAACTTTTAACAGGATGAGGCGCAAGGGGCTGCCAAATACCATGGTCGCCAGCACCACAGGATGCATCTGCCGCACCTCGCCCGTGGCCATGGCCCTTTTACCGGCTTCAATCAGGAGCTCAAAAGGTTTTGCCGTACATATGGGCATTTTGTCGGG
>JAHJKA010000055.1 GCA_018822545.1 Pseudomonadota bacterium
AGCCACGGCTGGACAAAGGCCTTGTCAAATTCGGCAGGGGAAAAAACCCGCCGACAGGGCTCGCCGGTGGTGCCGCCGGTCTCTGAGAGAAGCAGGGTTGACAATTCGTTATGAAATCTACGGGGGATAAAATCCTGAAGGGGTCGCCTCCGTAGTTCACTGACCGCCATGACGCCCAGGCGATAAAAATCATCCCTACCGGCAATCTCGGCCGCAACATCAAAACCTAAGAACTCTTGACGCTCCAGCCAGTATGGCGTGCCCTGCTCAGGGTCAAAATGGATGGCAAGGATTTCCCTTATATGGGTGTTCTTCATCTCTCTTTTTTCCCGACAAGAAGAAGTACAGGCAACAAAAACAGATCGCAGATCAGAGCCAAAGCCAAGGCCCCGGAAATCAACAGCCCGAAGTTACGGAGCGGAATAAAGGGCGAGGCCAGAAATCCCAGAAATCCGGTGCCGGCCACCAGGGTTGTGGTAATGATGGCCGGCCCAACATGGTCCAGGGCATTTTGCAGACGACGGGTGAGATCCAACCCCACCTCCTCACTGCGCAGGCGATGCAGAAAATGGATGGAGTCATCCACCACAATACCAAAGACGATACTGGCCACCGTGACCGTGGCCACACTCAAAGGAATCACCAACCAGCCCATGGCAGCAATAATAAAAAAGACTGGCAGGAAATTGGGAATAATAGCCAGCAGACCATAGCGCAGGGAGCGCAGGGACAACCCCATAATCACCGAGATCGACAGAAAGGCAAAGGCAAAACTGTTCATCAGCGAGGAGAACAGGGCCTTTTGACCACGGGTATAAAGCGGCACCGAACCTGTGACATAGGGCTGCGGTTGGTTGCCGAGATTTTTCTGGAGATACTCTTCAAGATCCTCGGCCAGGGCTAAGGTGGGTTCCGAGGCTAGGGTTTTCATCAGAAACGTTGCCCGCTCCGGCCTTGCCGCCATCCCTTCCAGGGTGAGGATCCTGGGCAGCTGCAGGCCTGTTGCGGTGGTGGTGGTAACAACCTCGCCAGATTCAAAATAATAGAAGATATGGGTGATCACCGGATGTTTCTCCCCATAGTTCGCCATAATCTTCTGGAGTTCAACATTACTCAGCCTACTGCTCGCCAGATCAACCTCAAAGGGAGTCAGACCGAGGCCGGCCCCTTCAATGGCCTGATAATTTTGGCGAACCACGTCATCATCGTTAAAAAAATCGAGAATCAACGAACCAGTGCTGAGCCGGGCCAGGCCAAAACAGGCGATCAGGGTACACAGCAGAAAAATCGTCAGCAGCCCGTAACGAAAGCGATTAAGAGAGACAGCCATGGTGGCGGCAATGGAGACCGGTTTGCGCCCGCCAGCCTTAAAAAAGACTGCCATCAGGATGAAGGCGCTCAACAGGGCAAGCAGACTGGCCACCATGCCCCAGATCCCGAGCTGACGCACCGGCAGATAGCTGGACAAAGTAAGGGAGAGAAAACCGAAGGTGGTGGTAATCCCGGAAAGCAGACAAGGCGGCGCCACCAGCGTAAAGAGATCAATACTAGTCTGATGCTCGTCATCCGGCACCTTGGCCACCAGATGGATGGCATGGGCGATACCCAGGATCATGGTAAGAGGTGGCAAGGCAAGAAGCACCATATTGAGGCGAACCCCGACCAGAGCCATGACCCCGGTTATCTGCAGGGCTGGCAGAAAACCACAGGCCAAGACAAGGAGAACATTATTAAGGTCACGGATAAAATACCAGACACCCAGGGCCAAAATCAGCAACACCACCGGAAAAAGGGTCTGGGTGGCCTGGGCGGAAAGACTGTCCAGCATGGCGGTGAGATACCAGACCCCGCCCAAAGAATAAGAGGTGTCGAATCTGCCGAGAACCTCCTCAACATCAGCCAGGAGGCCGTCCAGCTCCATTGGACCCATGTCGGTTCGAGGCATGACAAAAAACAGTCCCTTCTCTTTTTCGGTGCCCTCTTCCACCACCATGGCATGGATGGCCCCGGCATTTACCTCAGCGCTTAAGGCCTCCTCAACATCTTCCATGACAAAAAGATCGGTACCGGGGAGATAGACGATCAGCGGATCGGTGATCTCATAGCGCCGGCCAAATTCCTGATACTGGAGCCAATGGACATCATCAGCCGACTGCCACACCTCCAGAGAATTATCCACCTGGCTACGCAGGGTAAACAAGGACAGGACCAGGGTCATCCCCAAGAAAAGAGCCAAGGTCAAAGTACGATGCCTGTTGAGCAGACAGGCAAAATTACGAAAGAAACCAGCCATCATCCCTTCCTTTTCAAAATCGAACCCGCCCAAGGCGTGATAAATTTTAAACCAGCTGAACCTATGGCATGGTTGACTCTACTTTTAACCAGGTCCTTTGGGCCCTGACTGAGAATATTATCAAGGGCGCCGATGAAGTAATCAATTTCATTCTCCGTGACGATGAGCGGTGGATAGACCCGGAGCACCGAGCGGTTATTGAGCATCAGGGTACCAAGGATACCATGTTGCTTTAAAAGAGCAGCAGCCACCATGCCAGGCAGATGCTCTTTTAAAACATTGCGCAGACCAGGAATCTTAGCGGGTAGATACTGGGCCTTATCAACCACATGCTCATCAAATTCAATGCCCACCATGAGTCCCCTGCCTCGTACGTCCCGAATCCAGTCTGGATGTTTGTCCTTCATGGCCCGCAGACCAGCAAGGAGCCTGTCGCCTAATTGTTTGGCACGCTGGCTCAAATTTTCCTGGTCGCAAACCTCCAGGGCCGCCATGGCAGCGGCGCAACTGGTGGTCCGGCCACCAAAGGTTGAGGTCTGCACCAGACAGTCGTGGGGATTGTCATAGGCGGTCTCAAAAACCTTGGTGGTGGCGATGGTGGCGCCGATGGAGGCCAGACCTCCGCCCAGTGACTTGGCGATAACCAGCAGATCCGGCACCACCCCTTCCTGCTCACAGGCAAACATGGTGCCGGTGCGACACATACCGGTCTGGATCTCATCAAGGATGAGCAACACCCCGTAGCGATTACAGATCTCGCGGACCTGGCGCAGATAGCCATCCGGCGGGACAATGACCCCTGCCTCCCCCTGAATAGGCTCAAGGATGACGGCAGCCACTGACTCATCACCTTTTTGTTGAAGATTGTAGAGCAAAAGCTCAATGGCCTCAGCATCGCCGAAGGGAACGGTTTTACCTGGCAGCAGGGGGAAATATTCCCGCAATTTTTGACCACCGGTGACAGACAAGGCCCCCAGAGTTTTGCCATGCAGGGAATTTTCCGCATAGATAAACATGGACCGTTTCCCTTTAAAATAGCGGGCCGCAAGCTTCAGGGCAGCCTCCACAGCCTCGGCCCCTGAATTACAGAAATAGAAACGGTCAAGGCTGCCGGGGGTAAGCAGACTCAAATTATGGGCCAGACAGGCAGCATAGGGCGACAGAAGTTCCTTAGACAAATCCACCTTATCCTTAGTGAGCACATCAAGGATAGCCGCCTTGACTACCGGATGGTTATGACCAAGGTTTAGGGCACCATAGGAAGAGACAAAATCAAGAATCTCACGCCCTGTGCCATCAATAATGGTAGTACCCTGGGCAGAACGGGGCTGAATGCTCGTGTACTCACCCATTTCCAGCAGGGCCACCAGACCAGGATTGATATGTTTTTTAAAGAGATCAACACATTCCTTGTAGGGCTTTTTTTCAACATCCTGCAAAGCAATCCAATTCTTTCTCATGGGCTTATCCTCGTAGTCACTCTAAAAAAATCTATGCTACCAAATAGGGACGGCGTTGAAAAAACTCTTCCAGGGCCGTGGCTGTCCGCAGGGCCTCCATGGTGTTACCTTCCATGGCAATATTGCCATCAAAAAAACCGCGCTGGGGTGAAAGGCGGCCACTGACCACCTGCAAGAAGATCTCCGGACGCACCTTATAGCCAAAAGCACCCTCACCATGGCTGATGATTGCCGCCAGACAGCCATTCTTGACAACCAAACTCCGGCGCGCTGAACCACCCACCTCAAGCCAGAATGTACAGGTAAGAGAGACAAGGTTGGCAATGAGTTGCTGACCAATGATGGCAGGCAGAAACTGCTCAAAATAATCCTCAATTTCCTGGCGCTCCTGCCCGGCAATATCGTGTTCTGACTTGCCCTCATTCTTGCAAGCCAAAAAGAAGCTAAAGGCCTGCAAAAGTTCCTCAGCCTCAACGGATGTGCAAAAACTTTTCCCCATCACCCCTTCAAAAGAGCGCCGATCAAAAAGCACTGACAAATCAAGATAGGGGGCATACATGGCCGTCTTGCGGGCGATAATCCGTTCCGGCTGACTTGGCGGCAGTGTAACAAACACATCCTCAGCTACCAACTCCGCAACTTTACGACCAAAAGCTTCATTAAACACATCCTCAAGTAAACTGTTAGCACAGGGCGTATGGCAGACAACATGATAGGTTTTACCAGTGATATCCGGAGATTGAGAGATATGCAACAGGGCTTTTGTGACGTCATCATCAAAGATAAAGGGCAGATGACAGGAGTGCTGGCCCTCAATCCTGATGGCGGATGTTTTGCCAGTCTGCATTTTGCTGGTCAGGAGGATGCGAAAAACCGCATCGAGAAAAATGAAAGGGCCAAAGGTATTAACAGAATTTTGTGAGGGCTGCCGTTCAAGAATAATACTGGGCCGATAGATGGTGACAGCTGTATCGCCTGACGTAATACGTTCATGAAGCCAGCGCTCTGCCCGGAACTTGCTTTCCTCATAACCATTACGAAACTGCTGACCGCAATCAAGATCATCTTCAGCAAATATACCGGGATGGGTGCCACAAACAAAGGCGGTGGAAACATGGTGGAGATGGGCACCAGCCTCTTGAGCCAAAGCGTAAACATTTTTTACCCCATTAATATTAACCGCTTCATAATCAGCCAGAGCCTTGCTTTTAAAATCAGTACGGGCAGCAAGATGAAAAATCCCTCGGATAGAAAGACAGAGCTCCCGGTAGACTGCTTCGTCAAGACCAAGCAGTGGTAAAGAAACATCCCCCTGCAGATATTCGATATCCGCCAAAGCACCAGCTTCTGCAAAGGGCATGATCTGACGACTCAGGGCAACAACCTTCTTCCCGGCAGCAGCAAGGGCCCTGACCAGGGGGCGTCCCACCACACCCGTTGCACCGGTAACAAGAATGGTTTCAACCATTAATCAACCACCTGCAGAGCGGCCTGCTCCTGCCAAAGACGAACGGCATCCCGCGATTCAGTAACCGACGGAATCTCCTCAACCAGATTGCGCAGATTTCTGGCCATATTGGCAATGTATTGTTCCTTTAACGCTTCGTCATTGTAGGTCAAGCACTTGCGACTCCAGGCCAGACAATGACCGCAGGCCGTACAACCCAACCGGCATTGCGGTTTACGCCGGGCAAAAAAAGCCAGAAAACCATCCAAGGCCTGATTATCGATAATGACATCCAGAGGGGGCAGTTTCGTGCCATCTTGATTTTCACGAAAGGCCAGCCAGTGGGGCCAACCAAGAAGATCAAGCAGGTTACCGGAGAACTCCTGGGCAAGATAACTTCGGCAAAGACGAAGTATCTCAGCAGCAGGCAGACCACGACCGGCAATCTTGAAATAGTTTATTCCGGTTTCCTCCCAGAGATACAAATCCTCGGGCCGGATCCAGGGGCTTTTCAAGAACTCGCCTTCGTTCTGAAGTTTCTGCAGAAAGCACCAGTTGAGATAATATTGGTTGTAAGGAATACCGGCCCCGCCGCGCAGATGGCTCTGCGAACCCATGGAGGCCACGCAATAATGATTATATTTAAAGTGACACTGGCTGATGCAGACCGGATTGACAATCACCTCAAGAGGCACTTGGCTTGCCGCGCAGGCCGCTTCAAGAAACTGAAAATCCCGATTCACCTCAACATCAAGAACCACCCGCTTGGCACCGGCAGCTCGATACTGTTCAATGCCGGCCAGGGCTCCCACATAGCCGATGGTGGACGTGACCACCTCGAGCTGCGGGAATTTTCGACTGATGATCTCGACAAGATAGGGAATGGCCACCGTTACCGAAGCAACACCGCAATCAACCAGAAAACCAAGCAACTCCTCAAGATTCTTTCTGCCCTCGTGGGTGTATTCCATATTGGCATAACTAGGGGCGTTAAACAGATAATTAAAGACAATGCCCCGCTCCGTGGCCTCGCTGACATGGCGAGCAAACTGGCTGCGATTTACAGCCGGCAGATATTTAGCGGGCCGAGCCGAGTTAAAGGCTCCCTCCTGAAAAGAGCCATAAATCTCATAAATCTGACCGCCACTATCGGCGAACTCTGCATTCAATGCAGCAAGGCCATCTAAAAAATCTGTGGTAAAAGGGGTGGGGACCGTGAATTTCCGCATGAATTATCTCATCTTCTCCGCAGACAGGGAGATAGTTTTGGCTAAAAGAAGAATGGCCGGCGTGGAACCAGCCAAGGTGGTATGGCGCTCAAGTCTGATTTCCAGACTATCAACATGCTGAAGGGTATCGGCAAGAGCAATTGTGATTCTTTTCACATCACCATTCATCAGGGGCATCTGTTCATTACTGACTATAGCAACATTTTCACCAAGCACCTTCTTTGCCTGTAATAAGCGAACCGTCACCTTAATATTTTTTTCACCAAAGGTGCCAGTGGGTAAATTATGGGGCAAATTATTTGTAATCGCGATCTCTACCCTGCCTTTTGGTAGCGTTTGCTCAAGACCAAGAACGGCCAGATGAATGGAACCAAAAGCAAGCTCCATCTTGTCTAAAGAAATCCCATGACTTCGGGTGGAAACCTCATCTTCAAAGGCAACCAAGGCGTTGGAGAAAAAATTGGTGCCTTGACTGGCTGTTCGCTGCCTGGGGGCGGCATGGCAGGCCAGACAGGTCGGCACCTCTTTTCGCTCAGCAATGACCTGGTATTCGTCATAGGTTTCGCCATGGCAGGCCGCGCATATTTCAACGCTGAGATAAAAGCCATCCTCATCCTGAACCGGATGAGGGTGCAAGAGGGCGGATGATTTATGGGGCCCATGCATCCTGCCTTGGGAGAGATGACAACTGATACAGGAGACACCCTCGTCGCGGTTAAAGGATCGTGCCTCGGTGTTGCCCTGACGGATCTCTAAGGGAGCATGACAGCCGAGACACTCCTCACCCCCACCAGCTTGGAATGCTTCCTGAAAAGAAACGTTCTGATAGGCATGGGCATGGGCGGAATCAGACCACTCATTAAATTGAAGGACATGGCAGGAACCACAGTCAGCAGCCTTGGGCCCCTCTTTTTTGTCCTCTTGGTAGGTGGTGAGGTGTTGGAAGGAAGCGCAGCCGCCACTACAGGCCAGCCAAAGCGCCGTCAGCAGAATTTTTTTTAGATAATTTTTCAACAATATCTTCTTTCAGAGAAATGACGAGACTAAAGACCTACCGCAAGCACTTGATGATCTTTTACCGTTATCATGGGTGCAACGACAAGGAGAAAGTCTTACAGGTTCCTTGTTTTTTATAATACAAAAAATGTTTCTCCCCCTTATCAAATATGCATATAATAACCTATCACACGATACCCAAGAGCCGCCAAACTTACTTTCATTCCATATGGAGATTGCCATGAAGAAAAGAATTTTCCCTTTAATATTGCTTCTTCTTGTCACACCGGCATTTGCTGGGGCTGACGGTTGGTCCGGCAATGTTAATGCCCTTTTGGGTGTCAAAATGCTCGACGATAGTGATTGGGGAGATTTTGACAACCAGATCGAAGCAGGGGTGATGGCTGATTTCAGCAGGGATTCATGGCCGCTGAGCCTGAGCGCCAATCTCCTCTATTCAAGCGACAGTAACTCCGACTATCACGACAACGAAATTAACGATACCTACTACTATACCTATTATGCCGAAGATGCCACCACGGTGGAGCTCAATCTTGGGGTGAAAAAAATCTGGCCTCTGACTGATCGTTTTAATGTGTATGTCGCGGGTGGACTTGCCGTCATCTATGGCGAGATGGAAATCACCCGAGCCAACAATCTCTCCGGAACCTACCGCGATTCCGACAACGAGGATGATACCGGCTATGGAGGCTGGGGGGCGGTGGGCGGCTATGTCACCCTTACCCGTCATATCAATGTGGGGCTGGATCTACGATACTCCTCAGCCGAAATCGACATGTATAATGAAGAGATTGATGCTGGCGGTTTCCATGCCGGCCTACTGGTGGGTTACGCCTGGTAACGACAAGAAACAGAACCAATATGTTTAGTGTATAAACATTAGACAGTACACAATTTTGCATAAAGAAAAGGCGGCCAGGATAAATTTCTGACCGCCTTTTCTTTATGGACACTACACACCTGGGGCAATGAAAGCAGTTTCTTATGCCTTTTGGCAACATCGCAAAGCGCTCAAAAATGCACATTGCCGATAGCAACCAACATCCCCTACAACTGAAATCTCACCTTGCGCCACGCCGAAACAGGACAATCTTGACAGTTTGAAAAATGATGAACAAATCAAAGGAGAGGGACAGATTTTTCAAGTAAAAAAGATCATATTCGAGTTTCCTTAAAGCATCCTCTTCTGAAGCTCCATAAGGATAGCAGACCTGTGCCCAACCTGTAATCCCGGGCTTAACAACATGACGTACAGAGTAAAAGGGGATCGTCTTGGCCAGTTCCCGGACAAAAACAGGGCGCTCCGGACGAGGCCCGACAAAACTCATATCTCCTCGCAATACGTTGTACATTTGCGGAATTTCATCAATTCTGGTCTTACGGATGATTGCACCAAACCTTGTGACCCGACTATCTTCCTGAACAGCCCAAACAGCTCCATTTTTTTCCGCATCCTGACACATTGAGCGGAACTTAATAACCTCAAATACAGAACCATGTTTCCCAACGCGCTGCTGACGGTAAAAAACCGGTCCAGGCGATTCCAGTTTTATAATTAATGCTGTGAGTAAGGTAATTGGCAGCGAGACAATAAGACCAACAAAGGAAATAATAACGTCGAGAAGCCGTTTCATTCTTTCGGTTACACGGGTTGCATGAAAACCATTGGAAAAAAGAAACCAGGAGGGGTTCACTTTTTCAACGGGCATTTTCCCGGTAAGATCCTCATAGAAGGCGACACCATCGACTATCTCTATCCCCATAAACTTATAAGAAATGAGGTCATGCATTGAAAGCTGGCCCCTTCTTTCATCAAGGGCTAAAATAATTTTTTCAATTTTACGGGTCAGGCAAAGCTCGCGCAGGTCGTGGCACTCCTTTGTTAATGGATTTCCACTAGAGGAATTACACTCTCCTTGCAAATCCACCTGCTCAACGATCTTATAACCTGAATCTTGTTTGCCCTCGACCGTTGCGATAATTTTCCGTGCAAAATCGCCACCGCCCACAACGGCAATGGGCTGGGAAAATAATTTTCGTTCAAGCACCCAGAAATAAAGAAATCTCCACGAAGCAACAGTAAGGCAGATTGCTAAATATGCTGAGAGAAAAACCCTTGTAGAAATTATGACAACAGGAAAGAGGTAATAGAGAAGGGCAAGGGCAATACACCCAAACCCAAAGGCCTGGGTTATCCTGGTCAAATTGTCAGCAATGCCTGTGACAATCCCCAAGTCATAGAGATCAAAATAATAGAGGCATAATTGAAATATGAGCGTTACGAGAACTGCCCGGAATGAATACAGGAAAATATCATTACCAAATTGAGCAGCTCCCTCCCATAGAAAATAAACCCCATTCAAGGAGAGAAAAATTAATGCCCCTTCTCCTATAAAAAAAATAATACTTCGTGTCGGGTAGTATTTATTAAAAATGTAAGGCATAGAATGCACCTATTATTACCAAAACAGAAGCTCATAACATTATGATTTCATAGGCCTATAGTTCTTTAAATATTGAGTGCTCGTGAGGCTTTCTATTTATAATTATAATGATAATCGTAACTTGAATTCTTATACAAAACAGATTCAACCGTACTTTCTTTATACGCATTGAAAACAACACCGATAATCTTTTCAGGCCCCAGTGTTTCTGCAAATTTTTTCACTAATTCTTTACTGGAGGCGCCCCAGCGGACCACCAAAATCACACCATCAACCCTTTTCGCCAGAATACTTGTTTCAGACGCCACAACGGTAGGCGCACTATCAAAAAGAATAATGCGATCCTCGTACCGTTCAGTAAGCTCATCAATGAAAGAAGTTATTTTTGTAGATGTTAGAAGTTCAGCTGGATTATGAGGCGTTCGTCCGCTCGGTATTAAAGACAACTTATGTTGCCCTGTTTGCCTAATCAAAAGGGAGAGCTCGACGTTATCCTGCAGGTAATCGACAAGACCAGTCTGATTGGAAACACCAAATAATTTTGCCAAATTGGGTCGCCGAAAATCACAATCAACCATGAGGGCGTGATGTTCCATTTCCTCAGCCAAGGCAACGCCAAGGTTAGCACAGACGAAACCTTTCCCCTCATTGGGAACCAGACTGGTTATCAAAATTGTTCGAGGCCGTTTGGCAGGATGAGCATGTAGAATAGTGCCACGAAGACGCCGAAAGCTCTCGATAACAGAAGAATCAGGCTCAGTGGCCAGCAACAAACGTTCATCCCAGTGATGTCGTGTAGGAATCACGGCTGTGGGGGAGATATTTTTTTTCTGCTCAGAAGGCGCGATTGAGGGCTGGAGAACACCCCCACCCTCCTTTTCTTTATTGCCTTGATTGCCAGAGGCGTACACCGGTACCCCCTTTTCCAGCGCGTCACTATATTTTCCCACAATTGTACTCCTTCACAAATAGAGAGCCTGCAAGAACTCTTCTCCTTCATTGGAGATTATCATTAAAAAGAGCAACTGCTTATTCAGAGTCAGATAACTACCACACCTTTTTGCCAGAAAAAGACCATGACAGAAACTAAACCGACAAAAAAAAGCAAACAGAAAAAATAACTCAGCAAAGAGATAACTTGAGACCGCTTCTTCTCTTTATGAGTAACAACCAGGGGCACTGAACAAAGTACTGGAAGTTTCAAAAACTGCTCCACCTCATTTGCGTCCTTAAATGACGTATCGAGAAAATCAAAAAAGAGGATAAGAGCGACCCCACCACCCAACCCAATTGCCAAGGAACTCAGCATGATCTTGAAAAAATCAGGTTTAAGTGGTTTGACGGGGAGGTAGGCAGAATCAACAATCCGAAACTGGCTGCCCTTTTGACGCCTTTCCAGAGTTTCAGCAGACTCAGCAGCGAGACTCTGGGAGACAAGGTTTTCGTAATGTTTTTTCAGCTCATAATAATCTCGAGTTATCGCAGCCCATTCCGCCTCACGAACCGGGGTATTGTCGACCCATTGTTGATATTTCCTTACCTGCTCCTGGATCTTGTCCCCGTGAGAGCGCAAACTCTTCAGATTAAGTTCAATTTCTTTAAGTTGCCCAGAGAGTTTGCCTGACATCAGACTGTCATCACTCCCCTTATTTTCACCATCACCTTGAGAACTGCTCTGACTCTGTCCCTGTGCCTCTTCCAGTTGCCGGATCTGTTTCGCCAGTTGCTTTACAGAGGGATGCTCCGGAGTATATTTAGCCAATAAATTCTTCATAGCTTGCCGGGCTGTTTCCAGATCATAGAGGTCGGAATTGCTTTCAGCCTCACCAGAGGTTCTGGACAGATTCTTGATCTGTAAATCATTTTGTTGCTGGACAAGAAGTCGTGTCTGCTCGAGATTTTGGATATTTGATTGAACGACCTGATACTGCTCCTGCAATGCATTCAACCTGTTCATGTTCCCGACACGTTGATCCGGCATTTCGTTATAATACTTAAGCTTATAATCCCGCATGAGTGCTTCTTTTTTGTCAATGGTCTCTTTGGCTATTTTTAATTCATATTGAACATAGTCAGTTGTCTCAGATGCCCTCTCCTCACGAAAACGAAGGTTTTCCTCAATAAATTTTGAAGCAAGCGCATTGGTTACAAGCATTGCTTTACGTGGATCTTCATTTTCAAAGGATACCTGAAAAACATCCCCACTTTTTTTATCTGTAACAATATCTATATATTGGTCCCGCATAATGACGATCACATCTTCCATTGGAAGCTTTTTAAGCGCATCTTTATAAAGATCAAATGCCTTAACAATACTTTCGAGACTCCCCCTGCTTGTCACATGTTGACTGACAGTATTAACCATCACTTCAATCTTCTTATTGACATCAGGTGTTAATGTTGAAGGTTTTATTTGTTGCTGTTCATACATGATCAGCGATGATGATTGATAAACCTTAGGGGTCTTCAGATAAACGACAAAACCGCAAGAAATGGAAATCAGAATAACGACAATGATTACCTTATCCCAGCGCAGGAGCAAATCAGCATATTTCTTAAGGAGCTGATATTGGTTCTTATCCATGATATTTCCTTACTCTCTCAGAAAATAATATTGACGTTTTTAGCACAACAGCTTTTCCAATCCTCATCGGGGAACTGCAAACAACCTACCATCTGTAGAAATCTTTATTGAGGCCCAACTCAAAAAACACACGGTTATCATCATAGCATCGCCATGACACATCAGCCTCCTGACTGCTATAGTCGTAACGAACAGATGCCACAAACCATCTGCCAAAAGAATAGGACAAAGAAGCACCGGCCTGTAGCTTTTCCTCCTTATCTGCAGGCCTCAGTTCCCAGTATCTATCTTCTCGAAACGAACAACTGACAGAAGAAAGGAGATACTGGGTCAAGGTATAACTGATTACCGTTTCAATCTGCCAATAACGACTCAAGTCGCCCTCTGAGGTCCCATTAAATTGCTGCTCATCAATGCCCCCCTCGCCACTCAACGAGATGCTGCCCTGCTGCATTTTTTTATTGAGTTGCATGCGGTAATAAAAGGATTTTTCATCCTCCAGCACATCGCGAAGCAAAAATTCAACGCCACCTTCAAACCGTAAATCTGCTGTTGACGACACCTGCCTTTCAAAACCAAGACTGGCCCTTGAAATTTCATAATCATTCTGCTGCACTTCTACATACTTGTTTTCAGCATAACCACCATGACCAAATAACTTTGTCTCGGCAGAGGGATGGTAGTAAATATATAAATCGCCTGAATGCTTCTCCAGGTCAGCCTCCTGCTTAAAATTACCCCTGGTAAAAGAATAGTCAGCCTGGACCTGCCAATGCTGGCCAAACAGATGAGCGACAGACATACCCGGTATCTGCTTTACGTAATCATCATATGCGTCCTGCTCATTGTCCAACACCAGGTTAACATATGACAACTTGATAAAACTCTGTTTGGCATAGTCATAGTCAAGCCCGACAGCCACATTGTTGGTCCAGTAGCGTTTTCTCCCACGAGAATCGGCTAACACTATCCCTGTCTCGTCATCATTATAGGGATCTTCCGCCTGAACAAAGGTATCTCTGACATAACAAGAGACATGTTCAGTCACGTGCATATCATATCGGCCGGATAGCCAATGATCCCATCGCTCCGAGGCAGTAAGATCGCTATATATTACCGAAGGGGTGTATTGAAAGAAAAGTGAATGATACTGAGTTGTATCTTTGAAAATTAAGGTGGGAGAAAAAGCTGTGGTCCACTCAGAGACATGATCCCTATTTGTCCGATAGATGTTAGAATCATACTCTTGCCGGACGGTGCCACCACCGGAAATAACGGCTTGGTCAGCTTCTGCCCCTGAAAATGCCGCTAAAACTATGATACTGGCAACCTTCAGGGGAAAAGAAATCCTCTTTGTCATGGGCAATCTAAAATAGTTCATATCATCTCTACTCAATTCAACGTTCAGGAAAATCATTATCTCGCGCCCATGGTGACGCCGAGACATAAGCATATCAGATAATTATGATGACAATTTTCTTATGGGACGATGAGAGTATCACCAGGGTTCAGGGACAGATTCATACCAAGATCCTTACCATCAATAAATTTGTCATAATTGAAATGGATAATTGTCTCTTTACTGTCCTGCTTTCGAACAACTATCACCTTTTCCTTTTTGGCCCATTCAGCAAAACCACCGGCACGGGCGATGGCTTGGACGATTGAAACAGGATAGTTGAGATTATACTCACCAGGTCTGGTGATCTGGCCGAGAACATAATACATTCTACTCTTGCTTTCCTTCAGAGTGACCGTGACGCTTGGATCAGCGATAAATTTACCGACGTTTTTACTGATTATCTTGGAGAGGGCTTCAGGGGAAAGGCCTTGCGCAAAAACATCACCAACTAAGGGCAATGATATGCGGCCATCGAGACGGACAAAAACAACTTTTGAAATATCCGGCTCATGCCAAACTGAAATTTCAAGGACATCCCCTATCCCTAGGAGATATTCTTTTTCAACTGGGGGCAGAGTCTGTTTATTCCCTGAATCAGCATAGCAAACGACGGAAAGGCCAAAGAAGTGAAAAAAGGTTCCTAACATCATCAAACGTAAAAGATGCGTACGCCAAACACATGATTTCACCAATTTCATGAATATGCCCCCTTGCTTAAAGAATCTATGACAGTTCAAAAAACATACATTCAGCATACGCATAGAAAATAAATTACGCAAAAAAAGTTCATTCTTCAGATGAAAATTTTCACAAATTGGTTTTGCACACCAAAAATACCCCTAATTTCAGATAGGCGCGCAAATCAAATACCGTTGCATTCAGATGAGCGCTATGTGGCATCGGATAACAACTTGAGCTGTTCACAAAAGTTCGTGGCCGTGACACCCATACAAGTTCAGCATGACAGAAATAACTCACTGAGTTTAAGGAAAACACTGAAAAATAATTTTTAACAGGGGAGCTTACCCCTGTCCGCCTATGCTATGGAGAGGAAAACAAATCATGAAAAACATCTTGATATAGAACTGAAGGGGAATGTCTTAGAAAGGCTAGAATTAAAAAATGTTCTTTATTGCGAAGAAGAGATATTCACCCCAAAAAAAATTCCAAACTCTCTTACCAGAAAGGAAGATTTATTGTTTTATCAGCCACACTTGTGGTGAGGATTTTTTTTCAATGCGCAGTTGGCCTGACACTACGCAGCAAGGTCATAAAAAAAAGGGCAGAGCCGCCTGCGCGACTCTGCCCTTTCACTGTTTAGCCGATTCTCTTAGCTTATGCTTTCTTCCTGCGGAAACGCCGCCCGGCAAACCCTGCCAGGCCAGTACCGAAGAGCAGCATGGTGGCTGGCTCGGGTACTTCACCACCTCCTCCTGGAGGCTCAACGTATACGGTACCGATGCCGTCAAGGAAGGCATAGCCACCATGTCCGCCATAGCCACAGTCAGCAACGAACATCTCAATGTCAATAATGTCCCCTATGCTGAAGGTGGAGAGATCATACTGGTACTGGCCGGTCTTGTACCAGAGAGGCGAATAGCCGTCAGAGCCGGCAAGTGTCCAGCCCGATCCTGGGGTAGCAGCATCGGTGGCGTTCGCGGAAAAACTGCCAAGCACCGAACCATTTTGCAAAACATTAATGCTGAAGAACGGCTGATCAGCCACAGGGTGGCTGGGATCGACAAGCATGGCCCCCCAGTTCACATAGAGGGTCTCAGTGAGGTCTCCCGCACCAATGGTGTCGCTCTGGGAAAGTTTGGTCGCGTGATAACTCCCATTAATGTCATTAATCTTGACCATCTTCGTACCCGTGTACGGATTGACGTCAACGGTCTCCCCATAACCGCTGTACGTGTTATCGATAACCACAGGGGCGGGCTGACCATAAAGAGTAGTAGTCCAGTCAGGGCTACTTGTGGGATTTGAATAGACACTCCCATAGGTTACGGTCCAGCCAGTCGTGGTGCCATCCTCAAACCCGCCGTTAATAAAGAGCGCTGAGGCTGGTTGGCTTACCATCAGCAACGCACTCGCTGCCATAATTCCAATTCCAATTTTTTTCATTTTTCCCCTCCATAAGTTGCAATAACTAAAAAAATATTTGGGACCATGCAAATCCTGATTTTTTGTGCATCACCTCCTGATCATAAGGATATGAGTGCATATCGAATCTTGTTTTTTATGAATTGCAAAATTAGTTCCCTGCTGTAAAATTATTTTTTTATCTGTATAATTAAGGGGATAGGCAGAAGAGATGCTTACGGGGGCACTGTATAAAGAGTGTAAAATCCGGAAATCCGATCTTTCATTTTCCAATATTCCGGGCATCCGATCTAAGCGTTACCCTCCGTCTTTACCTTCGGACAACTAGTAAGCTTGCGAACTATCTTTTCACATTGCACACCTACTTTAATGTGCTACTTAAGTCGTTGCCGCTTCAAGCTAAGGACTAAAAAAAACAATTTCCTGTTCCTCATCATATCGACCTTGATATCCACATCCTATTTTCATAGAGTATAGATTCGGGTAACTTTCAGGCATTCACTCTGCAGACTCTATTAGGTGTTATTATGACGACTCAGAATAAAAACCTCGGATGTTTTTTATTATGCGCGCTCCTCCTGCTGACGATCTCTTGCAGCAACCAACAAGATAAAAAAATGGGCCACTACAAAAAAGGGCTGGAATATGTGACAGCAGATAACACCAAGGCTGCCATTCTGGAATTTCGTAATGCTGTCCAGATCGACCCCAAGTTTGCCGATGCCCGCTATCAACTCGCCCTTGCCTATCTAAAAACAGGTGACGGCAAGCAGGCCTTCAAACAATTTGAGAGAGCCGCGAGCCTGGATCCTAAAAATACTGATGCCCTGCTCAAATCAGCAGAAATGTATTTTCTTGGCAAAGCGACCAAAGAAAGCCGGGAACGGATCGAGAAGTTATTGAAAATAGACCCCGAATTTTCGCAGGCCTATGCCCTTCTTGCCAACATTGAGTTAAGTGAACAGGAACTAAATAAAGCGCAAGATGCCATCAACAGGGCCTTACAAATCGACCCGAAACAATGGCGCTATTATCTCATTCAATCGACTATTCTTTCAGCCCTCAAAGATTTTGATGGTGCCGTAAAAGCCAACCTCAAAGCCATTGACCTGGATACAAACAATATCAGCGGACACATGGCCTTGGTAGGGCTCTATGCCAGTTGGAACAAGCTGGATGAGGCGGAAAAAACTCTCAAAAATATTATCTCCACCTTTCCAGACCGCCCGGCGCCCTATGTTGAGCTGGCCAAGTTTTACATAAACACAGGCAAAAATGATGCGGCAGAAGAAACCATTAAAGAAGTCATAAACATAAAAAAAGACAGCGCTGATCTTCTCGTTGTTCTCGGCAACTTATATCACCAATCAAACAAGAACGATTTGGCCGAAGAGGCATATAACCAGGCCTTTAGAAAAAGCGACAAACCAGAGGACATTAAGGCTATTTTAGCAAACTTCCATTTTGAGACAGGCAGATACCCCCAGGCCCAGGAAGAAATTGATGAGGTTTTCAAGAGCAATGCCGACCAATCTCTGGCCCAGCTCGTCAAGGCAAAACTGCTGCTACTTGCAGGAAAAAATACTGAAGCCCTGCCCATCATCGACAAAATCATTAAGGATTTCCCGAAATGGGGTGAGGCCTATTATCTGAAAGGTCAGGCTCACCTGAACCGAGGAGAAACCCTGCTGTCATACAATGCCCTTGATCTGGCCCGGCAATACGCACCAAACGACTCTAAAATTCGGACGCTCATCGCTTATCATCACTTTCTGAAACAAGATTTTCCTGAGGCCAAACAAGAAGCGGAACAGGCATTGCGTCTTCAGGGTAATAATTTCCGGGCGGCTATCATCTTGGGCAAATCGCTTCTCGGCATGGGTGAAACTGAAAAAGCCCTCCAGTTCTTTGAAACCATGGAGCAACAGGCCCCTACCAATCTTGAAATTCTGTACAACAAGGCCCTTTGCCAAATTGCCTCAAAGCAATTGATCAAAGCCACAGCGACCCTTGAAAAAACATTATCCATCAACAAGGACTACAGCCCTGCCCTGGCAACCCTCACCGCTATATTGATTAAACAGAAAAGTTACTCCGCTGGCGTGGCACGGGTCAGACAACAGATTGAGAAATCTCCAGACAACCCTAATCTCTTATTATTTCTGGCAAACCTGCTAAAAGGAGACAAAAATTCTCAGGACGAAGCCCTTGATCTCTTCAGGAAGGTGCAAAAGCTTGTGCCTGAGGCGCCAGAACCTTATCTCTTGGAAGCCCAACTCCTGGTAAAACTTGGAAAAACAGCAGATGCCATCAATGAGTATCGCCTCTTACTGAACAAAGATCCTCATTTCACAGCAGGTCATATGGCACTTGGAGTTCTTCTGGAGGAGAATGGCGATCATCAGGGCGCCCAAGAATCTTACAAAAAAGCCCTGTCAATTGATCCGAAATTTGCCCCGGCGGCAAACAACTTAGCGTGGTCCCTTGCTCAAGATGATGACGCCGACCTGGGTGAGGCCTTACGGTTAGCGCTCCTGGCCAAAGAACAACTTCCAGAAGACCCGCTCATTACAGATACACTCGGCATGATCCATTACAAAAGGGGTTCCTTTAAACTCGCTTTGACCCAGTTCCTGTTTGCCGTGGAAAAGGCAACGGACAACCCAACCCTCCGCTACCATCTGGCATTGGCTCTTCACAGCGACGGCCAACATGAAAAGGCCAAACAAGAGCTTGAGAAATGTCTACAAATTAACAATGACTTCCCGGACCGGGACAATGCCAGAAAGCTTTTAGCTGAGATGGGTTAGAAAGGTCACAACCTCTTGAGATGGAACGGACATTTGTCATAGCTGACATACATGGATGTCACCTCCCATTCCTTCATCTTTTAGAAAAGATGGATCTCCACCCTGATCGCGACCGTCTTGTCTTTCTTGGCGATTATGTCAACAGGGGGCCTCACAGCAAAGAACTTCTCTCTGAGCTTATTGATCTCAAAAGAAAGATGCCTCACATTATCTTTCTCAAAGGGAATCATGAGGTAATGCTTCTTGACTATTTGAAAGGTCAAAACAAAGAACTTTTTCTTTCGGCAGGGGGCCTCGAAACGATCAAGAGCTATGATGCCGACATTACCGATCACACCTCACTTGCAGCAAATTTGCCCGCGAGTCATCACCACTTCCTGAAGAATCTTCTGCCCTACTGGGAGGATGACAACTTTATCTATGTCCATGCAGGACTTGAACCAGACAAGCACATGAGCCAACAACGGCCGCAATGGTTATACTGGGCTGAGAGAGAGAAATTCATCCACACGACCTATTCTCTGTCAAAGAGAATTATATTCGGACATTTTGAGCAACAAGAGCCCTTAATTATGTCTGACAAAATCGGCATTGACTGTGGCGCTGTTTATGGCGGTTTTCTAACCTGTCTCATCCTCCCGGACTTACAATTTCTAAAGGTTACATCTCCACGATATTGGTAGAATCCATCGACGCCCGTTCTGTAGAATTTCCTTTACCTTTAGGCTTTCTTCGCATCAAAAAGCTTGAGATTTCTTCCTTGGCAGCCTTTTCCAATTTCTTAAAGGAGATGACCATACCGACATCATACCTTCCCTTTTTTGTAGCCCCTACCCGGACAACAGAACCAATAAGAAAAAGGGGCTCCGTGTTCATAATGGGAATACTTACTTCGATGTTTGCCCCCACATCAAGCTGATTTCCTGTCTCAAACAACATGCCACCCATGGAAATATTCTTACTGGCACCATGAATGAGAGCGCCAGGATCAAACCCGATTTCTTTAATCTTAATTGCCCGGACGAGTCTACTGCGTGAACAAGATCGTTGTTTTTTCTCGGCAAAGAGAGCGATATTATTTTTACCCATCGCTTTTGCGCGATAAAGAGCTTTATCGGCCATGCTAAGCAAGGCATAGCCATCATGGGCATCAGCAGGAAAGGAGGCAATTCCCCCACTCATAGTGAGAGACCGTGTTATCCCGTCAACTTTGATACTTAAGCCCTCAACTTTTTCTCGAATCCTTTCGGCAAGCACCAAAGCATTTTTCTCGCTGGTATTAGGCATAACAACGACCAATTCCTCTCCGCCATAGCGTATGGCCACATCATCCGTCCGGGATTCTTCCCGGATAACATTAGCTATACTCGCCAGAGCATTGTCTCCAGCTTGATGCCCGAAGGTATCATTGAAAAATTTAAAGTCATCAACATCTATAAACAAAACAGCAAGCTCAGTATTATGTCGTTTTGCTTGGGCAAGATGACCGTTGAGGATTTCCCAAAGACATCCCCTGTTAAGAAGTCCGGTTAGATTATCATGGCGCGAGTCGCTCAATGCCTTCTCTAACACCTCAAACTCAACAATCTTTGGGTTCTTAAAAAAATGACCTGAGAGACTTAAATAGTCGGCAATGACCGTGAGCAGATCAACATCCCGCCCTAAGAAGGAGTACAAAGCCTCCCGGTGATCAACGATATCAAACCAAATTTTCCGAGCCTCGTCAGGAGGCATGTTAAGGTCAGTCAACATCTTAATGACTGCTTGACAAACTCCATCTCCTTCATTTTCGATAAGGGAATTGATCTCTTCGATGAATTTTTTATCATCCGGTGAAGTGATTTTACTGTTCAAAACAGTGGTCATTAATAATTCCATATAACACTCCCATTCTGATACTTATTGGCACTACACAATTGATACCTCACCCACTCAAACTTTTACATTTTTCATTCAGAGCTTTAGACAGACATGATTCTACAATAAATGTTCAAAGTATTCATTGGATAGGCAATTGGCAGCATCTCACTTGTAAACACTTTCCCCACCTTCATCTTCAAAAAGAGCATGCCTGCTGCACCAAAGAAACTTAAACGCCACAGCCACCCCAATTCCCAAGGCCGATCAACATCAAAATAGCAATATCCAGGCCACCGAGGCCTTAATTCAAAACAAACAAATATTACGAGCTGTTAGGAGTATGATCACCAAGATTGGATGGTCATTATTCATCGAGACCAAAACAACAATCCGTTTTTCCGGAAAAACAAGGGCTGATGAAAAGTTAGATTCAGGGAATTACTCATTAGAAACAGGTAGAATTATTTCCAACTCTACCCTGCGCATGCCCCCACCGGTTTGAGGGAATGATATTGCTTCTTCCGATGAAGATTCAGAGATAACGCCGAAAGTGGTAATTTGCGCCACATCAACACCTCTGCCTTCAAGAAAAGTCTTAACGATGTCCGCCCTGAACTTTGCCAGTTTTTTATTATAAAGGGGCGTCCCCGATCTATCCGTGTACCCCCTGATAACAATCCGGCCGCCATCAATATTCATAAAACGCTCCGAAAAAACCTTCAAGCCTTCGATATATTCAGGTGCAGGGGAGATTGAATCTGATTGAAAATAAATTTGCATTTTTCTGTCAGAACTTGGCAGTGGAGAAATAGTCGATTTGGCTTTATTGGTCGGTTCACTGACGGTTGCAGGAGCGACGATTCCACCTTTATCAGAGGAAGATGATGGGTGAAGCACCTCACCTGGATCTTGATTTTCTTTCTGTCCTAATGCACTTAGGACAATGTGAGCCATTTCATTCCAGAGCCCCTGTTTTGCACCATTTTCACCAGAGGAATTAACTGAAGGGGGTACCGATGAAACCAATGGCGAGATGCTTGTTTCCTGAACGCTGACAGCACTCGAAGAATGCGTAGAAAGCATTCTTGCTAATTCATCAGAAAAAAACCACCCTAAACCCAGCAACATTATTGCCAGACCAAATAAAAGATATCTCTTTTGAAGGAACAATCGCCAGGGATAAGGATGTTGTTTTTTGTGATTAATTTCACGATGAACATCTTGCCTGGCAATGTCTGCTTGCAGTGATATATCAACCTCCGCACAACACTCCTTAACCGTTTTCCTCCCAATTGTTTTTTCCCCACGAACAAAACCTGTCAACAAACATCTATCGCAAAGGATATTGATCAGACGAGGATATCCATGGGTATATTTATATATTTCCTCAACAGCATCCTTCTTAAAAATAGCCCCTTTGGCACCGGCCTTAAAAAGACGAAATTGAATATATTTAGCAACCTCACTGCAGGTTAACGGTTTAATATTATAACTAATTGTTATCCTTTGCCTGATGGCCTTATTTTCATCCTGCAAGAGAATATCATTAAACTCATTTTGACCGACAAAGAAGATATTAATCAGTTTATTACCATCGACCTCAATATTAGAGAGACATCGGATATCTTCAAGAATGTTCTGCTTCGTTCGTTGAGCCTCATCAATAACCAGTAATACTTTCTTGCCACTATAATAATTTTTCTCAAGAAACCTCCTGAAACTCTCAAGAAATTCGCCTTTTGTATCAAATCTATCCTGTACGCCAAAGGCATAGGCAATATAATTATACAATTCAAGGGTCGAAAGATCTGGATCCTGAATAGTAGCAATTAAGGTGTCACTCCCTTGCCCTTTAAGAAGTGCATTAATTAATGTAGTTTTGCCAGTGCCAACATCGCCAGTAAGAAGAAGAAAACTTTTATTACCAAGAACACCGTACTGTAAAATTGCCAGCGCCTCTTTATGCTTTTCCCCCAACCACAAAAATCTCGGATCCGTATTAATCTGAAACGGATTCTGGGTAAGGTGATAGAAATCTTCAAACATATTGAAGCCCCCTCCGATATGGCCCACAAAAAAGTTTGGCGCCAAAACAGCATCAAGAAAATTCAGTAACTACCACTTGTGCCGTTCATAGCATTCAAAAGCTCCACCGTTGCTTATTGCCGGTTAGCAATATCCTATCATCATTAAATTCAACCTCTAAATCAAGAGCAACCTATTTCCACAAGCTTTCCAACCAGGAATCTTTCATAGTCTACACATACCCATCGCATCTTTCTCAACACAAAAAATCGTTACATTTCTGGCAAAATCTATGCACTTTGCATTAGGTCAGACTTATGTTAAGAAAATGTTCACGCTGATCTTAACTAAAAAAAATAGCCTTGCAGACCTGGCACATTATAGAATTTCTCTCCAAGGCCCCGTTTTCCTCAAGTTAACTTGAAGTCTTTTGCTGATAGAAACTGCAGAGGGAGCATATTGCCATGAAAAAAATATTAATAATTGATGATGAACCGCTCGTCAGAAATGTCTTAAAAACCATGCTTGAAAAGGCCGGCTACGAGGTCAAAGAGGCATCTAACGGCGACGACGGCATCCATCTCTTCCACACATTCTCTCCTCAGTTAATTATCACTGACATTGTCATGCCGGTCAAAAACGGCATTGAAGTCATTATGGAAATCAGGGAAACGAATCCCACCGTCAAATTCATCGCAATTTCTGGGGGAGGCTATGTCCCCGCTGACAAATACTTGACCCTTGCCAAAGCACTTGATGTCAGTATCTGCATGCTGAAACCTCTCGATTTCCAAGAACTTATCGCTGCCGTTAAAAACTTGATCGGTACTTGAAAAAAGCAACCCTTAGAAACTTTACTCCCTGCAATTTCCTTTCCCCAAATCCCCTATCCGTCATTTTAAAGGTACCAGGGATGAGTCATCCCATTATCCTACTTATCCAACCTTAGCATCCCTTCAGGCAAACGAGGCCACCTCTCTCCCCTCGCCAATCATCTTTAAGAAGCCTTTTCTTAGAAACAAGGCCATCCTAGAAAGAAATTGACTTTCTTGGAAGTTACTGCACAATAATCATTACTTGTTATCGGGTTCTATGACTCAATTTAAGAGTAGCCATGTCTTTTCTTCAAAGTAACTCTAGAACTTAAGCTCTTCACGAGGTGTACAAATGACATTGTCCTCTCTGGTGACTCTCCGTGGAAAAATAGACACCAATTCTTTCACCCTCGGCGTCATAGGCCTCGGCTATGTTGGTCTGCCTTTATGCCTAACATTTCTGCGCAAGGGCACCTCTGTTATAGGTTTCGACCTGGATTCCAGAAAGATCCAGCGTATCGAAAAAGGTGAAAGCTATATAAAACATATTCCATCTACCGAACTGGCCGAACATGTAAAAAGGGGCTCATTTACAGCAACCACAGACTTTGCTCAACTTAACAGACCAGATGCCCTTCTCATCTGCGTACCAACGCCCCTTACCAAGAATCGAGAGCCTGACCTCCAATATATCGAAGCCACCGGACGGGCCATTGCCCAAGCACTCCGCCCCGGTCAAATTATTGTTTTAGAAAGTACAACCTACCCCGGCACCACCGTCGAAATCCTCCAACCCATCCTTGAAGAAAGCGGTCTGAAGGCAGGCGTCGATTTTGCACTCGCCTTTTCCCCAGAACGCGAAGATCCCGGCAATCCCAAATTTGCCACCGCCAATATTGCCAAGGTGGTTGGTGGGATTGATGCATTGTCTTCTGAACTTGCTCAAAAGCTCTATAAAATAGCCCTGGAAACCGTGATTCCTGTGTCATCTACCCAAATCGCCGAGATGACCAAACTCCTGGAAAATATCTTTCGGAGCGTTAACATTGCTCTGGTCAACGAGCTCAAGATCTTATGTCTACGGATGAACATCAGTGTCTGGGAGGTTATTGAAGCGGCCAGCACCAAACCCTTCGGCTTCATGCCTTTTTATCCAGGTCCAGGATTGGGAGGACACTGCATCCCCATCGACCCATTCTACCTCACCTCTAAAGCAAGGGAATTTGACATACCTACCCGCTTTATTGAACTCGCCGGTGAAATCAACTCCAACATGCCCTATTTTGTCGTGCAAAGAGTCATGGAGGCCTTAAACCAACACGGCAAATCTTTAAAAGGCGCGTCTCTTCTTCTTCTCGGGGCGGCCTATAAAAAGGATGTCGACGACGACAGGGAGTCCCCCACCTACAAGCTCCTTGATTTACTCTTAGAAAAAGGCGCCCATGTCGGTTACAACGATCCCCATATTCCGACACTTCGACCTGGACGTATGCATAGTTATAATTTAACCAGCACACCTCTCACTGCAGAAAATCTACGCGCAACTGATTGTGTCATCGTCGCCACAAACCATAGCGCCTATGACTACGATTTTATTCTTGAACATTCTAAGCTCATTGTTGATACGCGTAATGTCTTCACCGGCAAAAAAGGGGCGGCTGAAAAAGTTATTATGTCATAGACACAGCAACCCTTTCTTACGTTTGTGGTTGGTCAGACAAAGGAAAGAAGGAACACTCCCCATATTTCTATTGCACTTCAATCTCCGGCAATCAACAGCAAACCCTTGTCCACATCTTTATAATTTCTGCACATCTCTACCTCTGATGTGTATTTGATATACATTCCTTGCCAATTACCAGACGAAATTTCAAGAGGGTTATCACTTACCTTCTTTGTAGTACGGGCCGGCACCGTTCATAATGATATTCAATTAAGAGGCTCCAGTGGCGTCAATGAATGCAACGGCAAGATCACGCCACAACCAAAACCTAACCCTTTTATATGCCAACCAGGCAAGCCAATTCCAAGAATCCGGAAAACATACCCGCATATCAGGAAAAAAATATTATTTCGAACTCCATCCCACGCCTTTCCACCGTTAACCCTCTGCAACAAAAGGTTTCTCAAGAAGTCTTCTGCAGGAATATTAATTGCATCTAAACTGGAATGATGCGTTAGGGGCAGGCAACAGAAAGTAAAACCAATACTCTTAGTGAAAAAAATGCGGCCAAACACGGGGTTGATACTGGGATTATTTTTACTACATGGCTTTATACCGCCGCTTGCGGAGGCTAGCCTCGTTGATTTTCACATCACCGGTTCTTTGACGGCGGGACCTTCCATTTTTGGCTGGGGGGACCAGTACCAAGGAATTGACCCCGATACAGGGCAGCCTAAGTTAGTCACAGATATCCCTATCACCGGCGAGATAGACGTCGACCTTGACTATGACTTTTCCATCAACCACGGGGAAACATACGCTGTATATATTGACAACATGATTAGCATAAGTGATTTAAATCTAGATCAGAACATTTCGTCTTTTGAGGAATATAACATCACTGCTGATTTCAACCCTTCTGTGCATACCCTTAATTTTGCATTGAACCCTGAGCTATCGGTGCAGTATAGCCCATTCTTCGGGATGTATCTCCACGCGGATTATGGTTTTCAAGGCTTTGGATTTCCCGACTTTGATGTTCTCTACAATGGACAAACCTATACGCTTGCTAGCCTCAGCGACGAACTTACCATCGATCTCCACGGCCACCTCGTCACCTTTAGCCCGACAAGGAGCATCTACGGTTGCGGAGACCTTGGCGCCATGGGTGGATTTGAAATCACCAATCTTGGCGATGCCGACCCTGATCCTGCTCCTGAGCCAGCCACCCTGCTCCTCTTTGGCGCCGGTCTGCTGGGCCTTTTCGGCAACCGTCTTCGTAAACAACATTCTTTATAAACAGCTAATTTACCAAGCAACGTCATGGCGAGGATCACCATTTAAAAACCCTCACCAAGAAAATAAGTCCCATACAAAGAAACATCATGGCTTTGCCCTGGTCTTAAATTGTTCCTATTGTTCGGCGATGAGAACACTTCCGATGAACAAAGAAAGAGTGGTTCGTCTCGCAAATGTGAATATTTCAAGAGTGTTTTGGCTCAATATTTCCAAAAGCATAAGTCTCCTCCCATATATCTAGTTAATCTCGCGACCTTCTAACTAACTGATGAAACACACGCTTTTCATTATTTATGGCATTTCCTTGCAACCATTCACGCGAGAAACCACTTTTGCTTCACAAAAACTATCTCACGTCCTTGGCCTCTTCGGCAGCCCCTTCTGGTTTGTTATTCCTTCCTCACCTTTTTCATTTTCCGGAAAACAGGAAACGTTCAAAGGCATTAGCGCGTCTTGCTTGACGGTACAGTCACCGATAGTAATCCGGAAAACAGGATTTTCATCTCTTCTTTCTCCCCTTCTGTCATTATCGACGCTTCCGTTTCTGTTCAGAAAAAAAATAACCCCCTGTTATTATTGACTTCTATTCAAGTGTTTTCCTCATGGTATTTTTATTGCAAAGTTAAAAGAAGTTAAATTTGATTTTATTATTTTTTAAAAGGGCCCTTATAAAATTAACTCCATGTTTTCCGAGGGCATAGTTGCTCTTGCTGCTCTTTGGAACAGGTCAAACAGGCCAGTTGCCAGAAAGAAAAAAAGGTACGGGACAAAATTAACATAATTCTGTAATGCGCCTTGCGTCAGGATAAGCAAGGTTGAAAAACAGCGCTACTCCACTTCTGACTTTGAGCAGAAAGAAACGCCATACTAAAAAAGGGGACCAGAAAAATGAAAGCCAAATTTCCTATAGGTGAACTACTTATCAAAAAAAATCTGGTTTCTGAAGAAGAGATGGCTGAAGTTCTCAGAATCCAGGTAAGCAGCAACAGAAGGGTAGGATACCTCTTGATAAAAATGGGATTTATAGATAGCGATCAACTCATTTCTACCCTTGCTGAGCAGCTAGAAATCCCTGTGATTGCAATTGACGAACAATTTTCCCCTGAAGTAAAAAAACTCATCCCTCGCTATCTCTGTCATAAATACAGCATTCTCCCGCTTGCCAAAAAACCCCACAATGTTCTGTCTCTGGCCATGGTCGACCCATTAGACAGAGAGGCCATCTCAAGCATTGAAAATTTCACAGGCATGGTTGTCGAACCGAACCTTGCAAGACATAGCGATGTAACAACAAGCATAAGCCGTAAAATCCCTTTTAGCGCCCAGGATATTTTCAACGAGCAGAGCTATGGCCTGGCTGCGAAAGTCGCAACAGCATGTGTTTTAATCTTGTTTGTCATCTTAAGCGCTTTTGCTGCCCGTTATGTCTATGTTGAGAAATATGGGACCGTTCAAACGGTTGCCGACTCTACCGTTTACAAAAACCATGACATCATGGTTGACGTTAAAAAAAGCGGCAAAGTATCCCTATTGGGCCGAGGTGCAAGAGCCAGTGGTTTTTATTCGGTTACTTTTAATGACCTCGACTCACTACAGGCTTTCCTCCAAAAAAAAGAGACAGATTTCTCTGAAAAACAATACCAGTGGCTGACATGGACACTGGAAAACAGAATCAATCAAATTGATTTACAGAAAAATATCCAACGTGCTGCGGTAACGCAACCACCTCACGGGTAGACGACTATCCACGCGACCAAAGCATAAAAAAAAATGGTACAGGTTTCCGGTTCACAGAACATCAGGGATCTTATATTTCACGATATCGTAAAATATTATTCCCGCCCTAGAGCATCACATCATCATCTAAACCATGCACACGGGGTAATAAAATATGCCTGAATACTCTTCACATACCTCGGTAGTATCAAAAGTGTGCCATATATTAAAAATTGCCTTAACACTACCCTCTTTCCTGACGCTTTCATCACTTTTTCTACTAGGCATCCCGACGACTTCGGCAGCGGCCATCCTTTCCAGGATACAATTTGAATGGGTGTACGATACAAACCAGCCCGGCCTGATGGGTTATCTGGTCTATCAGGAAAACCAACCCATCATAAATATTAACGACCCCAAAATCCTCTCCACTGAGTTAGATGTCTATCTTGTAACGGGGCAGCAAAACTCTTTTACCATTACGGCTTACGACAATCTGGGTAATGAAAGTGCGCCGTCAGCAACTTATATTATTGATGTCCCCCCTGAAGAAACCACCGGCAATATTCCACCGGTAGCATCCATCGATATTTCTACAGTAAACGGGCCTGCGCCACTGACGGTTGATGTAAGTGCCAACAATTCTATCGACTACGACGGTACGCTTATTTCCTATAACTGGAATTTTGGCGATGGCAGCGTCTCCGTCTATGAAAATGATAATCATACCTTTGAAATACCCGGCACCTATATCATCATTCTTAAGGTCACTGACAACTCCGGCTCAGCCTCGACAACGCAAACCACTGTCACGATCACTGACCCTGAAGTTCTGCCCAACCAACCTCCCGTTCCCCTTCTCTATGCGTCACCACAGAGTGGGCCCTCGCCCTTGAATGTACTTTTTGACAGTACAGACTCAACGGATGCCGACGGTTCTATTATCGACTACTCCTGGGATTTTGGCGATGGCAGTTCAAGTAATGGTATTTTCGTCAATTATACCTACACCGCAATCGGCACCTTTACCGGAAAATTGACCGTTATTGACGATGGCGGTGCTTCAGCCTCGGCGGAAACAATGATCAGTGTTTCCGCCGCTGACCCACTTAACACCCCTCCCCAGGCTGTCATCAATGCCAGCCCTTTAACTGGTGCGGCCCCCCTGACAACCACTTTCTCCGCTGCAGACTCAACCGACGCTGACGGGGTGATCCTCTCCTACAACTGGGATTTTGGTGATGGCTCTGTCACAAGCGGCGCCGAAGTTTCCCATCCCTATAGTACTGCAGGGACATATACTGCCACCCTTACCGTTACTGATGACATGGGGGATACAGGCCAGGCAAAAGTCACCATTTCGATCTCAGAAGAGTCATCTGCCACCACCGTCATATTCACCGACGACTTCTCAGCAGACACGAGTTCTTCCTACACCAATATAAACGGCGCGCTCTCTGCCTCAAATGGGGCTGCCCACGGAGCGGACTGGCTCATTACCTTTGCCCACCACAACCTTTCCCTGGGCACAAGCGATCACTGGGTCGAAGCGGATCTTGCCTATAATGGTCTATCAAGCAGCGCTGGTCTTCTTGCCCGTGTCGATCCAGTTGCCCAGACAGGTTATTCCGCCTATTTTTCAGCAGGAAGAATAAACCTCAATCGCTTTGCCGGCACCGCACAAACCTGGATTGCCAGTGTCGATGGCGGATACACGAACGGAACTTATGCCGTAAGAATGGTGGTCAATGGCAGCACCATTCAGATTTATGTTGATGGAGTTCTCAAAATCCAAAAAACGGATATAAACTATCCCCAGGGTCTCCATGCCGGCTTACGTATTCACCGCGGGAGCGACAACGCTGATGTGACCGCCGACAATCTCACCGCCGGCATAGGAACACCTCCCCCATTCCCGCAACAAAACACACCGCCAGTGGCCCAAAGCACCAGTTTCACCACCACCGAGGACACAGCAGTCAATGGCGCCTTTATTGTCTCAGATCTCAACGGCGACCCCTTAACGTCCTCTATTGTCAACAATGGCACCCTGGGCAACGTCGTCATCACCAATGCCCAGACCGGCACCTATAGCTATACCCCAAAGAAAAATGTTTCCGGTATAGACAGCTTTACCTACAAGGCCAACGACGGCATAGCCGACTCCAACATCGCCACAGTAAACGTGACGATCATACCGGTCAACGATCCACCGGTCACCGTCAACGGCACTGTGGCAACCACCGAAGACAAACCAACAAGCGGCACCCTCACCGCCACCGACATTGAAGGAGACGCCCTGACCTATAGCATCGTCACTAATGGCAGTTTGGGCACGGTATTAATCACCAGCACAAGCACCGGCACCTTCTCTTATACACCCAAGGCCAACGTCTGGGGCACCGACACCTTCACCTATAAGGCCTATGACGGCAAGGCTGCCTCAAATATCAGCACCGTGACAGTAACGATCGCCCCGGTCAACGATCCACCCATCGCCACCAGCGGCACCGTGGCAACCAATCAAGACGTCCCGATAAACGGCACCCTCACAGCCACTGACATTGAGGGCAACACTCTGAGCTACACCCTGGTCGCCAACGGCAGTTTGGGCACAGCAATCATCACCAACCCCAACACCGGCGCCTTCACCTATACCCCAAAAGCAAACACCTGGGGCACCGACAGCTTCACCTTCAAGGTAAGCGACGGCATTGCTGATTCCAATATCGGCACGGTTACCGTGGCCATCAATCAGGTCGTCAGCACGAGTGGCGTGATCGACGATTTCAGTAGCGATACCAGCACGAACTATACGGCCATCTCCGGCGCCCTGACCATTGCTGACGGCAAGGCCCATGGCCAGCAATGGTCAGAGACCAGGGTCTTGCATAGCACCGTATTCAGCAGTGATGATCAATTTGTCGAGGCCGATGTCTCCTACTCCGGTTCTGTCCAGGGTGCCGGTCTGCTCATCCGGGTGGATTCGAGCCAAAATACCGGCTATCTCGCCTATTTTGAAGGCGGCAAACTCAACCTGGCCTCCTTTGCCGGCACCAGCAAACAATGGCTGGCCCAGTACAACGGCCTTTATACCGCAGGTATCTACCGGCTGCGCATTGAGGCACAAGGCAGTATGATAAGCCTGTCTGTCAATGGTATTACTGTGCTTACGCAGGAGGATGCAAAGTATTCCAGCGGCAGGCACGTTGGTCTTCGCTTCAACCAAGGCAGCAGCACCGCTGATATGTACCTGGACAACCTAAAAGCTGGACTACTGAGCGCTCCGCCGCCGGAAGAAAACACACCCTCTTCCATTGCCGACAGTTTCAGTACTGATACCAGCACGAACTATACGGCCATCTCCGGCACCCTGACCATTGCAGACGGCAAGGCCCATGGCCAGCAATGGACAGAGACCAGGGTCTTGCATAACACCGCCTTCAGCAGTGATGATCAATTTGTCGAGGCCGATGTCTCCTACTCCGGTTCTGTCCAGGGTGCCGGTCTGCTCATCCGGGTGGAACCGAGTCAAGGCACTGGTTATCTTGCCTATTTTGAAGGCGGCCGACTCAACCTGGCCGCCATTGCCGGCACCAGCAAACAGTGGCTTGCTCAATACGATGGCTCTTATACCGCAGGCACCTACCGACTGCGCATAGAGGCACAAGGCAGCATGATAAGCTTGTCTGTCAATGGCATAACTGTGCTTACGCAGGAGGATGCAAAGTATTCCAGCGGCAGGCACGTTGGTCTTCGCTTCAACCAGGGCAGCAGCACTGCTGATATGTACCTGGACAACCTGATCGCCGGAATACTCTAGCCGCACATATGCAGGGCGAGGAAATTATAATGAAATCAAATTCCTACAAGCTGATCCTCCTCATACTCGCAATCTTTATTTTGCCCTCCCTCTGCCAGGCGCAGCTCTGGCCCCATATTAAAACCTTCGGTTTTGATTACGGCTTTCCACGCGATACTTCTGAGCTGCAATGGCTTGCCACCCATCATGATGTGGTCATTGGTGCCGGGGACTGGCAAACCAAGAAAATGACTGAAGATCAGTTTGACACTTTAAAAGCGGCAAATCCCAACGTCATCATCATCCCATATGTTGTTATTCAGGCATTCACCTTCCCGCCCATGAAAGATTTCATGACGGCCTGGGCCACCACTAACGGTTACAAAGAAGAGGATCTCTATCTCCATTATTATGCTGACACGATTGTCAAAACCAGAACCAAGGTAACAAAAACATCGAACACAGGCACCCCCTCTGACCGTGTTTGCGATATCAACGGCACCCTTCTGGCAGATGGCATGACGAGTAATTTTTACATTTCTCTGGGCTATGGGGGAGGAACAGCCAACACCATCGAAGAGGCACGAATCTACCAATACTGGAACGCCGGTTTTGAACCACGCATGAATCATCTCTCTCAGGCCTGGAAAGAAACCTATAAAGCATATATTCTTGATGTACTGACATCCGCCCCAAACAAATATTGCGACGGTGTCATGCTGGACACCTACCAGGGTGTGTTTGACAATGAAGGCTACCTGCCTAACATGAACACCCTCATTGAGGTCAGGAACGCCGGCTACGGTGCCGATGATACGGTCGCCAGAACATGGTATTCAGAACAGATTGCCCTATACGTTGGCGTTCTACGAGAGTTTCTAAAAACTGCCACAGGCAAGTCAAAGATCCATATCATTCCGAATTTTGGCGAATTAAGCTATACCTACGACAATTACAAGTTCGGCTGTGAAGACCAGTTTGCAACAAACAAAATCGATGCCGGAACCATCGAATACACTCACTCTCCCAGCAAGAGTTACTATTTTACCCAGGACTATTTCAAAAAACATTATGAAGTCATGGAGGCCGGGCCGGTATCCTTCTACAACCACCTGGATAGCGCTTGGTATCAATGGGGCGGAACCCCACCCATAGGCGGCAAACAATTCATGATTGGTGCCCTGTACCTGTTCAATCACCCAAGCGCTTACTTCGCGATACATTATGGAAGTTCCGCCAAGTATGGCCCCGAGCCCACCTTCGCCGATTCGCATTGGGACAAGATGCTGGAGTATGACATCGGTACGCCCATGGTCAATGCTGAGGAAGACTTCTGGGGGGTCAAAAATACAGCCAGGGCATATCTTGTTGAACATGAGGAGCCGGGGCTATGGAACCCTCTTCTTGGCAGAAATGACCCACGTGGCAGATTCGTCTTGGCACGGGATTACACGAAGGCTTTGGTCATTGTCCGCTTCGAACGCTCAAACAATAACACGGCTGAGGAGCTTGGCACAGAGCCACGGACCTATGACCTTGGCGGCAACTTCCACCGACTGCTCGAAGATAATACCCTGGGGCCGCTCATCACGACCATAACCCTTGGCCTTGCCGAAGGGGCCATTCTCATCAGGGACATATCAGGCCTTCCTGCCCCAAAATGGCAGAGAGTCAAGGTGATAAAAAACTAAGATTTACAACACCCACCACGAATACCATGCGATACCGTCTTCGCGGGATTAACAGTGAAGCTATTCCGCGCCGCTCCACCTGCAACGGCCTCATTGTCGGCTGAAGCCTGTCTTCAACCGACAATGAAAGCTCTCAGCAAAACCAAGGCCTTGAGGACTTGACGGTACTTCCTGGCCAACCAGTTGTTTTGATATTCCTTCAGCACCTGAACCAAATACCGACCACCCGGATATATTATCTGACCATGACACGCAATACTGGGGACACCGATCCGCTTAATAAGTTGAGGATCATCACCTGGGCGATTACGAACAGGTGAGGAATCAGCCGAGCCAAGGGTAACCGCCCGATACTCTTGCAACGCCAGAATCTGACTGCGTTCATTATAGCCACCGCCCGGCCAGCATAAAAACTCAGTCTGCCGTCCCAATTTCTCTGCAAAAACCTTTCTGGTCCCACCAAGCTCAAAGCCATATCTTGCCTGTTGTTCTTCCTCGCTTTCATATCTGCCGTTACTCTCCTTGCCCTGCCGCATTTTCTGCACCTGCTCGACAAGTTTCTGACGCCAATGTTGCTCGGCAAAAAAGGCTTCCCCTCCTTGTTTCGCCACAAAGCCTACCAGGCCCTTCTCTTCATCAGGATCAGGAAAATACCTTGTGGCGGCAAGGGACTTCTGGTGCTCATAGATCGGGGTGCCAAGGGGCACAGCTGACTTTTGCGGCTCGCGAAGATAAAATGGTTTCTGCTCGGGAAAAGCATTCCAATCAAGCCAGTAATAGCCATCATCAGGGTGGTGAAAATCGACGATTTCCGGGCCGGTTGGATACCAGGTATGGCTCATGGCATGAGCCTCGACCTCAAGGGGGCCATGATCGGCAAGGGTCCGCAGTTCTGGCCAGGACATAAAGCCGCGCATTGGTAAATCTTCTTCCCGGCATTTTCCGGCCCAGACATCATCAAGGGAGGGCCGCACGGTTTCCTCAGGGTCCACAAAATCAGGATTAACAAAGACCGTACCCTTGCAACCATACTTCCTAAGCAGAGGCGCGACATAGGTCCAGTTGTCCAGATAGCCGTCATCAAAGGTCAACACCACCGAACGGCAGGGCAAGACATGTTCGCCAGCCACATGCCTGTACAAATCGTTAAGATCAACAGTCGTGTAGCCTTCCTGGACCAACCAGCGCAGATGATCTTCAAAGATGTCTGCCGGTACCGTAAGGTAAGACCATTTCCAGTCAGGCATTTTAAGCCCCACCGAGTGGTACATGACCACAGGAATACCAAGCCGATTATCGCTCATTTACGCACTCCGCACATTCTGCATTTCATTGACCACATAGCGGTGCTTACCTACTCTGGTTCGATCGATGCGTTCCACAACCAGCACCGAGAAGATCAGCTCATTCCCCATTTTGCCACGGAGAACAGTCCCGAGCTCAGCCTCAAGGTTGGCAGCCAGGGATTTTGCCTCCACTCCTGATTCGGCAACCACATGGAGGACAATCTTATTTTCAGCTTTCTGGACAAATTGGAAAGCCCGCACCCAGCCCTTGCCATCCATGAGGTGGGTGAAAAGGCTGGTATAAAATCTGCTCCCGTCTGCTCCCCTCAGAAAGTCACCTGAGCGGGCGACATTGAGATCCATGAGAGGGTACCCCCGCCCACAGGCACAACTCTCCACTCTTGGTCGTCCCAAATCTCCAATCTGATAGCGCAGCAGAGGCTGAGCATAATTATAGAGAGGGGTGATGACAATTTCACTATCCCCGTCATTTCCATGTCCAGAACCCACAAATTCAATCCGGTTCCAGTCAATAAAAAGATGCATGCCGCCCTCAGGACATTCGCAGGCAACACACGGTGTTTCTCTGCTCCCATATTGATTATAGACTTTGCAACCAAACACCCTTTCAATGACCAGCCGCTGTTCCGGGTAAAGCACCTCGGCAGATGAAAAAACACCTTTTATACCTGTCGGCCGATAGCCTTCCGACTCGAGAAATCGGGCAAAATCAGCAAGCACCGAGGAGTACCCATAGATAATGGTAGGCCGTAATTGTTTGGTCACCTGCCACCACTTGAAGAGATCTTTCTCCGTGTACTTATAAACCGGGACAGCAAAGGATCCGCCTAGTTTGGCACGCCACCGTTGCCATGGAGTTGGCGGCAAGGTCCTGTCATTGTTACCCCATAATTCAAGGCGAAGTTCTCCAGGCTGCCAGCCCGCCCAGCCAAAGACAAAATCCATCCAGGCCGCCATCCGTGTATAGAGAATATTGTCGGAAATAAACTGCACAGGCTTGCCGGTTGAGCCGCCGCTATGATTGACAAAACTTTGCTGCCCGTGGTCTGTTTCACTGACCAGATTCACATACTCTTGACGCAGGATGTCCTTGTCCAAGACAGGTAAGCGTACCCAATCCCCAGGAAAATCCATGGCAGCCGGGTCAAGGCCCAAGGCCTGAAATTCTTTTTTATAGTAAGGCACATGACTCGCCGCATGGCAGGCAAGTTTTCTGGTCTGCACATCACTGGCCTCCTGCAATTGCGCCAAGGACAGCCACTGCTTGCGAGAAAGATCATCAATCACTCCGAGCCGTTGCCGACGCCGAACCTTATAAATCAGTGCAGAAAGCATGCGTTTATTTCTCCTGTTTTATAATGCCGCAAATACCACCAACCTATCGAATACCGGCATGCGCGGCCATGACCTGCTCATACAATTGACCGTAACGCTCAGCTGTCTGAGCCATGGAGTATTCAGCAACCACCTTCTGGCGATTTGCCGCCCCCATTTTGCTTGCCATGTCCGGTTGGGTCAATAAAACCGCAATCTTTGCCGCCAGGGCCTCCGGGTTTTCCGGATCCACCAACAACCCATTCACCCCATCCTGTACAACCTCAGGAATGCCGCCGACGCTGGTTGAAACCACCGGCAGTTGACAGGCCATGGCCTCCAGCAGAACCATAGGTAATCCCTCGCGGCGCGAAGAGAGGACAAAGAGATCAGCATGCGGCAAAAGGGCATCCACGTCTGTCCGGTTGCCAAGCAGGAATACCGCCTTCTGCAGATCCAGCTCACGGATTGTCTTCTCGAGCAATGGCCGCAACTCCCCTTCACCCACCAGGACCAGACTGAGATTTATTTGTTTCTGCATGAGCAATTTCATGGCCCGCAGCAAGGTAACCTGATCCTTGGCCTCGGTAAGCCGGCCCACGGAAATCATTATTTTGCCACCACCGGAGGACGGCAGAATCTTTTGACCGACTTTTTCTCTGTTTACGGGCCGAAAACGTTTTATATCAACCCCGTTTAAAATGACCTGAATTGCGCTGGCAGGAATATCAAGCTGCGTGACAAAATAATTTTTCAGATCTTCGGACACGGTGGTGAAATGCGCTACCTGCCTGGCCGCCCGGCGACAGGCCTCCTGCAAAGATGGCGTACGGGAGATGGAGAACTTGGCATGTTCGGTAAAAACGACGCCCTTAACACGCGACAGCCTCACCCCCTGGGCCACCCTTCTATAGAGAGGGATATGGTGAACATGGAGGACATCCACCTGTAATTTATTCAAAATCCTGGCCACAATGAACGGCCGCAGCAAAAAGGAAAGACGAGTCATATCAAAGCTATGACAGGGCACACCGAGCCGGGATAACACCTCGGGCATGGCCCCTGATGAGCGGTACATAAAAAGCACCATAGGGTCAAAACGACTGCGATCGAGGTTATTGCAGACATGGGCGGCAACCATTTCCGAGCCGCCAATTTGCGGTGAGTATATGAGGTGAGCAACACGACAGATCGGCATGGTAAACCTCAGGAGCAAACGTTGTCCGGAACAAAACTTTCTAAGAAAGAGCCAGATCAGCATGGACCTTCAGGTACTGCTGATAGCGATCCTCCCCCACGATATCTTTGATTTCTTCGGGAATCGGCAGTTTCCTGACAATGCGCATCGGATTCCCCGCCACCTGACAGAAGGGGGGGACATCATGACTGATATGGGTGCCGATCCGGGCTACCACCCCGTCACCAATGGTTACCCCGGGATAGACAACTGTTTCCAAGGGGAGAAAACAAAAATCACCAATCGTAATGGGCCGGATGCTTTCCGGTGTGGGCAAACCACCACTTGGCTTCAGCCGGCTCACAACATCATCAATGGGATGGCCAGGATTATCGGTAATAATCTTCGAGACTATCAGGCAGTGGCGGCCAATGGTTATCTTTTTCCCTACCCGCAAACGAACCTGTGGCCCAATATAGGTACTGTCGCCAACCACCAGTTCAGGGTTATCCAGCACCTTAAGACCTGCAAATATCGTATTATCAAAAATACGCACATTGTCGCCGAGAGTCACCCGCAGAGGACCTTTAATGGTTGCCGAGCCATTACCTGCATATTCCATATGGAGATTCTTACCCACTGACACACATTGCGACTTGAACATGGGCTCATAATAAACGATTCTCCAGAAATTATGCCAAAGGGCTCTGCGTAACACCCTTTCATTGTAAAGGAATGAATACAGCTTCCGGTTATACGGCATGGGAAATCCCCGCATGGCATGAATGCCCCTATAGATCTTGTCATAAAATGGGGATTCCCTTTTACTGATCTTCAGTCGCATTCTTGCAAAAAAACCGTCCGTCATAAATCACTCCATTCTGGTGGAATATTCTGCCATTAAAAGTTAGCGTATCTGCCAATAGTCGAGGAGATCACGATTCATAATTCCTGACATTTTTTCGATATCAGGAAGGCAGGTATCCACCAGCCCTGCCCAGGTTGCCTCAGACATAACAGGGAATTCTTCTGGCCCAGCCTTTTTCAGGAGAGCATTTTTCACCAGTTTACTTTTTGAAAGGCTGTTTGCCAGCAAGCTCAAGTTGTTCTCTTTCATCCAGTGCGACACATTTCTCAGCTTGATAAACAGTTCATAGGAACGGGGTTTTTTTGACTCATTCACCTTTTTGTCTGAAAATTGAGGAAAAATATCTTCCTTAACCCCAAGAAACGCATAAATCTGCGCAAGAATATCACGGGGCTCTTTCACCAACTCCTCAAAAAGGCAGATATAAACCTGCTCTGCCGAAAACAACTCAAGATATTTTTCAATGAATTTACTGTAGAGACTAATTTCTATGGCAAGAGGATGATCAACTAAGAATCTGTCAAAATCATACCTGTAACCTGTGAACATGACGAAATGTTTATATTGTGAATAGATTCGGACAACCGGACTCCGCAGGATAAAAATCAATTTCACATCCGGCACGAGTTTCTTCATTCTCTCCGGACATTCTTTATGGTGAAAATAGGTGGGAGAAATGTCACCGGCAATCATCCCCTCCCGGCAGTCTGAGAAAAAATCGTTATACCAACCCACCCCATTGGCAAAATTATTATTAAAAAAATCGAGTTCTTTCATCTTTTCATACAAAAAGATGTGGGGGTGCTGCTTCAACCACTCATAAAGTTGCGTCGTGCCGCACTTTATCGGTCCAGGACATATAAAATCAGGTAAGCGCATAACGTCTAGTTCCTTTTGCCTCTTCTTTTCCTAAAAACCTCATGTCTTCATATCAATTTGGCCCCGATCTTCCCTTCCATGAAGGAATCAGAGCCGTTGCCCGTTGGGCAAGACGAAACTGTGGGAAGAAACCAAGGGCGGTGAGAACGCCTAGAAAACAAACCATCACCAAAACTTTACCGGCCACATCACTGATCAGGTAGCCGGTATCCAGAAAAAACATGATGGTTGCAGCTGCCCCGCCCACAACCATAAGCTGAAGAATTCTTCGCCACTCAAAGGCAATGGCGATAGACCGTCTGGCAACAACCACGTTGAGCAAAAAAAACAGCCCAAAAGAAATCAGGGTGGAGACAGCGGCCCCATGGGCGCCGTATGCGGGAATCAGCATGATATTCCCCCAGACATTGCATAGAAAAGTAAGGCCAACCAGTACTGAGAAAATGCCTGTCTTGTGATGCACAAAGAGGCCGACATTTACCACGGAACAGAGGGCAAAAAGGACGTAACCCCAGGCTACCAGAGCAACGAGGGAATATGCCGACCAGTATTCCCGGGCGGTCAGAATATGAACGATTTCTTTTGCCATACCGCCAATTGCCAAAGCAACGCTGGATGCGGCCACCAGAAGGAAGGTAAACATCTGGCCATATCTTTGGGCCGCATTCTCCTGTTTTGCAATAACAAAACGCTTTGGCTCCCATATCAACATAAATGGCCCGCTCACCAATATACTCACCAGCATCCCGAATTTGTAGCCAATGGCATACAGTCCTGTTTCCTCCAAGCCGACCATGTGTTGCAGAAAAAAACGGTCGGCTGAGTGCAACGCCACCATGGTTACCGCCGCTGGCACCAAAGGCAAGGAATAGGCGAGCATTTTTTTGATCAGTCCCCAGTCGACACTCAGACCAATACGCTTTACAAAAGGCGGCAAAAGAAACAGCGTAATGACAAAAAAGATTGAGGTCTGGGCAACAAACATTCCCCAGATCCCCCACCCCAGACCGGCAACCAAAAGTATACTTAACAAGCCAACTCCGAGGCGCTGACAGACCTCCCAGAGGGCAAAGCGGCGCGATTGATCCCTGACCCGCATTTCGGTCATGACGATGGTCACGATCAGGGAAAGTTGCCCTTCCGCAAGAACAAGACGTAACAGATTGGCATCTCCATGCATATCAAGCAGTCCTGTAAAAAAAGAGGCCTGCAGATAGAGGGGTAGAAAAAGCACACTCGGCACCACCAGGGTTAACAACATGGCACTGCTCAGCACCAGTCGCTCACTCACCTTATTTTTTTCACTTGCCCAAAATTTATATACGGTCACAGGAAGTTGCAGGCCCATAATCAAGACCGCCACATCCATAATAATCGCAAAGATACTCAGCTTTCCGTAATCTGCCGGGGCTAGATAGACTGTATAGATGGGCAACAAGAGAATTTGCAGTGAACGTGCCGCCATCCTCCCCAGCCAGTAGATCATGGCATGATGAAAAAAACTTTTTTCCCGTTTTGCCTTTTCCATCACCACCTATATAACCTCACCTTTTTCCGAGGATATTTTGACCAATCCCTCGGAGAGAAGCAAAAGTATCGGCACCATAAGAGAATAGGCCTGGGAGAGAAAGAAAGCGGCAACCATATAGGTGATCAGGGCAACTCGTGTACAGACCGCCAACAGTTCCATGGCCTTCTGGTCACCACTCACCTGAAATTGAGCCAAGGCCAAGCTGCAGTTTCGCCAGATGAGCCTAAGCAGCAGCAGATAAAGGATTAGTCCGCCCAACCCCAACTCCAGAGCAACCTGGAGATAGGAATTGTGCAGGGCGCGCCAACGACCATACTCTTCACCCATGGCCGTAATGGAGTTTGTCACCCCGACGCCGGTTATGGGATTTGCAACCACTAATTGAATACTGCTGAGCCACAGACTCAGGCGACCAACCCCACCCTCCTCCACATTGACAACATTGTAATCCTCACCGCTCAACACCTCCTGCCAGCGCCCTTTAACCGTTTCCGCAGCTGGGCTCATGACAAAAAAAACTAGCAGGGCCACCACAAAAAAACGCTGCCAGGGTTTAAGGTTCTTCCCGGTGCTGAAAAAAAGGAGGGCAGAAGCTACCCCGAGGGCCAGCAGGCCGCCACGGGAACCCGTACTCACAACACCCAGAACCTGACAGACAAGCATTCCACCCCAGAACATCTTTCCCTTCAACCTGGCCTGCAAAAAACAAAACAGGGTCAACGGAATAATAACAGCTATAATCATGGCTATATCATTGGGATCATATGTGGCCCCCACGCTGAGCCTCTGCAGATCGATACTCCTGTAACGAACGACAGAATCGACAAAAAGCATAGCCGTAACCAGCGACCCGGCCGCCAAGGAAACAACAACTACAATTTTTTTAAGTTGGTCAGACCGCTGGACAACAGGAAGCCAGAAGAAAAAAAGCACTGCATTGATAAGCAGGATAGTACGCCACCCCTTAAAGGCCATCCGGGGCCAGTCAGAAAAAAGAATAACCGCAAAGCCCAAAAAGAGAAAAAGCAGCATCAATTTCCCACCGGCAAACTTTCCCTCCCTTATTGTCTGAGGACCACCGACAGCAAAAAAGGAGACACCAGTCAAGGCGACACTGATAAGGCCAAGCCGGGTGCCAGCCAAAACAGGAAACACCTCAGCGGGCCTTGCCACAACAACAAAGAGTGAAAGACAGACACACCAGAAATAGAAAAAATTCGCCCGTGGCACAAGCACAGTCTGTTCCGCATGGGTTTGCATATCCAATCAATCCGTTACTGGTAAAGGTTAGCTACTTGGCAGACTGAGAACGGGTGGACCGACTCAGTATATTGCCACCCTCATTGCCAACTGGCCCTAAGGCCTGAAAACATCCTTCAATTTTTTTTACATAAAACGCCTTCATCACCGTCCGCAGTGTGGCCGCCACCAGGCCAAGCAGTAACCGCCCACCCACCTGATTGCCGGCAAATTTCGCTCTGCAGCGCTCTGCAAAAGTATTGTCCTGTTTATCCTGGCCAGCCAAGACCCCCCCAAAAATCTTGGCAAGTTGCTCTTCCTGCCAGCGGATTCTGGCCAGATATTTCCAGTAATCCGACAACTGGGGCGGTTCATAGAAAACGCGGTGTCTGATAATGTGAAAGTGCTCCTTGGCCACCAGCAATTGCAGAAAGGTGTCATCAGCCGTCACCCCGTTCGGGATGCCGGAAATATTCCTCTTGGCAAATTCCCTGGCCAGAGAGGGCCGATGGACCGCATACAGACCGCCGGCCAGAAAATCCTGTTTCAGCGGAATCTGGAGAAAACCGGTAAAACGTTGACCCAGGCCGAGTCCTCGAAATCTTGGCCAGAAAGAACAACCGACCAAGGTGGCTGTTCTTGGCTCACTGCTGAGAAGGCGAGACAAGGCCTCAATGGCCCCTGCTTCCGGCACCACGTCGCCATCCGAAAAAACAAGGATGGCATGCCGGTTTTCCGTAAAGGCGGCATTCCAGGCCTTGACTTTTGACGGCTGGCTCAACTCCCTGAGCTCCAGGTTGGGCAGGCTCTGACAGAGGTCGCGGACGATGTCGGCAGTGCTGTCGGTGCAACCATTGGCGTAGACCTTGATTTCACACGCCAGGCCCTGACAGTTTTCGGCAATGGCCCGCACGGTTTCGGCTATATGCTTCTGCTCGTTATGGGCAAGAATGCAGACACAAAGATCGTTCACACCGACTCCTCTAAAGCTTTATCCCCTTTACCACAACCTCTCTCCAGATTCTGGCGCACTGGTGATTGACTGTAAAGCCTTTCGTAATCAGGCTCCGGTCCTTCACTGTAGAAATCCAGACCAAAGCCCTTGACTACCTTAAGAATTCTAGTGCTTTGCTCCAACGAAAAATATCTCTGCCAGCCTTTGAGTGGATCACCGCCCTTCGACACCTGGGAAAAAGAGGCCGTGGTCATACTCGGCTTTTCCAGTCGAGCCTTTGCCTCATCAGGCAACGGCAGTCCCCAGGTCACGAAAAGTTTCGTCAGTTCATCAAGGCCGTCACGCACCAAACGCTCATAGCACACAAGGTGAAAAGGTAAGGGAGGCTCGACGGTGAGCGCCGCGTAATACTCCATGCACCAGGAAACGGCGATATACTCTTCCACACTGCCAAGGCCTTCGCACACCCCTTGCAAATGAGGATAGACCCGAAAAAATTCATGATCAGCCGGGGCTTTAGTCGGTCGGGGCCAGCCCTTTTGCAGGTAAGAGGCGATACAGGCACAGGGATGGCGGATAATCAAAGCGGGCGGCCGTATCGGGAAGGTGTGAGCCAGCCAGTCGAGCAGCATATTGGCCCGTACAAACTTGACGATCCACAAACGGGTATGGCAGGCCTGCACCAGGGAAACATGGGACATAGTCCAGGAATTGCGGAGTTTGCCAAGGAGGATCTTCTGGAGAAACTTTTCACCCTCCGGCCAGTCCGTTCCCCGGGCAACCATGGTCTCCCACTTGAAACCGGCCCGTCTGGCTTGGGGAACCTGGCCAAGATGGAGTGGCTCAAAAAGAATGGAACTACCCGGCACCATATTCACCAACTCAGCCAGCCAGGTGGTCCCTGCCCGAGGAGCACCTGCAATGACCAGGGTATCTTCCATACGGTAGTCACTGGGGGCATAAAATTTGAGCAGAAGCGGCACAAGGATACCATGCAGCCGCAGATCAAGCAGATTAAGGAGTTTATGCTGTGAAATCCTGCCAAACACTTTCATTTTCTTATCCCAATGATCATTTTACAAATATGAAAAAGCGTGGAAGAACCAAACCATTTTAACGTTCCACCTTTTCCCAAACCGCCTGTTGTCTAGCTGCCACAAAGCGCCAGAATCCTAGCAAAGCAGCGAGATTGACCACACAAAAATAATAGGGGAGATAGACAAGGTAACACGTGCGCAACCCCGTTATCAGGAAACCAAGAACAGCCAGCAGATAAAAACCACCTTGGCCCATGAGCAACAGAAAATAGGCGGCATCCTTATACATAAAGATGTTTGAAATAAGGAGAGCAAGCAGCAAAAACGGCGCCAACCACCTGAGAATTTTATGGGAGATAAAGGCAAACCACATGCCAAAACTCAAGGAGCCACCACCGTTCAGGAAATCTGCCAGGTACTGGTAGCCACCGGCAACGATCCGGCCCTTACGCTTGAACTCGTTGTGGGCCAGCGGCACAACCTCTTCGACGGCCAGGGCATTTTCCTCGTAGACAATGCGCTGCCTCTGCACGGGGGCCTGCATGGAAAGGGTGAAGTCGTCAAGAATAGTGCCCAAAGAAAGGGAGCGAAATAAATCTCTCCGCATGGCAAACAAGGCGCCATCAACCCCGACCATACTGCCCAAGCGGGCCTCTGCCTGCTGCACCGCTGCTTCGTAACGCATATAGAGGCTTTCTCCAGCCACCTCTTGTTCACCACGGGCCCGGACAAGGACATGGCCGCATACCACTCCAACCTCCGGATCGGCAAAGGGCGCCAGCAACTCCTGGCAGCTTGTCTCCCCCACCATGACATTGGCATCACCAAAGATGAGGATATCACCTCGAGCCTGGGCAACCGCGATGTTCAGAGCATTGGCCTTACCGGCCCGGGGTTGATAGGTAATAATCTGCACTCCCCCTGGTTTGTCGGCAAACTCCTTGAGAATCAGATTGGTTTTATCGGTGGAGCCGTCTGACACAATGATAATTTCATGATCTGCCGCGCCGAAGTCAAGGGCCAGACAATTTTCAACCTTGGCACGGATTACCTCTTCCTCATTATGGGCGGCAATAATCATCGAGACCTTGCCGGAGAAACTCTCTCTGCGCCACGGCCTTGCAAAAAGAGGGGCCAGAATGAGCACAAAGAGCGGGTAGCCGACAAAGGTCCAGACCAGCAGACAAAAACTCAACCAGAGAAAAACGGTAACAAAGACCATCACTGTCCCTCCACGCTGACCTGACGATATAAATCCTCCAGCCGCCCTACCCGTGCTTCAATACTGAAAAACTCCTGAACCCGACGCTTGCCCTCCACCGCAAAGCGCTGATAGAGCTCCTGGTCGGTGAGAACGTCAGCAAGGCCACGAGCAAAGACAACCGGCTGTTCCGGGGGCACCAATCTGCCACTCACGCCATCCTCGATGATCTCCGGCACCCCCCCTACCGCAGTGGCAACCACCGGTTTGCCCATAGCCATGGCCTCCAGCACCACATTGGGAATACCCTCAGAGCGTGAAGGCAAGGCCACCACATCCGCTTCAGCCACATAGTTACCCGGGGTTTCGCTAAAGCCCGCAAAGTGGACCTTTTGGGTCAGACCAAGGCGGCTGGTCTGCTCTTGCAAGGCGTGCTTCTCTTGACCATCTCCCACTAGAACAAGATGAACATCTGCAATCTGGCCAACAAGGAGAGCAAAGGCCTCCAGGAGAACATCCAAACCCTTTTCCGGGCTGAAGCGTCCTATGGAGACAATAAATCTGCAGTCGCCGGTCATGCCGACTCTGTCCCGAACACTTGGCAGACCAGTGGCCATCGCCATGGGCCTGGCAAGATCCACAGCATTGTGGAGCACCTGCACCCGCCTGGTATTGTGACCGCCAAAAACCTTGTTCCGCTGGGCCATGGAGACGAGCACCGTCCGGTGAGCGGCCAACTGAAGGATATTGTCCACCAGATTGTAGAACTTGACCTTGATGTTCTCGTGGGTTGTACCGTGCATAAAGCAGATCCATTTCACCGGGACGAGAAACCTGGCAAAAAAACCAAGAAAGGACGGCTTATACCCATGGGTCTGGACCACATCCAGATTTTCCTCCCTGATCTCACGGATAACCTGGCGAATCAGGTACAAATACGACCTGTTCTTTTGTTCCAGAAAACGAACCGGAATACCGCGCTCGCGTGCTGCCTGCAAAAAGAGGGTCTCCCCTTCATCATTGTATCTGAAATCGTAGAGGTAAATCTCGACCACCTCCGGATTGAGATTTTCAATGAGCTGAAAAATCCCCTTCACCGGACCGGTAACAGAATCTGCGGCTATGAGAAGCATAACCTTAAGTGCCATAAGAGCCCCCCCGATACAGCAAGCGCCTTATCATCATTACAAGAGGACTATCTCCGCCTTTCTGGCCGTGGCCGATCCCTACTCCCATACACCCTCCAGACGGTCAGATGGCGGACCCACGGCCACTGTACTCTTTATAGTCTTGCGCAACCCATAGGCGATCCAGGTAAAAAAGGGCAGAGGGTCTTGAAGATCAAAATCATCGCGATAGACCCACCAGCCGGCAAGGGAAAAGAAATCGGCAAGAAAGCGCGTTTTATCATGACTGCTCTTAAGCTGAGGCCAAAATGCACGCAGATCGCCGCCGAGCCAGCGCGATTTCACCCCGGTGGCAAAACTGGCAACCGGCTCCACATCACCATCAACAGCAATGCGATAGATGAGCCAAGGGAAATCAACCCCTGAGGCAATGGCTTGGGCCACCGACCCCCAGAATCTTGGGTTTATGTCGATGAGGTATGGGGTGCCGGTGTGCGGATCCACGATAAAATCGGCCTGGCAGACGCCATGCCACTCCATGGCCTCAAGCAGTTTCTGTAAATGTGACTCAGCCTGCTCGCTGCGGATACTTTGACGCAGAACCGCCTGACCAAATCGAACGGGATACTCCCTGAGCTGCTTGTAAGCAACCTTGGCACGCAACTGCCCCCGGCAAAAGAGCATTGCCACACAATGGGTCTCGCCCCCCATCTTCTCCTGGACAAAAAACCGTTCCCATGGTTGGCCGCAGTAAGATGCCCCGCCAAGAAGCTCGCCAAGATCAGCAGCCGAACCCACTTCCGCGATGCCCCAGCCGCCGCCCCCCTGATTGGGCTTGATCAAGACAGGATAGCGCAGCGCATGGCACAAAGACATTTCGGCCTGCAGGTTGAGAGCTGTCAAAGAGCGGGGATGAGGAACGCCAAGGGTGTCGGCCAAGGCGCCCCATCTCTCCTTATTATGAGCGGCCAGAATCTGTTGATAATCAGGAATCACCAACTTGACATAGCGGCTCAATTCATCCTTATATTTCGCCACCAAAAAGGTTTCCTCAAGGACAGGAATAAGGACATCAGCCTGCCATTCTTTGATGTGGCGAAGCAGGCAATCTTTAAAGGCCTCGGGTTCGCTGAAGGGAGATGGATAGACGAAGCTGCCATGGGCGTACCTGGAAGCGGCAGCCATCGCCCAGGGCTCAGCATCGCCAACAACCACCTTGCAGCCTTGTTTACCAAGACTGCGCACGATGTTATAGGCCACCCTGCTCTTACCGGAGGTGACGATAACAGTCTGTTTTTGTGCGCTTGTCTCCATAAATCTCCCAGCGTTTCCTGCCCCGACAGCTCAACTGCCGACACGATGGCCAAGGCAACAATAGATTCAGCGTAACATCTTTATCTGAAGTATTAAGTATCGCAACTCGGTCCGGAAATAGTCATACCACCCTTTAATACCAAGCCCGCTTACAGAAAGCGGTGTATAATTCATGGCCGCCATTTCCTGGCCAAGTTTATACTGAATGAAAAGAACCTCATGTTTTTGGAGACCTTGCTTCCACTTGGCAAGGCTCTTGCGATTTGGATCAGATTTAACATTGGTATGCAGTTGTTGTTGATTTTCCGGAATGCGGTCAGCGTAGCCGCTGGTCACATCCTTTTTGGAAGCACGAGCACCAAGAAAATCTAGAATTTCCGCCATGACCTCCGCAGTATTTTCTATGAGTTTCTCATAGTGCACACAATAAAGGTTTTTATTTTTTCTGTTTTGCTCGACGATCTTGGCCCTCTTCCTGAATTGCCAGACAAAGTAGGGTAGCGAATGGCCCATAACCTTGCCGGAATAGAGACAGCTGGCGTTTTTCTGGGAATTAAAGATTGCCCGTGGATCGCGCATCACAAAAATATTCTTTGCCTCGCCAAATGTCTTTTGGACATCTTCGAGAATATCAATATAATAACCGGCCTTGTGTACAAAGATTGGTGAAGAAGTCTCCTCAAAATATTCTAGCATACAGTGGTGCAAGATATCCTTAAAGTTGAGCGGATAACCGACTGCTTGCAACTTCTCAAAAAGAACCTGTCGATCAATTTTCCATTCTTTAAAACGAATATCAGCGAACAATTCATCAAGATAGCCATGCAGGCTCTGGTCATCGGCAATGGTTTCATATTGTTCCGGAATAAGACGGTGTATTGCCCCTGGGAAACCCGCCTCAATGCCAACCGCGACATCCTCATACTCATCCAAAAGCCGGCAGAGAAAAGTAGAGCCAGACCTGCTGATATAGTTAACAAACACAAAACTTTTTTCTTTTGTATCCATAGGGTCACTCTCCACAGGTGCCGCAGCCCTCGGCCACGGAAATTCTCCCAAATTCGATGGTTTCGAGCCCATCGAGACAGGCGCAAACCCTTTTGGCTATGTTGCGGGCAATCTTCTCATTCACGGCCAGATGGGTGGGCAGGGTAACGAGACGATTGGCAATTTCCCTGGCCCCCGGTGTCGGCCTCCCGTCCCCAGCCAGGCTGGTGCTCAGGGCAGGTAAATCACAAAGGGCGTGGGGATAAAATTGGCGGATCCCGAGCATGGCCAATGACTGTGCGTCCTGCTGATTACTCACCAGAAGAGGATAGCGGATCAAGGGAGGCATACCTGCCAGATCACCGCCACCTCCTTCTTTAGCAAACAGGATATGATAAATATGGCCAATGGCAGACCGATGCCGATTGAGACGAGCCAGTGCAGAGAGGCTTGCCGAGCCAATTCGCTGATAGAGCAAGGGCATGGCGCTAACGCTAAAAGCAGGGTCATATACTGTGCGGCCAAGGCCCAAGGGTAATTTTTCCAGAATCCAGTAGAAATAGGGCCGGGAAAATATCTGCACGACGAAGGGAAGCAGGCAGTGAGGTGACTTGGCCGTAAGCACATCAAAATCATGATCCAGGCGGACCAACTCCGGCGCCTTGCTGGCGATCAGGGCTCCACCCCCTCCAAGCGGCAGAGGCTTACCGCGCCCAAAACTAAACACCGTAAAATCAGCGGCACGCCCCTGTTGTGATGCAGCATTTGCCTCCGTCAGATATTGGGCTGAATCCTCGACACAAACAATCCCACTCTCATGCGCGATCCTTGCAAGGCTATTGATATCGCTTTGAACACCGAGAAGATGCTGACCGACCACGGCCAGGGTCCGTGAGTTTATTTTCCGCTTCACATCAGCAAGATCAGGCTGAAAGGTATGGGGGTCCATATCATAGACCGCAACTTTACAGCCGGCCTTGACCACGGCAGCAGCTAAAGAATAGCATGTATAGCCCGGTACCAGTATTTCACAAGAGCTGACAGTGCGCTTTTGGGCCAAGGCCTCAAAAAGAAGAGCGAGCAGGCCACGAGCGCTACTGGCCAAGACACAGACCTCAGCGTTTACATAACGCCGCAGGTCGTTTTCGAAATCGCCGACTCCAGGAAAAAAGCTACTGGCCAGAGCCCGGAAGGGCAGTCGTGCCTCTGCGGGTGGAAGAGCAAAAAAAGTCATCGATCGATATACTTCCTCAGTCGCGGCCCACAATAATTGGCAATCGGAAGCGGCAAATGCCGCCAAATCTTCTCGGCGGCCTGCCGGCAGCCCCCCGACATTTCATGCTTGGTAAAGGCCAGTGAATCTTCTCTCTTGTACCAATACAAAGGGCGTGGCTGTGCACCCCATTGCTTTTTAAAGACGTAGGTTCCTTCCTCCGGTGTTGAACGGCCGAAATCAAAACGGCTAAAACTGTTATCCGCGGCATATTCCAAAAAAGTCCAGTAGAGCAGCATATTAGGGCTTAAGATACTGAATTCCCGTAATGCCGAGGCCCAAGGAATGGTAACACTGTCGCCATGGCTCAATGTGATGCCAGCGGCCACAGGTAGGGTATCTTTATAGATCACTGCCACAGTTGCCCTCTTGCCATATCCAGCAATAATGGCCCGCATCCATTTCTCCGAGTGGACAGGAGAGCCAAGATCGCGCATATTTCGGGCAAAGACCTGATAAAAATCATCCAGCAATTCTGCACCGCCACGCCGGGAGACGAGACCGGCCTTGCCGCCCCTGTTTATCTGACTCCGCAATTTCGACTTGAAGCCCTTCCATAATTGGTCTGCAGAGCCAGGTAAATCAAGAACCATGCGACATTTATTTGTCACCTGACAAAACTGCCCTGTCCTTTCGACAACAGCCTCAGCCTGTGCCATCCTAATCTCCAAACCGGCATCAAACTCATCCGCCAAATGAAGTGCTCGCTCTAACAAAGCTTGGGCAACCGCACCGCTGTCGGCAAGGATTCCCCCATAGTCACAGAACGGTAACGACACAAGGTTACCACGGCCCCATGGTTTCCGGATCAAAGCCAAGGGTAAAACACCCACAAGACCATGCTGGCTGTAAGCAGCAAGATTAAACATGGGGTGGCCGTAGCTATTTTCCACGGCCTGTTGCCATGCTGATGAAAGATAGACACCACCGCCATCATGGGCCTGAACATAGTTATCCCAAGCTTGCTGATCCGATAGATTGATATTTTTTATCTCTACCATCTGTTTCCTGGAGCGTTGCTCTCTGGATAAAAAACTGCGCCCCTCTGCAAAATCACTGCTGTTATCGAGATCGTTTTCCAGGGGCTTGACACCAATCTTTTCACAGCAGCGCAGATATGGTATCGCACCCAACCAGATCTGCGTATGTTTCCCTTCTGCGAATTTCTGTCACCCCCCCACGCTCATCAACAATAATGACAGGAGGACGGGGAAAGGCAAAAGAGTTGGAAAAAGCGGTGAAATAGGCGCCGGCATCCATGATTGCCAGAATATCTCCCTGGCTGAGGCCTGATGGCAGCAGCTTCATTCTTACTGTCCAATCGGCCGTTGTACACACCCGGCCCACAATGCTGAAACTTTTGTTGCGGGGAGCCTGGGCCCTTTTAATGTCAAAAATCTCATGGTATTGAAAGTCCATGGGCAGGGTAAGGTTGAGCTTACCCGCTTCGCCGATTAAAAAAGTGACATCATTGGTCCGTTCTTTACGGCTCCGAATCTTGGTCAATAAAATCCCAGCTCGAGATGTTACAAAGCGACCGGGCTCCATGAGAAGTTTTGGCAGAGGCATCTGCAGGGCCCCGCACTTATCTTCAATTTTTTGGACAACATTGTCCAGAAAATGCTCTATCGGTTCAAAATCGCCGTGATCGGGCGGCAGTGGGACGATCTGCAAGGCCCGGGATAGCACAAACTCAATGCCGCTCATCTGTTTGCTCGTCGGCACACCAATCCCGCCGCCTATATCGAGATAGGGCACAGTGGCACCTGTTTCCGCAAGCAATGCCTTCATAAAATCAAGGGCTTTCAGCGCGTAATGAATGTGGGTTTTGCTATTGCGAGCCCCGGAGGTCGCATTGAAATGAATACAGTTGAAATTAAAGTTCTCGTTGTCAGAAGCCAATAGCTTTGCTACCTCAAAGGCCTCACCACTTTTCACCGACAGACCGAACTGGCTTGTTTCATTAAAGCCAAGGCGAACCCCAACATTTGCCTTGCGGCCGACCTTCTTCACCGCCAGCTTCAGTGCCGCGACCTCTTCAACGGCATCGACATTAATCGCCAACACCCCATGTTGAACTGCGAGCTCAAGGCTATCCGGATCTTTATTCACCCCGTTGTAGACAATTTTTTCCCCTGGCACCCCAAGCTTACAGGCCAGCCACAGCTCATAGGGCGAAATAACCTCCGCACCCAGGCCGGCGCTATGAAGTTCCTGCAAAACCCCGGGGATGGGGGTCGTTTTATAAGAAACAAGAGCCCTGGAGCCGTTTATTTTCTGGTCAAGAGCGGTTTGGATACTCAGCGCATCGAGAAGAAGACGCTCTCTATTGAAAATCATCAACGGGGTGCCATACTGTTTAGCCAAATCTTCAAGCAAAACATCGCCGAAGGCGAGATGGTTATCACGCACATCAACCCCCCACATTCTGGGATCAGGAAGCGGTAAGCGTTGTTGCCGTCTTTTATTGAAGGCCGACAACTGCCTGGTCATGAGATGTATGGTGTTGCGCAGCAAACGGCTCAGCATGTAACCCCTCTCAGCAACATCGTATCCCCCCCCCCCCCCAAATTTTCTCTCTAGGAGTTCGGCAGTGGTACGAAATCAAAATCATTCAACAACCGTTCAAAACGGATCATGGTTTTATCAAGATTGTTGTAGTGCCGGAACCTCGACAAGAGCCGCGCCTCACTGAAACGGGGCTGGCCATGGTCAATTTCCCACGGATGGAGATAGAAGACAAAGGACTGCTTTTCTTGCTCATTAATGCGCTTCAGGGCAAATTTGGTAAACCAGTAGGGAAAAAGACGAAAATAGCCCCCACCGGAAACCGGGATATTTTTCCCGAAAATACGCGCCGTTGAGATGGGGAACTCCTCCAGACCTTGCTCGGCGTGGGTATAACGAAAACGGGGAGAGTCAGGAATGCCGTACCTGTCGTGGACAATAGGAAAAATACTGGAATCCAGAGTAAATCCGGTCTCCTTCAAAATACCCAAGGCCCACAGGGAGTTGCTGGTAATCGAATAACTGGGAGCCCGATAGGCTGTAATCTTCCGCTGGCAGATGCCTTCCAGGATATTTTTCGCCATGACAGTATCATGCCGGAACTCTTCCGGGGTCAGGTCATAGATATTCCTGTGCCAGTAACTATGACAGCCTATCTCATGGCCATCTTCCATAATGGCCCGAACAACTTCCGGATGCTTCTCGGCGACCCAGCCCAAAACAAAGAAAGTAGCTCGCACATCATACTTCTTAAGCATCTGTAAGATGTGATTGGTGTTGGTCTGCACTCGCTGGTCCATCCCGTGCCAGTCCTGCGGAGAAACGATATCCGCAAAGGCTGCAACCTGGAAATAATCCTCAACATCAATGGTCAGATAATTTTTCATATCTCCCCGTGGCGATAAAAGTTTCGAAGCAGCGAGCATCTGCAGCGCCAGCCCCTTATTTCCCGCTGCCTGCCCCTTTGCTCATCAACATATTGGTAGCCCATAAAAGGACCAAGCCCAGAATAAAAACCAGCATTCCGGAAAACTCATGCAAAAAGCCCTGGGCAACCTTTTCTCCATAGCGGCTTGCGAGCAGGGCGGTGGCGGTGAGGCGAACCATGTTCACAAAAATTGCAATGGGGACAGCAGCAAAAAAGACCAGCCATTTCCGCCACGTAGAGTAATGCGCAAACCAAGCCAGGGCGGCACTCAGGGCGAACATGGTGGTAAGAGAGCGGAGGCCGGAACAGGCATCCACCACTTCGAGGGTAGTTTCAACAAGATACAAAACATTCCCTTCCCGATAGACCGTGACCCCAAACAGCTGGATGATCTTCTCGGTCATGGCCGTTGAATAAAGCTGCATGGGAAAGGCTATCTTGTTCCAGAGAATAGCGGGAATGGGAATCATGAAAACAAGATATGCGATGGGAACAAAGAGCAGGGCTGCACACCTGCGGCCAAAAAAATAAAGCACTAAGCCCCAAAGAACAATGAGCAAAGATGTCTGCTGCATGAAATTCAAAGATGCCACGGTTGCAAGAACCAACAAGGTAAGTCCGCCGAGTAGAATCATCAGGCCCCAGTTACTGGGCCGAACTACTTCCTTTTGCAACTTCTCCCGCAGCGAAAAAATCATACAGAGGCTGACCAGAGGAATAAAATAGCCGTGAGAGAAATTATCATTCACGGCCCAGGTCTTGGCGAGTTGCACCAGAACGTGATAGTAAAGACCTGCCAGGGCAAGCAGAACAACCGACAGACGAACCACTCCTTGATCCATCAGGATAGTTTTGCACTTCATCATGCTCATTTTCATCATCTCGCAGGCAGAAAATTCTGTAGCTCGCTCATGACAAGGCCAGAAAAGTCAGCGGCCAAAGCCTCAGCCTCACTTAGATCGGAACCCTCGGGGACATCGACAATAATACGAATAAATGAACCGTCACTGCGCCCCAGAAAAAGCGAATCAAGAACACGGTAGACCCTCTCCAGGTACTCAGAAGCAATGATTCGCCCACGGTTCTGATACCAATAATAGACAACCTGGAGGTCGTTGCGGTTACGGATGATCATCTCTGTAATCACCACCGGCTCTGCGGCCCCATGGGCCGGCCGAATTTCACGGGGTTTTACCTCCGCAATACCCCAACCTGAACCAGGGAGACAATTTTTCGGAGAATGGTAGCCCTGCCTGTCGTTGACCGTGTCATAGTAAGCAGCATAAAGGCTCACCCGTTGAGCACCATCTCTCTGATAGCGGTAGCTGATATAATCTGTGACGCCGAGCATTTCGACCACGGCAGAAGAAGAGAACTGAGTAGCCTGCAGGGCATAGGGCCCCAGAGACTTGGGAAAATTACTTAATGGCTGCAGGATCGGGGTAGCCCTGGTACCGCTTACCCCTTGCAGCAGTAGAAAAACTGCGGCAAAACAGACAAGAACCACTGCAGCCCGGGGTAGGGAGAGACGGAGAAATCCGGCAGACTGTTTGTTCATTATCTCTTCCAAAAGACCACCTCAGGGTGAGAACAAAACGTTTCTTGTTACGTCATGATAATTTCAGATTCCGCATCAGGAGCAACGACAACACCTTCACATTAAAAAAAAACAGGAAAAGCCAAGAAATGCGGGCCGCTGCTCGGCCTTGGTCAGTGGGCAGTCCTGCTTTAGCCGAGATTTTCAACATACCACTTGACGGTCATCTCCATCCCTTTTTTGACATCCACTTCGGGGGCATAGCCCAGATATTTACGGGCCAAACTGATATCAGCAAGGGAATGCCGCACATCCCCAGCCCGCTCTGGGCCATAATGCGGCTCGATTGTTTGCACCTCGGGTAGAGAGGCAGCCACTCCAGCCCGGATACTTGCAAAAAGCTCATTCAAGGAGGTCCGCTCACCAAAGGCAATATTGTACACCCTGTTCACGGCACTGCTCTCCGTGCTGAGCGCACTCAAACAATTGGCCTGGACGACATTGTCTATATAACAGAAATCCCGACTTGTTTCGCCATCACCATTGACCACAGGGGCTTCCTTTCGAAGGAGCTGCCCCATCCACTTGGGAATAACGGCAGCATAGGCCCCTTCCGGGTCTTGTCGTTTGCCGAACACATTGAAGTAGCGAAGGCCAATGGACTCCATACCGTAAGTCCGGGCAAAAACATCGGCGTAAAGTTCGTTCACATATTTGGTTACTGCATATGGAGAGAGAGGCCGGCCGATCTGGTCCTCCACCTTGGGCAACCCAGGATGATCGCCATAGGTGGAGGAGGAGGCTGCATAAACAAATCGTTTCACTTTGGCATCACGGGCAGCCACCAGCATATTGAGAAAACCGTCGATGTTTGACTGATTCGTCAGGATAGGGTCTTCAATGGAGCGGGGCACACTGCCCAACGCTGCCTGGTGCAGGACAAAATCGACTCCTTTACAGGCGGCCCGACAATCGTCGAGATCCCTGATATCTCCCTTATGAAAACGAAAACAACTCCAGGCTTCGGGCCCTACAGAGCTTTGTACAGCATCCAGGTTTTTCTGTTTACCTGTGGAAAAATTATCAAGCCCCACCACCTTTTGGCCAAACAGCAGAAGAGCCTCCAAAAGATTTGAACCGATAAACCCTGCCACTCCGGTAATCAACCAAGTTCTCTGTTGTTTGTTCAGTTTATCTTGTAAAATCGTATCCCCAACCATCGAGCCCCCAAGATCCATGGGGCGCCAAAGCGACCCCTAAAAGAAATCCCTACCATACCTGCCATTCTGCCCGAAAAACTTTTTCCCCATTAATAGTTATCATGCGGACGTTTTTTTTGTCTAGCAGACATTTATTGTATTTCCTACAACATCCCCATTTTCCTTTTTTGGGCAATGTGGTTGAGATAACCTTATTTCTACAAGGGTCAAAAGCATGGAGTTACTCGATCCATAACAACCTACAGCAACCAACGTTTCCATCCTTGATGGTGATGCGATTCTCAAACACGAAATGATACTGGAAAATAAACACCCGCATACCACCTAACTCTTATTATTACCAAATAATGCCAGTCTCAAAAAAAACCGGCCTGCAAAAAATTGCAGACCGGTTTAAGGAAAATGCCTCAGCATTTAACAAGTTACTTTTTGGCAGCACGTCTCCGACGAGCAGCTCCAGCAAGGCCGGCAAGTCCAGTACCAAAAAGAAACATGGTAGCGGGCTCTGGGACTTCATTATAGATGACGTCATTGGCGCACCACTCTGTATAGCCTACGACGGAATTACCCGCGTCCCAAGCAATTTGATATGGGGTAAAATCATAAAACAAAGTCAACCCATCATAGGTGGGGCCGAACATCGCGTCGAGCATAGTCAAGTCATCTGCTTCAATGCCGTTAGCATGCCCGTTCCGCTGTACTAAGCCGTCATTAACATCAGTGTATGTATAGTCGTACCCTGCAGCAACTGCATAGAGGCCATCGGCAATAGGGCTTTGATTTGCATAGTTGGGAGGATTCAAAACCACATTAGAAGCCCGAACCATATAGTCCCAGCTATGGAAGTCCGCTCCCACCGAGGTATTAATAAAAAGGGTCGCATACAAGAGTCGGTTAGTGATAGAGAGAGATACCGACTGCAGGTAGCCGCTGGCATCATCGACCTGAATGGTCATTGAATTGATCTCAGGCACACCGCCGATGCTATCGACATTATAATCTCTCCATTCTTGATAACTGGCCGGCACACTCGTGCTGACATAATCAGGGAAATAGATCTTGTCATCCATCTGGGTTATGGTCAGTGCTGATGCCTCCCCAATCACCAATCCCCATCCGCATAGGGCCAAAGCCGCACACAATAATGTCTTTTTCATTTTTCCCCTCCAGCTTGTTGTAGTTTTGTCACAAATGACCGAGGACGACAACTGGACTTCCTCAACTTCTTCCCGTGCAGATTTTTTGTCGTCAATGGTGTAAGAGCACAAGCTATGCCAACAAGAAAATGCACCCGAACAAATACCTACAACCATTATGAAAAAAAACAAAAAACATCGTAACTAAAGAGGTTTATCGCATCTTATTTTTGCGAAATTAATAGAAAAACCCATTTGCAAACAACCAGCTTTTGACAAACACCTTTATTCTTCCAGTTATCCGAACTATCCAAGATGGAACTCGTTCACCAAGAATACAATTCCAACACAACCTATTGTTAAGAAAAGGAAAATTTAAAAAAAAACGGCATGCCAACAAAAGCACCAATGACATTAGCGCGAAAGACTGCCAGAAATTTATGCTGTAAAATTAAGGGATTTGGCACCGAACTGAGATTAAAACTCTCACCCAAGATATCTGTTCGCTTTTTCGGAAAACCGGAAAACAGCTTATAGAAAGAAAAGGAGAAACGAAACGAAGAGGGAAAAAGAAACGGGTCTTAAATCAAGTAGACATCTGCACTGCTATTACAGCCTTGACAAACTGATCTTTAAAAGAAAGACCGGCCTCCCAAAGCTCGTTGTCTGAACTTGTTTTATGCCAGCACACTTCGGCAAAACCATGCAAGAGAGGGGCAATGAATTCTTCCCCAAAATTAAAGAGCACCAAGCCCTGGCTCAACACCTGCTTGGTTGCCCGCACCCTCATCCCTCCCAAGGCAAGATCTATTGTTTGCGCATGCACATTTGAGTCGAAATCAACCATGATTGTCCTATCCCTATCAAAGGAAGACAAGGTAACAGGAAACTCCACCTTTTTCCGGATACATATCCTTCTTTCCGATGCCGGCTGATCAGATTTTACACTACCAAAAAAAGAAGGGGGAGATACGCCACAGGCCATTGCAGATTCAATAAAATGACTACAATTAATGAAATTATCCGTGAGGCAGAATCGTTCAAAATGATCCTGAAGAGGAACAAAAACCCCGCCTGTTTTCAAACTGCACTCGAAACTGCTTTTGCAGAGGTAGCAACAAGTCATCTTGCCTCCGGTAACATTGATACAATGTGCCTATGCCAATAGCTTCAGTCATTCTCTAAAAAGAATACTGAAAATTTATCGACCAATGTAGCTTTCAGCAAATAAACGGAAGCAAGAAATGAACCAGAAAATTTCACCTGAAGTTTTTGGGGGTAATCTGATACCGCTTATTTTTTTCATAGAGGGCTGTTTTGCCAAGCCCGAGCAGGTTAGCAACATCATGGGCCTTCCCTTTACATTTCCTGAATGCTGCGTCAATAATTTTCTTCTCGTAAGCCTCCATACTCTCCTTCAATGGTTGGCTCAACATGACATCATCACTGTCGGCATGAGCCACGTCGGCCTTTGGCGCAGATCGTATGCCGGTGATTCCGAAGTCAATATCAGATGCGGTGATCATGTTGTTGCGTGAATAAAGCACAGCCCGCTGAATAACATTTTCAAGCTCCCGGATATTACCAGGCCAATCATAATGGAGCAGGTTGGCAATAACATTATCAGGTAAAAAATCTATTTTTTTCTTAAAGACCTTTCTGTACTTTTTCAGAAAATGGGTTGCCAGAGGAACAATATCCTCTTTGCGCTCACGAAGTGGGGGCTGGTGTAAAGCGACAACATTGAGACGATAATAGAGATCCTGCCGAAATTTCCCTTTTTTAACAGCATCAACAAGATCCACATTTGTCGCGGCTATGACCCGAACATCTGATTTTACGGAGAAGGTCCCACCCACCCTGACAATCTCGCCATTCTCAAGAACTCGAAGCAAGGCAGCCTGCATACTTGGACTGACATCACCTATTTCATCGAGAAAGATGGTGCCACCGTCCACAATCTCGAACTTACCCTTCCGACAAGATGTTGCCCCGGTAAACGCCCCTTTTTCATAACCAAAAAGATCGCTCTCCAGTAAAGAATCCGAAACTGCCGCGCAATTAAACTTAAGAAAGGGCTTTCCTGCCCGGCTACTATAACGATGAACCATATCAGCAACGATCTCTTTGCCAGTGCCGGACTCCCCGGTTATAAGAATAGTCACATCAGACTCGGCAACCTGGTAGATCATTTCCCGGAGTTTTCTAAGAGCCTTGCTCTCCCCCACCATAATGTCACTATTAGCAAGCCTGTCGATCTCCTTTTTTAAGATATTTACCTCTTGGGCGAGCTGCTCACGCACCTTCACACTTTCACTTAATACAGAAATCTTTTCCTGTAGAACTTTCTCAACGTTATTTTGATACCTGGCAAGTTCCAATTCATTCTGCTTTCTCTTTGTGATATCCCGCATAACAAGCAAAATGAGGTTATGGCCATGATACCCTTCAAAAGGGACATAGGTATACTCAACATGCAGGTCTTCATAAATCTGGAGTTCTGACACTTCTCCATACTTGCGTGAGGATTCAGGGTGTTTGTGGGGACAGACAAGGTCTTCACAGAGGCCAACCTTGCCAAAGATCACATTTGAACATTTCTCGCCGGTCAGATCGCCAAGCTTAGAAATGGCGGCCTTATTCATTCTTTCAATGGTGCAATTATCTTTAATGATAAAGAGAAAGTCAGGCAGGACATCAAATAACGCTTTATTATTACAGGCTAAACGTGACACCTCCTGCTGTGCATCTTGGAGTATTGATCCCATACAAACAAACTCCTTACAGTGAGCAATCTACCATCAGAAATTGGACCATTATAGACCCAAACCCCTACCCAAAAAAAAGCACCCTGACAATCGTGTTACCCTTTAGAATAGATGAAAAATCCGGAAAACAGAAATTATTTTTTCCGGATTCCGGCAGAAGAGCCTCGGGAATCAGCTATTTTTTGATCTATTAATGAGCGGGCTCATTCTCAGCCCACGAGATAATACTCTGTTTTTTTTGATCTATTCGCTGAAAAACTGCGAAAGATAATCAGCGACCTGGACCTTAAGAAAATTTTTAAAAAAAGTTGCAGACCAAGGCCTACGTTCTTGGGAGCTGGAGGTGCGCTGTGAGGGCTGACCAATGCCCCTAGAAAACCCAAGCCAAGGTCAGGGAACCATAACCACTAAGGCCAGCTTGTTCAGTGTAGATCTCTGTACTACGTAACATAAACATATTGAGCCGAAAACGTTGATACGCAAAGCCGAAACCAGCAAAAACAGAAGCCTGCTCGGGCACACGAGTGACACTGTGGCTATCCTCCTCCCACAGATTGCCATCAAGAAAAATGGTGTACGCAGTATAATTGAGTTCAATACCCGCCATCAAAAAAAAAGACCATACGCTTTGATGATCATTGCCGACATCAGGGACTGAGGCCGTCCCTCCTTTGTAAACCGAGTTTGGCAGAGGTGACAAATGCAACCCCCAGCGGATAATCACCCCTGTATCCACATCTGTAATTATATTGCCAAGGCTTGCGCCAAAATAACTTGAGAAATCAGCACTATAGCCATCGACACTTTGAGCTGAACTGTCATAAAGTTTCCACATATGCTCATAATCAATATTGACGGCAGGTTCGTCATGGAGCTGATTATCCCAACCGTTTGGTTCACTTGATCCTGTTATTTTGTGGACAATTTTCTGGACTTCTTCCGCTCGGGAGCTGGGCCCAACAATGCCAAGAAGAAGTCCGAATTTTTCTCCCTGCCCGTCTGTTCGATACTCATAATTGACACGTCCAAAAAGCATCCCGGCATAAGGCACATCATCAACGACAAGCTGTTCTGATTGAATGTCTTCAGGGGTGACCATCATCTGCCCAAAAGTCAGAGGACGTCGGCGTTGCTTGCCAAGATCTTCTATTGAAGATAATCCATCAACAAATGCTGTGAATTGATCCGTTCTTATTTTATCTCCTTCCATGGCATGCCATGCCCCGAGGATCGATAAAATAACCCCGTTGGTATAGCCCCGATCCTTACCGGAAAAAAGATCATTTTCAAAAACAAAGGCAATTGGCTCATGGCTCGAATCCTCCAGCTCATCACACCAGGCCATACTGGTCAGGCTGCACAGAAAAAATAAAACAAGTGTCCCCCTCCCAAATCGCCATCCAGACGAGAACAAATGTTTCCAATCCATATTTTCACCAAATCACCCAGGAAATAGTACCTAAATCCATAGGTTCTCATAGCACAGTGTAAGAGGCAAGAATAATATCAAGGGTTGTTTATAGGAACGAAAAGGCTGACGAAGCCCAAGGAGAGTGCACTGGCAACAAATGCAATTGAAGAATCGTGGAGGTTGAAAATCCACATAAAAAAAAAGGGCTTAGAGGAAAACCTCTAAGCCCTTAATACTAATGGCGGGAGCGACCGGGGTCGAACCGGCGACCTCCTGCGTGACAGGCAGGCGTTCTAACCAACTGAACTACGCCCCCGCAAAAATCGTCACTATAAAAAAGCATTAAACCTTATAAAAGGTTTAAAACCTACAACCTTTCTTGATACTCGGTTGCAAAACCTTGATAACACTGGTGGGCGGTACAGGGATCGAACCTGTGACCCTCGGCTTGTAAGGCCGATGCTCTCCCAGCTGAGCTAACCGCCCCAGAGTGAGGTGATTATTTAACAAAGCATCAAGGCTACGTCAACGAAAAAAACTCTGTGTAAAAAAATAAAAACTTACCGACAACCTGCGATGATCCTTGCTTTTTTTAATGGGGGACCACCTGATCACCCATCTTCGCCAAATCGATCATCTCGGCACAAAATGGTTCCAGGGGGAAATCTTTAAAAAGCTCCTGGCCATCCTCCAAAACAAGGGCGGCCTCCAAAATCTGGTCAGCGTGTTCCATACCCCTGATATCAAGACTGTTTAATATCTTGGCAGGTATCTTTTCAAGATCTCGCTCATTGTCTTTGGGGATCAGGACATGGGTGATATTGCCTCGCCGCGCCGCCAGGAGCTTCTCCGTCAGACCTCCGATGGGCAGAACACGCCCGCGAAGGGTTATTTCCCCTGTCATGGCAATATCCTTACGAACCGGAATCTTAAGCAGCGCCGAGACAATGGAGGTGGCCATGGTGACACCGGCCGAAGGCCCATCCTTGGGAATCGCTCCTTCCGGAACATGGATATGGATGTCAAGCTTCTGATAAAAATCCTGAGAGAGCCCGAGACGTAAAGAGTTGGCCCGCACATAACTTAAGGCGGCCTGGGCCGACTCCTGCATAACATCACCGAGCTTGCCGGTGATTGTCAGCTTGCCGTTGCCAGGCATGAGAACGGTTTCGATCTGCAGGAGCTCACCGCCCACCTCTGTCCAGGCAAGACCGGTGGTAAGCCCCACCTGATCAAGATCTTCAGCCAGACCAAAGCGATGCTTAGGAGGGCCAAGATACTTACGGACAGACAGAGGCGTTACCCTGTAACGCTTCTCCTCATTGCCCTTTTTCAGACGATCACGGGCGATTTTCCGACAGATACTGGCTACAGTCCGTTCAAGACTTCGCACCCCGGCCTCCCGGGTGTAACTGCGAACAATCTCCAAAACGGCCTTTTCGGTAAAAGAGATATCTTTAGGCTTAAAGCCGTTTTCAAGAAGTTGCTTGGGTACCAGAAAATCCTTGGCAATCTGCAGCTTGTCCTCCTCGGTGTAGCCGCTGAGCTTAATCACCTCCATCCTGTCGCGGAGCGGTGGCGGTATGGAGTGGAGATTATTAGCAGTGGTGATAAAGAACACATCTGACAAATCATAATCAAGATCAAGATAATGATCGACAAAGGTGCTGTTTTGCTCAGGATCAAGAACCTCAAGAAGGGCTGAGGAAGGATCGCCACGAAAATCAGTGGACATCTTGTCGATCTCATCAAGACAGAATACGGGATTATTGACCTTCACCTTCTGCAGAGATTGAATGATTTTGCCAGGCATGGCACCAATATAGGTTCGCCGATGGCCGCGGATTTCCGCCTCATCACGGACGCCACCCAGAGAAAGCCTGGCAAATTTGCGTCCCATGGCCCGGGCAACCGATTTTGAAAGCGATGTCTTACCAACGCCTGGAGGCCCCACCAGACAGAGAATGGGTCCTTTTATTTTCTTCACCTGGGCCTGAACTGCAAGATATTCAAGGATACGTTCTTTAGGCTCGGCAAGACCAAAATGATCCTCGTCAAGAATGACGTCGGCGCCCACAGCGTTCTTCTTGTCCCGCTTCTTTTCCAGCCAGGGCAAGCTCAATATGGCATCAATATAATTACGAACAACCGTGGCCTCAGCAGACATGGGCGACATGTGTTTCAGTTTCTTAAACTCAACATTTATTTTATCCCTGGCTGCTTTGGGAAGTTTTTTGGCATCAATATTCTTCTTGAGTTCATTCATCTCAGAAGCAGCATCATCATCCTGCCCCATCTCCTTCTGAATAACCCGTACCTGTTCAGCCAGATAATAATCCTTCTGGGTTTTCTCCATCTTCTGCTTGACCTGAGAGCGGATATTCTGCTCCAGGGTGGCAATCTCGCTTTCACGCTGCAGCAAAGACAAGACGAGCTCCATCCTTTGCTTCACGCTTATCGTGCTGAGAATCTGCTGTTTTTCAACGGTCTTCAACGGTAAATGGGACGACATGACATCAACCAGCTTAGATGCCTGGTCGATTTTCTCAAGGGAGATGGCGACTTCCTTGGGAATCTTCTTGGTAACCTTACGATAGAGACTAAATGAGCCAAAAAGCTGCCTGGTATAGGCATCGATCTCCACATCATGCGCAGTATCTTCCTCGCACTCCTCCACTTCAACGGCCAGATAGTCGTTTTCGTCGACAAATTCCGTAACCTTTGCCCGGCGCCTGCCTTCAACAAGGGCCTTGATAGTGCCGTCAGGAAGACGCAAAAGTTGCAGGACACCGGCAATGGTCCCGACATTATGGACAGCATCCATGGCCGGATCTTCATCGGCGCCATCCTTTTGGGTGACTAAGAAGATTTCGGAGCGTTCCTTCATCGCTTTTTCCAGGGCTGCAATGGATTTTTTCCGGCCCACGACCAAGGGAGCAACCATGTGCGGATACAGAACAATATCCCGCAAGGGCATCATAGGATAACGATGCGATCCGGGGAAAGAAGAAGTGGTATTGTCGTCAATCAAATTCATAACACCTTTTTTTTATTAAAAATTAAGAGCAGCGGAAGAAAGAGAAGGCCACTCCACCTCAGCAGATTGTACTGAGACAGGGTGGCCTTCAAAAATTACCACAAACACGGAGTGCTCACTTTACGCACTCTTCTTTGCTTCATTTTCATAAAGAATAACAGGATAGTCACCATTAAGGATGACCTGCTCGCTGATGACGCATTCCTTGACGTTCTTCTCAGAAGGCAGCTCATACATAACTTCGAGCATGGCCTTCTCCATCACAGAGCGCAGACCGCGGGCCCCTGATTTCCTCTTCGCCGCTTCCTTGGCAATGGCAGTCAAAGCCCCTTCTGTAAAGCGAAGTCGAATATTTTCAAACTCAAAGAGTTTCTGATACTGCTTGGTCAGGGCATTTTTAGGTTCCTGCAGAATGCGGATCAGATCATCCTCATTAAGCTCATCCATAGTGGAAATCACGGGAAGACGACCAACAAGCTCAGGAATAAGCCCAAACTGCAGAAGATCTTCAGGCTGGATCTCAGCTAAAACCTCGCCCATATTTTTCTTATTCTCGCTGACAACCTTGGCGCCAAACCCCATTGATTTCGTGCCGATCCGTCGTTTAATCACGGAATCAAGACCGACAAAGGCACCGCCGCAGATAAAGAGAATATTGGTGGTATCAATCCGGATATAATCCTGCTGAGGATGCTTGCGCCCCCCCTTCGGAGGAATACTTGCCACCGTACCTTCAATAATCTTCAACAAGGCTTGCTGGACGCCCTCGCCGGAGACATCACGGGTGATGGAGGCGGAATCTGACTTACGGGCAATCTTGTCGATCTCGTCAATATAAACGATACCGTGCTGGGCCCGCTCCACGTCATGATCTGAAGCCTGGAGCAGATTGACCAGAATATTCTCCACATCCTCGCCAACATAACCGGCCTCAGTGAGGGTGGTCGCATCGGCCATGGCAAAGGGAACGTTAAGAATCTTTGCCAGGGTCTGGGCCACCAGGGTTTTTCCAGAGCCGGTGGGGCCCACGAGAATGATATTTGATTTCTGCAGTTCAACGTCAGAACCCTGATTGGCAAAATTAGCCCCAACCCTCTTGTAATGGTTGTGCACAGCCACAGACAAGGTCCGTTTGGCCATCTCCTGGCCAACGATATAGTCATCGAGATGAGCCTTAATCTCCCGGGGTTTCAGGGAAGACTTGCTGGTATCATGCATGGGAATCTTCTGCAGATCTTCCCTGACAATATCATTACAAAGATCAATGCATTCGTCACAGATATATACATTGGGTCCGGCGATGAGCTTCTTTACTTCCTCCTGACTTTTGCCGCAGAACGAACAGAGAACATCAGGATCATCGGTTTTGTTACCGGCCATAATCAGCCTTCCTCTTCACTAAGTTTTCGATGGGTCAGCACCTTGTCAATGATGCCGTATTTTTTTGCTTCCACTGCACTCATATAATAATCACGATCCGTATCCTTGCTGATTTTTTTTAAGGATTGACCGGTTGCCTTGACCAGAATCTTATTGAGATCCTCCCGCATACGTAAGATTTCCCGGGCATGGATATCAATATCAGATGCCTGGCCCTGGAAACCACCCATGGGTTGATGGATCATAATCCGGGCATTAGGCAACGAATGTCGTTTCCCCTTGGCCCCGGCAGCAAGCAGGAACGCCCCCATGGATGAAGCCTGGCCCATGCACAGCGTGGCGATATCGCATTTGATATACTCCATGGTGTCATAGATTGCCATGCCAGCCGTCACCGAGCCGCCCGGAGAGTTGATATAAAAGGTGATATCCTTATCTGGATCATCCGCCTCTAAAAAGAGAAGCTGGGCGATAATGAGGTTTGCAACATCATCGGTGACCTGGGTGCCTAAAAAAATGATGCGCTCCTTTAAGAGCCTGGAATAGATATCAAAGGCGCGCTCCCCTCTCGGGGTTTGCTCCACAACCATGGGAATCAGAGTCATGCCTTCTCTCCTGCAGCTTTGCTGGGGGTTACATACTTAATTTTTGATTCGTTACGCAGAAACTCAATAATCTTTTCATTCAAGATCTCATGCATGAAAGGCAGCAGGTCCTCCCGACGGGCAAAATACTTTTTCACATCGGCGACTGTCATGGAATATTGTGCGGCTATACGCTCAAAACCCTTGGTGAGATCATCATCATCAACCTTGATCTCCTCCACCTCGGCAATCTTCTTTAAAAGAAAATCTCCCTTCACCCTTTTTTCGGCATCTGCCTTATAATCTTCAATAAGTTTATCTCGGCTGATACCGGCGGTCTCCAGGGTCATGCCCTGGCGCTCAAGGCTCTGCTCAAGCTGAGTGATATGATGGCTGATTTCATGGGCAACCAGGCGTTCTGGAACATCAAACTTGTGACTCTCCAGAAGTTTCAACATGATGACATCGGTGAGATCACCGGAACGACTCTTTTCCCGTTCGGCAGCAATCTTCTTTTTGATGTCCGCCTTCAGGTCATCCATAGTTTTGAAATCTTCAGATACTTCCTGGGCAAATTCATCATTGATATCGGCCAGAACACGCTCTTTCATATCCTTAACCTTGATATGAAACTCGACATTCTTACCAGCCAGAATCTGGTTGGCAAAATCCACCGGAAATTCGATCTCTTTGGTGATGTCATCGCCGTTCTTCAGGCCAAGCATGGCATCTTCGAAAATTTTACCATTCTTACCGGAACCGATATCAATGGGATAATCCTTACCCTTGACGTTATCCATCTCAGCGCCATCTTCAAAGGCAGTAAAATCGATGGTGACAATATCATCCTGCGCAGATACACGACCCTCAACGGTACGCAGAGGGGCCATTTCACGACGCATCCGGGCAATGCGATCATTAATGTCATCCTCACTCACCGTGAGTTCAGGCATCTCAACCTCAAGGCCTTTATAGGTGCCAAGCTCAAACTGGGGTTTGATGTCGATCTCTGCCACATAGGTGAAGGTTCCGGCATCGTCGAACTTATGGTCTTTGATGTCGGGATGAACCACCGCTTCAAGCTTTGATTCCTCCAGGGCGTCAAAATAAGTATCCTGAACGATCTTGTCGGCGACTTCATTATAAACAGACTCTCCGTAACGTTGCTCAAGGACCTTGCGCGGCGCCTTTCCTTTACGAAAACCGCGGATTTCAACTTCGCCGGCTAACTTCTGGAATGCCTTATCAAGACGTTTTTTGACTTCTTTTTCCGGAACAACAATAGTAAGCGCGCGTCCAAGGGCGCTGGATTCTTCGACATTGACCTGCATGGGATTTATTCCTTATTAAATAACGATTCTTTTCCTGGCGGCTGCGATTCAGGAAAAATAAAAAAAGAAGGTTTACCAGGTAATCCCGGCAGCCTTCGGACCTGACTGATGGTGCGAGAGGGGGGAGTCGAACCCCCATACCAAAGGCGCTGGTTCCTAAGACCAGTGCGTCTACCAATTCCGCCACTCTCGCTTGAACCGAACAAAAATAAACAACTTTATGCTCCCAGTCAAGGTAGTCGGTGCAAAGAGCTAATAATTTGTCTTGAGCCCTTACCCGGATTAGGGGTATTTTTCATCTGTTTTGTTCCATCTTGAAGCCTTGCCAGGCAGCTCCAGCCGCCATTAAACTATTGACAGAGCTAAGGAGAATTGCTAGCTACTAGCCTTTATCTTCGATATCTTCACCTGCCATGATTCATGGATTTTATTTTAAGTTTTTTTATATGACGGTTCAGACATGACCCAAAAAATATTCACAGCAAACGGGCTGCCGACACTCATCGGCTCAATCCCCCTTGATAATCACGACCAGGCTCTGGACTGGATTTTGGAGCATACCCCGGAAATACCTCTCTGGCCTCAGCTCCCCGGCCTGGCCCAGGAGGGCATGCTGGTCCAATTTCTTGAGGGCTTTCCCGGCCTTACATGCGACGGTGGCAAAACCTACTTCAATACCCTTTCAGAGCAATTTGCCGACGAAACCCTGGCTTTTTTCGAGGAATACCTCGCTCTCGCCGAAGACCCATCCGCTTTACCACAGTCACGTTTTCAGGTCAGTAAGGAAAGAGCTGCCGGTCTCTACTGCTTGGCCGAACGCATGAAAGGCAAAAAATCTGCCGCCATCAAGGGCCAGATCACCGGCCCCTTCACCCTGCTCACCGGCGTCACCGACCAGGAACAGCGCGCCAGCTACTATGACCCGACCCTTCGTGAGATCATCAATAAGGGCCTGGCCATGAAGGCCGCCTGGCAAGTGCAGTTTCTCAAAAAAATTAATGATAATGTCATCCTCTTCATGGATGAACCGGCCTTAGCCGGTCTTGGTTCTTCCGCCTTTATCTCCATTTCCAAGGAGAGTCTGATCGAAGACCAGACCGAGGTCATTACGGCCATCAAAGAGGCCGGTGGCCTGGCCGGCGTCCATGTCTGCGCTAACACCGACTGGCCCCTGCTCTTGTCCCTTGATTATGACATTATCAATTTTGACGCCTATGGTTTTTTTGACCGTTTTGTTTCCTACAAAAAAGAAATCCATTCTTTTTTACAGCGAGGTGGCATTATTGCCTGGGGCATTGTCCCCACTGCCAAAGAAGAGGACGTTCTCAAGGAGACGAGCGCGAGCCTGACAGCGCTCTGGAAAAAACAGGCCGCTGAGCTCTGCACTGACGGGTGGGACTATGCCTCCATCCTCAGCCAGAGCCTTATCACCCCAAGCTGCGGCACGGGCTCTCTCTCCACTGTTGCGGCCCGCAAGGTCCTTGAGATGACCCGCGATATCTCGGCTGCCCTGCGCCAGGAATATCTCCCCTAAGTATCATTAAAATTTGCCACAGGCCTTTTTATCCCTCGGGCCTGTCCATAATAACGCATTCAAATTTGCCCACTCTCTATGGAAGACTTAAACCAAACACTCCTGCAACGCCGACAAAAGGCCGCCGAAATGGCAGATCTCGGTGTCAATCTCTACATCAATGATTTCAAGCCACTGCACTCCCTGCGCCAGGCCTTGCCCCAAACGGCTTATGACGACCCGGACTATGCTCTGGCTGATGGCAATTTCACCGTTGCGGGCCGCATTATAGCCATGCGCGACTTCGGCAAGGCCGCCTTCCTGCAGCTGCAGGACGAATCAGGCCGTGGCCAGGTTTACGTCAAGAAGCAGGAGATCGGCGAGGAGCGCTTTGAAATCTTCAAGAAACTTGATATCGGTGACATCATCGGCTGCTCCGGCACCCTCTTTCGTACCCAGAAAGGTGAGCCCAGCATCCATGTTACAGCCATTACACCGATCACCAAATCCCTGCGTCCCCTGCCAGAAAAATTCCATGGCCTCACCGACGTGGAAATCCGCTACCGTCAGCGTTATGTCGATCTCATTGTCAACCCCGAGGTGCGCGACACCTTCCGTAAGCGCGTACAGATCATCCGCCTTATCCGGGAATTTCTTGAGGACCGTAATTTCCTTGAGGTTGAGACACCAATGATGCACCCCATTGCCGGGGGGGCCACTGCCAAACCTTTCCTGACCCACCATAATGCCCTGGGCATGGATCTCTTCCTGCGTGTTGCCCCGGAGCTCTACCTCAAGCGCCTGTTGGTCGGCGGTTTTGAAAGGGTTTTCGAGATTAACCGTAATTTCCGCAATGAAGGTCTTTCCACCCGTCATAATCCTGAATTCACCATGCTCGAATTCTATCAGGCCTATGCCACGTATCTGGAGTTGATGGATCTCACCGAGGAGATGATCTCGTCGATCTGCCAGCAGGTTAACAATACCCTGGTCATTGAGTTTGAAGAGCAACCTGTGGACCTCACCCCGCCCTGGAAACGCTACACCATGGACGAGGCCCTCCACGAGGTGGGTGGCATCAGCTCTGACATCCTGGCCGACCCTGCCAAAATCATGGCCCTGGCCAAAGAAAAAGGGCTGCAACTGGAAGAAAAAGCCGGGCCTGGCAAGGCCAAGATGGAACTCTTTGATCTCCTTGTTGAAGAAAAACTGATCAACCCTACCTTTATCACCGCCTATCCCACCGAGGTTTCTCCCCTGGCCCGCTGCAACGATAATGACCCCTCTGTCACCGATCGTTTCGAGCTTTTTATCACCGGCCGTGAGATCGCCAACGCCTTCAGCGAGCTCAATGACCCCATTGACCAAAAAGCACGTCTAGAGAAACAGGTGGCCGAACGGGGCGAAGACGAGGAAATATCGTCAGAGGTGGACTACGATTTTGTCCGGGCCCTGGAGTACGGCATGCCCCCTGCTGCCGGTGAAGGCATCGGCATCGACCGCCTCACCATGCTGCTGACCAACTCCTCTTCCATCCGTGACGTTATCCTCTTCCCCCATCTTCGTCCCGAGGCCAAATAACAGCCTGTTTTTTTCCACCACAGAAGACACAGAGGGCACCGAGGGAAAAACCTCTTGCAAAAAAAATCTCTGTGGCTCTATGTCGCTGTGGTAAATTCAAGGTTTTTATAAGCCGATAAACTGAGAACAAATCGTCTATGAATTTTGAATTTTTTGTCTGCCTGCGGTATCTCAAGTCCACCAAGAAAAAGGGATTTATTTCTTTGATCTCCCTGATTTCCGTGGCAGGTGTGGCCGTGGGTGTCATGGCACTGATTATTGTCATTGCGGTGATGACCGGTTTTGGCGAGGAATTCAGGGACAAGATTCTCGGGGTTAACTCCCATATCGTGGTCCAGAAATTCGGCGGCGGCATGACAGATTATGATGATGTTCTTGCCACGGTGGGCAAACATCCCGAGGTAATCGGCGCCACTCCCTATGTTTACGGCCAGTCCATGATTACCACAGGCAGCGGTGGCAGCGGTTGCGTTGTGCGGGGCATTGACCACGTTACGGCAGGCTCGGTGCTCTCCCTGCCTGGCCAGCTCATCCATGGCGATGGCCTCAAAAGCCTTCTACCCATGAAGCCTGGTGATCCACCGGGAATCATTATCGGGGTCCAGCTCGCCAAACAACTCCATGTTCACATGGGTGACCGGCTGCGCCTGCTTTCCCCCTCAGGCCCGCTCTCCCCCATGGGCATCATCCCGCGTATCAAATCGTGTCAGATCACCGGCATCTTCGAAACAGGCATGTATGAGTATGATTCTTCCCTGGTTTATATAGATCTGACCACGGCCCAGAATTTTTTTGACATCCCAGATGAAGTGCACGGCATTGAGATAACCATTAAAGACATCGACAAGGCTGCCGAGGTCGCCGCCGAACTTCGTACCACCTTAGGCGACACGTTTCAGGTCAAAGACTGGATGGCCATGAACTACAACCTCTTTTCCGCCCTGAAACTGGAAAAGACTGCCATGTTCATTATCCTTACCCTCATTGTCCTGGTGGCGGCGTTCAATATCATCTCCACCCTGATCATGGTGGTCATGGAAAAGACCAAGGACATTGCCATTTTAAAAGCCATGGGCGCTACGGCCAACCAGATCCTGCGAATTTTCATGTTTGAAGGCTTGTTTATCGGCATGAGCGGCACCCTGATCGGCCTCGCCGGAGGCCTTGGGGTCTGCGAGTTACTGAGCCGCTATAAATTCATTGAGCTGCCCAGCGATGTCTACCCCATCTCCACCCTACCCATCAAGGTTCTCCCCCTGGATGTCAGCCTGATCGCCATTGCCGGGGTACTCATCACCCTGTCCGCCACCATCTATCCCTCATGGCAGGCGGCAAGGGTTGAGCCCTCCACCTCGTTGCGCTACTGACATTCCCCTATCCAACGCCCAGACATTTTATTGGTGCCACTCATCTCGATGACACCTGACATACTCATGGTCAGGGTACCGTCAAAACTCTTGCCCCGGTAGGTGATCTCGCCCTCACTTGTTGTTTTGCCGCCCGGACTCTGGCATTCCACGGACCAGCTCACTCTATTGCCCCTGGTTTTTGGGCTGGAATAGGTGCAAATCTCCTGATTGGCCGGCCCCTGTTTAGGGACAACATCTTCCTTTGTTAAGCATTGCCTATACACCATGGCAGGAATCTTCATGGGCATGCCGGGCATGTCTACCTCGGTGGTGATCTCCCACATGCCCTCTTCGAGATCCGGCCCACCGCCAGAACAACCAACCAATCCACACGCCAGGACAATACCGGCCATAACTACTGAAAGTTTTTTATTCATTGTATAATCTCCTTGATTCTATCGCCTGAAGGGCCAGGCCTCTTGGGTATCATTTTTAGAATGGCTCACCATCGATGCTACGCAGATATTTTCATGGCCCGTCCCTTCCTTTTCTTGCCTTCTCAGGTAAGTTGGCGTACTGTCCTTGAGGATTTTTCATAAAAACTCTTGCCCATCTTTTTTTTACAGCAAAATACATGGCTCACTCATGGTCAATAAAGAACCTCTTTTTTTAGCAAAAAATATCAGCAAACATTTCGGCTCTGGCGACAAGCAGTTCGCCATCCTTAAGGATATCAACCTGTCCATTGATGTCGGAGAGATGGTGGCTATTATCGGCGCCTCCGGTACAGGCAAAACCACTCTTCTTCATCTCTTTGGCGGCCTGGCAAACCCTGACTCGGGTTCCATAAGATGTGCAGGGGTTGATCTTGCCGACAAAGATGATAATGCCCTGGCTCAGTTTCGAAACACGACAATTGGCTTTGTCTTTCAATTCCACCATCTGCTTCCAGAATTCAGCGCCCTGGAGAACACGATTATGCCCGGTCTCATCGCCGGCTCTGAACGTAAAGAGCTGCTGGAGTATGGCGCAAGCCTCCTTGCAATGGTGGGACTTGCCGGCCATGAACATCAAACGGTGGGCGAACTTTCCGGCGGTGAGCAGCAACGGGTGGCTCTGGCCAGGGCCCTGGTCCGCAAACCAGCCCTTCTCCTCGCCGATGAACCCACTGGCAACCTCGACCCGGAAACAGGGATGAAGGTTTTTGACCTCTTAAAAAATCTTAATACAGAATTAAACCTCACCACCATAATGGTCACCCACAACTACGAATTGGCAGGCAAAATGGATAGATGTCTTGTCCTTAAAAACGGCATTTTGAACAACCACACGCTCTGACAAACGACTCTTTACCCCAATCTCTTTACAAGTAGGGAAAATTGCCTCCCTGCGCCCTTTTGCCATGACTTTTCCAGCAATTGCCGCTACATTGCACTACTTCTTTACCCAGGCACCATGTAAAGAAGCTTAAATTAACTTCATTTTGTTTTTTCGGGAACTCAATTGTCCCCATATACATCCTTAGTATTTAATATTTTTACAACATAATATCAGATAATTATCCGGCTTCAGCACGGAAGAGACACCCAATATGCATCAACGCAAACTGACGCTCAAATCGTTCCCAGTTCTTCTCTCCCTCTTTTGCTTTCTCATCCTGCCCACCCTGAGCCATGCTGCCGACAAGGCTAACACTCTTTTTCTTCCCTTGAAAACCAAGAGTCTGCACGGCGACAACTTCAGTCAGACCATGGATCAGGTATTGGCAGAAGCAGCGCGGGCCCAGAATCAAGATGTGTACAATCGAGATGCCGCTGAAAAAAAATTGAATTATGAGGGTATCTGGCCCCCTTCCTTCAAAAAAATCAGCGTCTTTGCCACAGGCCTCGGCTACCACTATATTGTGACGGGCAGCGCCACCAAGCTGGGCGACACTATCTCCATCGACCTCACCCTTTTTGACCTTTTGGATCACACCTCAAAATCTTCCACCTTTGGCCAGGCAAACCTGACAACCCTGCAATCTACAACCACCTCCCTTGCCAAAGAAATTACCGCCTACACCAATCGTCTTTTCCGTATTGCCTCTATCAATATCAAAGGCAATACCCGCATCGACAGTGGCGCCATCCTCCGTCACATTGAAAACAGAGCCGGGGATGAATATAACCCCACAAAACTCCGCCAAGATCTACGCGCCGTCTTTAAAATGGGCTATTTCGATGACATTTCCATCGATGTCCGTGGCAGCGACCAGGGTAAAGAAATCACCTTTATCGTTAAAGAAAAAGAGATCATTGCCAAGGTAGAGATCAAGGGTGCCAAAGAGATCAAAGAGGAGAGCATCAAAGAGGTCCTCACCGTTACCGCCAATACCATTTACAGCCCCCAGCAGGTCAACAAGTCATCAAGCCTCATCAAGCAACTCTATAAATCCAAGGGTTTTTATAACACCCGGGTGACCACCAAGATCACCTATCCCAAGGATGACTACGTCACGATTGAATACGACATTGTTGAAGGCAAGAAAGTGTTTATCAAGGAAATCATCTTTCACGGCAACACGACCTTTGACGACGACGAACTCCTCGACGTCATGATTACCAATGAAAAAGGCTGGTTCTCATGGTTCACGGAATCAGGTGTTTTGAAACGTGATTCCGCCAAAGAGGATGCCAACCGTATCGGTGCCTTTTACCAGAATCATGGTTTTGTCGATGTCAAAATAGGTGAACCGGAAATCGAAAAAAAGGATGACTGGCTCTACATCACCTTTAGCATTGAAGAGGGGGAGCGCTATAAAGTCGGCATTTTCGATATTCAGGGCGACCTTCTTGAGGATAAAGACTCTCTGATGGTTTTAACCAAGCTTGGCAGCGAACGTTATTTTACCAGAGAGGTTCTCCGTAATGACACCATGACCATCAGCGATTTCTACGCCTCTAAGGGCTACGCCTTTGCCGATGTATCACCAGAGACAAAAAAAGACGAGATCAACAAGCGAGTGGATGTCACTCTCCACATCAGCAAAGGTGATCTTGTCCACGTCAACCGCATTATCATCAAGGGCAATGACCGAACCCGGGACAAGGTCATCCGCCGGGAGATGGCCCTTAATGAGAGTGACATCTACGACACCACGGCCATTAAGGCCTCCACGGCCCGTCTTAAGCGCCTCGATTATTTTGAAGATGTCAATATCAGCCAGGAAGCCACTGACGAAGCAAACATGATGGACGTCATTGTTGAGGTTAAGGAAAAAGCCACCGGTACCTTCTCCGTCGGTGCTGGCTACAGCTCGGTGGACAATATGATGTTCATGGCTGAGGTCAGCCAGGACAACTTCCTGGGCCGAGGTCAGCAAGTCAGCCTGGAGGCCAATATCGGCGGCACTAACACCCGCTACAACCTGAAGTTCACCGAACCCCATCTCAACGACTCCAAACTCCTCTTTGGTTTTGACCTCTACAGTTGGGAGCATGATTATGATGACTACACCAAGAATTCCCGCGGTGGGGCCATCCGTTTTGGCTATCCTCTCTGGTGGCGCTGGTCCGCCTTTACCAGTATCGGCATTGATGATTCAAGCCTCAGCAATCTGAGTGCCTATGCTGCCCAGGTAATCGTTGATTCTCAGAACCTCGAGACCTCCCAGTTTGTCACCTTTGGTTTGGCCCGTGACACCAGAGATCGCCGCTATCTGCCCACCACAGGTTCGCGGCACGCCATTTCCACCAAGAAAGCCGGCGGTTTCATGGGCGGCGACAGTGAATTCACCAAGACCGAGGCCTCGACCAGCTGGTACTTCCCGGTGTTCTCAAAACTGGTTTTCCATACCAAGGTGGCTGCTGGTTA
>JAHJKA010000056.1 GCA_018822545.1 Pseudomonadota bacterium
AGGTAGCCGGGCAGATAGTGGATATAGGTGCCGAAGCCGAAGCGGTGGGCGATCCAGCGCAGTAGATTGAAGGCATCCAGCCGCTCGAAGGAGCTCGACGAGATGCAGACCACCGATGGCCGCCAGCGCTCTTCGTCGCTTTTTTGGCTGGACTTCTGCAGGAAAACCTGGAGTTGGCGGCTGACCTGAAAGATGGCCCCCTGAAAAATCGCGGCCAGACCGCGCCGCGCCGGATTGTGATAGCCGATCCACAGATAGAGGGCAGTCATCACCAGGATGGCTACCACGGCGTAGGGCAGGCTCATCTTGAACATCAACCACAGGCAGGCGACAGCGCCGAACAGCGAGATGTACCATTTGGAGCGGAAGGCCGGCCGGTAGGAGGGGTCGGCGGCGAAATGCTCAAGAAAGGAAATGAGGCAAATGGCACCATAGGTGACCATGAAAAACATGGAGATGACCTGGGCGACGAAATCCACGTCACCCAGCAGGACAAAAAGCAGGGCGATGCCGAAGACCACCATGGAGGCGTTGCGCGGTTCCCGGTTGGTGCCGACGCCGGCCGCCAGCCAACTGGTGAGGCTGCGCATGGGCATGACCTCGTCGGCAGCCAGGGCCTGCAGGGTGCGGGGGGCGACCATGCCCGAACCCAGGGCCGAGGAAATGGTGGCGCAGGCCAGACCAATGGGGATGATCGGGCCCCAGATCGCGATTTTGGCCATGATCAACTGATCGCCAGCCAAGCTCTCGGGGCTGGCGGAAATGGCCAGTTTATAGGCGATGGCGATATAGAACACCATGCCTATCAGGGTAGCGCCCATGGTGCCCAGGGGAATGGATTTACGGGAATCGCGCAGATCGCCGGAGAGGCCGACCCCGGCGGTCATGCCGGTAAAGGCCGGGAAACAGATGGCAAAAACCAGGAAGAAATTGTCCGGCTTCTGGATCGTTTCGATCAGAGTGTGATAGTCGACGGGGTTGTTTAGTTGACTGGTGCCGAGGAAGAAAAGGATCAGCGACAGGAAAAGGACCCCGACCACCCAGTAGAGTAGTTTGAGCCCCAGATCAGCGCCCTTGCGGATCACCACCAGGCCCAGCAGAATCACGGCCGGCACACTGACGATCCGGGCATCGCTGATCTGCAGATTGGTGACGGTGCCCAGCCAGGCAAAAACAGGGCGGAAGGCCTCGGCAAAGGCGATGGTGTAAAAGGCGACGCTGATCGCCTGGGAGAGAAAGAGGGAGATACCGATGGCCGCCCCGGGGATGATGCCAAAGGAGCGCGAGATGATGAAATACTCGCCGCCACCCTCGACCTTCTGGTTGGTGGCGATTTCGGCCAGGGCCATGGCCGTGGGGATGGTCACGGCGTGACCGAGCAGGATGATGGCCAGGGCGCCGAGGAAGCCGACATGGCCCACCGCGTAGCCGAAGCGCAGGAACATGATGGCGCCCAGGATGGTTGAAATGGCGGTGAGAAACACCGCCGCCGTACCCATGGTGCCGGTGGCTTTCAATTGTTGCTTCATCTGCCTTTCCTCGCTGTGCCAGAAAAATGGGGGGAAATCATGTACGGATTCTTGTAGCTCGACTTCAGATGCTGGTCAATGTAATTATCAGGGTAACGGGTTGGTGCATGCCGCATTGTTCGATATTTGTGACGCACTTATTTTTCGAGGTGGCAATAATGGTGGAACAGGTGTAGCAAGAGGGCTGTCCGCAGGGTATTTTCCCAGGCTTTGGCGTCGGCGTTATGACCATGCCCCAGGCGCCTTGTGTCTTATTCTACAGGGATCAAGATGGAAGTTGCGATAATCGGCGGTGGAGCGTCCGGGTTCTTTGCGGCCATTGCCGCCAAGGAAAAGTATCCGAAGGCCCAGGTCATCATCTTTGAGAAATCAAAACAGGTGCTGGCCAAGGTCAAGGTCTCCGGCGGCGGCCGCTGTAACGTCACCAACGGCTGCGCCACCACAAAAGAATTGTTGGCCGCCTATCCCCGCGGTGCTAAGGCCTTGAAAAAGGCGTTCCGCCTCTTTGATAATCACGAAGCCATGGCCTGGTTCACCAGGCGCGGCGTGCCCCTGGTGATTCAAGAAGACAATTGTGTCTTCCCTCGTTGCCAGGACTCCCAGGCCATCATTGATTGTTTTTTAGGGCACGCCAAGAAGTTACAGATCAAGGTTGAGCTTGGCCGGGGTATCAAGTCCATCTGGCCGGTGGGGGACAGGCTGAAACTGGAATTTATTGGTGACGAGGTTGGCCCGCGTCTTTTTGACAAGGTCATTGTCACCACCGGTGGTTCGCCGCAGAAAAAAGGCCTGGCGTGGCTTGAGAGGTTAGGACATCAGATTGTCGAGCCGGTGCCGTCGCTCTTTACTTTTCATATGCCTGCCGAAAAGGTCACCGAGTTGCAGGGCATCGTGGTTGACAACGCCCTGGTCAGCATCCCGGGCACCAAACTCAAGGCCGATGGCCCTCTGCTTATTACCCATTGGGGCATGAGCGGCCCGGCCATTCTTAAGCTGTCATCATTTGGGGCGCGGTTGCTCAGTGATAAAGAGTATAGCTTTACGATCCTGGTCAATTGGGCCCATGAGCCCAACAACGAAGTGGTTCTCGACGGGCTGCGGACCATTGTCCAGGAGCAGGGTAATAAATTTCTGGCCAATGTCAGGCCCTACTCTCTGCCGGAACGGCTCTGGCGTCATCTGCTCGGCAAATGCGGCCTGGCGGCTGACAAAAAATGGGGCGAGCTCGGCAAAAAGGGGCTCCATAAGCTGGTGAGCGTGTTAAATAATGATGAGTACTCGGTGCAGGGCAAGGCCTCTTTCAAAGACGAGTTTGTCACCTGCGGCGGCGTAAGTTTAGAGAGTGTCGATCCCACCACCATGCAGTCCAAGGTATGCCCGAACCTCTATTTTGCCGGGGAAGTCCTTGATATCGACGGCATCACCGGCGGTTATAACTTCCAGGCCGCCTGGACCACCGGGTTTATCGCCGGCCAACTCCAGTGAGCTGCGTCATGAGAAAAAGAGAGAAAGGGGCATGCCTGTGCAGCTTATAATCAGCAATCTGCTTATTCCCATCGAACAAGACGGCATGGCAGCCTATCTTCATGCCGCGGTGCAAAAACTTAAGATAAACGAAGGACTGGCCATCACCAGAATTCTCAGTAAAGCCCTGGATCTGAGCAATAAGGAGCAGTTTTATTATAAGGTCTCCCTTGTTGTTACGGCTCCTGACAGTTTTAAAAACAGGCAGAATTTCCCCGTTTACACAGAGCAAACCCCGGCAAGCAGGAAAACAACCAGCCGCACGGTGCGGCCGCTCATCGTGGGTTTTGGGCCGGCCGGGATGTTTGCCGCCCTGGAACTCATTGCTTATGGGTTTAAACCGCTCATCTTTGAGCGCGGCAAAAAGATCGACGAGCGCACCGTTGATGTCCAACGTTTCATCAAGGAACGCAAGCTCAATCCGGAGTCCAATATCCAGTTTGGTGAGGGGGGCGCCGGTTCCTACTCGGACGGCAAGCTCTTTTCCCGGCGCAACAACAATACCGGCCCGGTGAGCCGGGTCCTGCAGACCTTTATCAAGTTCGGAGCGCCGGAAGAAATCGGCTACATGGCCAAGCCCCATCTGGGCACCGATGTGTTGTGTAAAATCGTCCGCAATATACGGGAGTATATCCTGGAGCGAGGCGGCGAGATATTTTATAGCGCCAAGATGACGGATGTCCTGATCTCTGAGGGTGTGGCCTCGGGGATTATCATCAATGGGGAGGATGAGTTTCTTTCTTCACACATCTATATTGCCTTAGGCCATTCTGCCCGCGATACCTTGGCCATGTTGCACAAACGAGGTGTTGCCCTGGAGCAGCGGCCGATCTCGGTGGGGGTGCGGATTGAGCATCCGGTTGAGACTATCAATCTCATGCGCTATGGCGATAAGTATACTAATTTTCCTGGCTTAGGTGCCGCCACCTATTCACTCAACTATACCGATCGCACCATCAAGCGCGGGGTGTATACCTTCTGCATGTGCCCGGG
>JAHJKA010000057.1 GCA_018822545.1 Pseudomonadota bacterium
CTCTGTATCCTTGTTACGGCCTGCGGCAACAAGCCACATGTGCCCAGTCAATCATTGGCTACAGACGCGGCGCAAAAGGCCCAGGAGCAACAAGTGGTGGCCTCGCTGCTGGCTGGTTACTCGGAGTGGCAGGGTGTGCCCCATCGTGACGGCGGCATGAGTAAAAAAGGCGTTGACTGCTCCGGCTTCACCTATCTCACCTTCCGCGACCTCTTCGGTGTTCAGCTGCCCCGCACCACCTCACAGCTGGCCCAGACCGGCAGCCCGATTCCCAAGGGGCAGCTCCAGCCAGGCGATCTGGTCTTTTTCAAGGTGGAAAAGGGCAGGCATGTGGGTATCTATGTGGAGAACCAGAAATTCATCCATGCCTCAAAAAGCAAGGGCGTCATGATGTCGCGCCTGGATAATCCCTACTGGCAGGGGCATTACTGGCAAGCCAGACGGGTCGCTGCCCTCTAAAATTCACTGCCCAAATCAACTTGATTTGAATATTGAATTTTGAACAGGTGAGTGAGCTTTACGATCCTCCTGAGAATATTAAACAAAAAAAACCGTTCCTTTCGACACCCCCATGCGTCCCCGTTTGGTGCCACACCGGCTGGATTTGCGAAAATTGCGAGTCAGGTCATCATGCCTGTACCCAGAAGGAGCCGCTGTAAAATCTGATTTCTCTATGGTCAGGAACTGACCAACACTTTCCGCAAATTTCTCAGCAATATTTTTTAGTTCTCTGCGATCCGTTTTCTTTCCCCGTGAGAATCTTCATGGAGAAAGTCCTCAGAATATAGGCAGGCTAGGCGCCTATCATGAAAATTCAGCGCCAGGTTCTGTCAAGACATGGCCCCTCAACTTTGTAAGACACGAGGTCTTAAGTCGCGTGGAATCAGAATTGCAAGAGTCGAACACAGAAGCCGCCAGGTAAATTTCCCTAGACCGATGAAAAACAAGGAAGTCCCATGAAAATCTACCAAATGATACCAGCTCTTTTTCTCTGTCTCCTTGTCACAGCCTGTAACGCCACATCAACTCTCAACAGCCAATCATTAGCTGCAACCAAGGCCAAAACACCCGCGTCAGAGCGGGTCATTGCCAGACTGCTTGACTATTACTCGGAATGGAAGGGAGTGCCGCACTGTAACGGTGGCACCAGCAAGGAGGGTGTTGACAGTTGCGGCTTTGCCTATCTCACTTTCCGCGAAAAATTCGGGATACGCCTGCCCCATTCCACTTCCCAACTGGCCAACACCGGCACCTCAATCAGCAGAATCCACCTTCAACCGGGAGATCTGATTTTCTTCAAAGTTGAGATGGGAGCCCGCCATGTGGGAATATATGTGGAAGACCAGAAATTCATTCATTCCTCAAAGAGTGAGGGGGTTATGATGTCGAGTATGGACAGTCCCTACTGGCAGAAACATTATTGGCAGGCACGTCGCATTGCCACTCTTTAGTGACTGCAAGAAAATTACTGCGCTCGTAGGTCTTTCTTAGTGGGCAATCTTAAAAAGATGCCTTTTATGGGTCAGCACGGTCACCCTCGTTTCTTCTTGGGCGTCTTGCGCAGACTATCAATGAGATGCCGCAAGGCCATGAGAGGATGATGAAAAATCATCTTTGGCCCGATCTCCCGCATAACCGTCCGCACTCTTTCCCGCATCCCTGGTTTATAGCAATGGATGGGGCAGTTGCCGCAGGTGGTTTTATCCTCCTGGAAAGGGCACGCGGCCAGACGTTTTCCGGCATACTCCTCTAACTCCAGGCACTGTGGGCACAAGCGCGCTCCACCGCCATGATGCTTACGGCAGTAGAGACGGATCATGGCCTGGATGGTTCTGGCCTCGCGCTTCATGCGCCCGGAAGAGACAAAAGTCATTTTATTTCAGACCCGAAACAACCATCATAATCCCCAAAACAATGAGGAGATAATAGATGATGGTCAGGTAGGATTTGGTCTTGAGTCTTTTACAAAAAAGAGCTCCCAAGAAAACCCCGGCAAGTACCGGCAGAGCGGTGATACCCCACAGACGCCAGACATGCGAAGTGGTTAAACCGTTGAGAAAATGGCCGGTGGCAGACAACGCAGAGGTAAAGAAAAAGAAAGATGACAATGTCGCTTTTATCTCGTCTCTCTTCCAGCCAGTCAGAGTGGTATAGATGATGGTGGGAGGACCACCGGCGCTGAATGCCCCACTAATAGTGCCAGTGGCAAACCCGGCCACATAGCCCCAGCCCTTGCTGATCGACCTCTGCCTCACCCTGCCAAGCAAAGAGTAAAGACCATAAGAAATGATCAAAATACCCAGGCTGCATTTAACAATGGCGGGATTGACGTTTTTAAGGATGGTCACCCCCACATAGACCCCCGGGACACAGCCAATAACCAGAGGCAAGATCTTGCGCCAGTCAATATGGCTTTTAAGATGTACCGATAAAAAAAGATTGAGAATGATGGTGTTTAAAAGGGTGAGGGTTACCGCCTCTTTGACATCAAGCACCAAAACAAGCAGGGGCATGGCCAGTAAGGCGGCGCCAAAACCGGAAACGCCTTGGAGAAAACCGGCGCTGAAAAAGACCAGGGAAATACTCAGGTAAAGAAACATTGGGGATATCATCTCCACTTAGTTAAGAAAGGTAAGGATGCCTGTAAGACGAAACATATTTTCCTCTTTGTTGTCAACAAGAGGATGCCTCGTCGGGATCTGCTACAGTCTTCCCCGCGACGGCAACGGCGTCTGGGAGCTCGGTCATACTGCGCATGATTTTCTTCGGCAGCTTGACAAAACCACTGATAAAAGACATGACCACTGCAGCCAGGTAAGGAATCGATTGCACAGTCAGCACCAATATCCACACCTGCACATCCGGGGTGTCGGTGCCTTGCACCTTCCCGACCAACACTGCTGCGACCCAGAGGGCAATCATAATCAACCCTTCCTCACGGGCCGACATCAGGGCCCGGAGCAGGGTATGGCTATTGGCAAGCTTCGGTGTCCGGAAAAAGGGTTTACTCTTGACGAAAACACCCTGCAGGATGGCATAGGAAATCGTGTGTGAAAGAGACAGTCCGGCAAACGCCGAGGCCACGGTCTGGGCGACGGTGGCCCCCACCCTGATACGATAAAGGTGAACCATCTTGGCAATCTTGAAGATGAAGAGGGTAAGGGGCATGCCCGACAGGATGACAAGCGGCGGGTCGATCACCTGCGGCCAAGCGATCATGGCGGTGGACCAGATTATGGCCATGATGGTGAACAGCAGGTTGATGCTGTCGGCAAG
>JAHJKA010000009.1 GCA_018822545.1 Pseudomonadota bacterium
AATGATAGTGGCGCCCAGGGCCACGGCAGCAATGGGCACTTCGATGCCCAGGGTGTGGTCGGAGTAGCCTACCTTAACCTTAAGGGTCTTGGCAATGGTGGCCATGGCCTTTAAATTCACGTCCTCCATGGCGGTTGGGGATTGGGTATTGCAGTGGAGGACGGTGATCTTGCTGTGCGGGGTGCCGGCCTGGTCGAGGGCGGCAAGGGCCGCCTCTATTTCCGCCATATCGGCCATGCCTGTGGAGAGGATGAGTTCCTTTCCCAGTCCTCCAACTTTGCGCAAATAAGGGAGGTTGGTGATCTCACCGGAGGGGATCTTGAAAATTGGTATGGCAAGATTTGTCAGGGTTTCAATACTGTCAAGGTCAAAAGGGGTGGAGAGAAACAGGATGTTGTTCTCCTGGCAATGATTGATGAGTTCCTGCCAGATCTCCTCACCCAGTTCCAGTTTCTTGAGCATCTGGAGCTGCGACTCCTCCGGGTCTGTCGCTGCCATTTGGTAGGTCGCCTTAGGGGCTTGGCGGGCAACGATATTCTCAGCCTTGAAGGTCTGAAACTTTACGGCATCTGCACCGGCTGCAGCCGCCTCTTCAATCAGGCGTTTGGCCACATCAGGCGAACCGTTATGATTGACCCCTGCCTCGGCAATAATGAATGTTTCCCGGTCCATACTACGCCTTGATAGTTGAATGGGCGGTGATGTTCGCCAGGATGGTGGTGCCGGCACCGATAATTGCCTGTTCGCCAATCTCGACACCTTCGCGCACCATGGCCTGGCTGCCCACAAAGCTGCCATTGCCGATCTGGGCGTTACCATTGACCATGGCGCCGGTTGAGATGTGGCAGTGATCGTCGATACGAGCGTCATGCTCAATAAGAGCCAGGGAGTTGATGATGCAGTTGTTGCCGATTGTGGCACCCGTATTCACCAGGGCGCCATGCATGATGATGGTGCCGGGGCCGATGTGGGCATGGGGCGAGACATAGGCCCGTGGTGAGATAATGGTGGGGAGCATGGCCCCGGCAGCGGCAAGTTTGTTAAAGAGCTGCCGCCGTCTTTCGGCACTCTTGATCTGACCGATGGTAATCAGAAAGCTATATCCTTCGCTGGCGAACTTTAGGATATCAGCATCAGTGCCGATCACCGGGTAACCCAGCACCTTGTGGTCCTGCTGCTCGGCAAGGTCAATGATGCCGGCAATGGCAAAGGTCCCCTGTTGCTCGATAACATCAATGCAGGCCCGGCAGTGGCCACCGCCACCTATAAGGATGATTTCGGTTTTCATTGCGGCACGCTGCTGGGGATATTGACAAGGCGGTCAGCCAACCAGCGGGCATTGGTTAACTCGCCGGTCTGACATGTGCTGTACATCTTTAAGGTGTGGAGAAGGTTCCAGGCCGGTCTGGTCATGATCCCGGCCGCATTGGTGCTCTGCAGGAAGTGATCGCGCTCTGCAATATTGGTGGTGAGCAGGGTGTTGAGCCAGTAATTGGATCTTGCCCCCGCCGGTTCCGTGATAAAGGCGAGGGGCTGGCTCTCAAAAAAGTCGGCATAGTGGGCCGCTAACTTACGCTTGTTGTCGACGAAAAACTCCAGATTTTCCAACTGCGCGCAGGCCAGGGCAGCATTAAGGTTGGGGAGCCGATAATTATAGCCGAGCTCGTCATGCTCATAGAGGTATGGGTGCGGAACCTTGGCCGTGGTGGTCAGGTGTTTGGCCTTTGTGGCCAGGGCCTCATTGTCGGTGATGATGACCCCGCCGCCGCCGCAGGTGATGGTCTTGTTGCCGTTGAAGCTGAAGATGGCCAAGTCGCCAAAGGTGCCGGTATGGCGGTCTTGGTAGAGGCTGCCAAGGGACTCGGCGGCATCCTCAATAAGGCTGAGCCGGAAGCGCTGGCAGATCTCGGTCAGGGCATCGATGCGGCAGGGGTGGCCAAAGGTGTGCATGGGCACACAGGCCCGTATTGGTCGGCCGGTTTTGCGATTATAGCAGCGGCCATCTTTCTGGGTGCTGTTGTCGGCGAGGAACTCTTCCACAGCTGTCGGGGAGAGCCCCATGGTCTCGCGGTCCACATCAAGAAAGAGGGGTTCTGCCCCACAATAGCGGATGGCGTTGGCCGTGGCCACAAAGCTCAAGGGTTGGCAGATTACTTCGTCGCCTGGTTTAACTCCGGCGACCAGCAAGGCCATGTGCAGGGCTGCGGTGCCGTTCACCGTGGCCACTGCATGGCCGGCGCCGGTGTAGTCGCAGATCATCTCCTCAAAGCGAGTGACATAGGCCCCCACCGAAGAAACAAAGGTGGAATCAATGGCATCAGTCACATATTCCTTTTCCCTGCCGATGAAACGAGGTTCGTGCAGGGGGATGAAATCCCGGTCGGGATAGATGGTGCGGATAAAGGCACAGACCTCGTTATACATTATAGATATGGGCCTTATATTTTTTGAGTCTGGCAGGGGTGCTGAACCAGGTGATGGTCCGTTCCAACCCTTCCTTGATGGAGTATTTCGGCACAAAGCCGGTGAGCTCGTGGATTTTGGTGTTGTCACACCAGAGGCGGAAGACCTCTGATTTTTCCGGTCTGATCCGGGCCTGCTCCGAAAGGATCTCCGCGTCGCTGGCCATGATCTCCTTGATGAGATCAACTAGATCGGCCATGGAGATCTCGAAGTTTGAGCCGATATTTACGGTCTGGCCAACGGCCTTATCGCACTCGGCCAGGGCAATAAAGCCGCGACAGGTGTCGGTGACGTAGTTTAAGTCCCGGGTGGGGCTGAGGTCGCCCAGTTTAATCTGGCGGGCGCCGCTTGCGATCTGGGTGATGATGGTGGGGATCACGGCCCGGGCTGATTGTCTGGGGCCATAGGTGTTAAAGGGCCGCGCCGTAACCACGGGCAGTTCAAAGGCATTGTAGAAGCTCAGAGCCAAAGCATCGGCAGCGATCTTGGTCGCGCTGTAGGGGGATTGGGGCTGCAAGGGATGCTTTTCGTCAATGGGAACATACTGGGCTGTGCCGTACACCTCGGATGTTGAGGTGTGGATGATGCGTTCACAGCCCTGGTCAAGGGCAGCCTGGCAGATGTTCAGGGTGCCGCTGATATTGGTGTCTACATAGCTTGCCGGCGCCACATAAGAATAGGGGATGGCAATGAGTGCGGCCAGATGAAAGACCACATCCACCCCCTTGCTGATATGCCGGCAGTAATGGGGGTCGCGGATGTCACCGGTGAGTACCTCGATGTCGCTCAGGCAGGGACAATCTTCCAGCCAGCCCCAGTCGTTGAACGAGTTATATTGGCTCAGGGCCTTAACCTGGCAGCCGTGCGCTACCAGCATCTCGGTGAGATGCGAGCCGATAAAGCCGTCGGCGCCGGTGACGAGTATTGTTTTGCCTGTGAGTTTCATAATGCTGCGTCAATAATAAATTGGACGATCTTTTTTTGAAAATTCGTCAAGACCCAGGCTCTCCTGTATCGTAACAGATGAAAAGACTGATGTTTTCTAAGGGGTGGCTGTCAGTTTTTCCTGTAAGTTATGAGTGCTTGTGTCTTCTTTTAATAAGTCTGATTCTACTATCTCTTTGGCGATTTTAATGAAATCAAAGAATTGTATAAGGCATTGATTATAGAGGGAAACATTTTTTTCCTCATCGTTGGTTCTACATAATGCCTGCGCCATAATAATGCCAAACGTCGTGACGCTCCCCTTGAGAAGAGAGGCGGCATATTTTCTTTTTGGGTCACCGGCCAGGTTGGTGATATAGGCATGTAAGCTTGCCAGCATATCTATGCCTTGGTGGATGGTGTGCACTGGTTTTTGGGCGATCATTTCAAGGGAAGAGAGCGCCTCGAGTGCAAATTCGAAGACCTGCCCCACCTCCTTGATGGTAAATTTTTTAAGAAGATCAGCGGAAAAATATTTTTTGAAGATCTTGTCAATATACTTTCGTTTGTCAAACGCTTGCGTGTCTAGCTTCAACTCCGTGACCTGAAGGGGTTGCGCCCCTTTAATCAAGACTCCGTTACTGGTATTGAAACAGTGCATACCCGGATTGATTTTTATGGCCATCTCTATTTCGGATAGAGATCGCATGAACAGGTCATTGGTAATGACTTTACCGCCAAAATTTCCTGGCGCGGTAAGGCCATTTTGGGCGGCAGGTTTGAGGATATGGAGGCTGTGCTCTTCTGATTCTTTAACCTCGTAATGTTTGCTGAAGGTAGAATGGTGCCGCTCCCCTTCCGGAAACCCTAGGTCTAATCCAAAAAAATAAACTTCTTTAAAACCAAAGGCGCTTGCGTAGGCAAGGCCGCAGTTGCTCACCGTTGGATTGCAGTTTCCAAAAATCAACATCTGCTTGTTGGGTTTGACATATTGCGAAAGGTAATGGGTACCAACATCATTAGCCTTCATGCCCATGGCACTTCTTCCAAACAGTGAAAGTATTTTCGGGTGTACGGGGTTAAGGGCCAGGAGGGTTATGTCTTTACGGTCTTCATCGGTGGTTGCACTTTTGATCCATTCCATCATAATCAATGGTCTTTCTTGCTCGATGTGAAAGTCCGGTTTGATCCCCATTTTCATGAGGGAGCCAAGGGCTGTTCCGCAAGAGAAAATAATGGCCTTGTCTTGATTGGTTTTTAAGAATTCTACCGCATTGTCCAGGGAGGGGCCGTTGGCAACAATAAACGCCGGTTTGTTCAGGTATGTTTTGTTGAGGACGGAATGATCTTGCAGGATAGGGGTATGGTTTACTGTATTACTGATGGTGTGCGCCAAGCCAACCTGCTCATCGTCAAAAAAACCAGCGCCATTAATCTTCATTTGCAGGATTTTGCTGGTGTAATTTCTAATGGATTCTTCAAGGGAGGGGCTTGTGAGATGTCTGAAAATAAAGGTGCTAACGGTATTGAACACCCCAATTTTGTCTAAATAGGCATTGAACTGCATAGTATACGCATCTTGATCTTTGCCGATAATAAGCTCGAGTGAATAGCCCTCTTGGCTGAAATGCTGAAAGATGGGCTGCCAATTTATGGTGTGCATTGAGGCATAAAAAACATCAGCCTGCGTTTCAATGATGCACAGGTGTCTGATGTCTGTTTCCTTAAGTAAGCCTTCCAGCTGGTACCCAAGCCCTACCCCCAACATAACCATAAAATTGACAAGGGCCGGCAGTTCTTTTGTCTGTGCCTGGGGTTGGGTCGCAAGGATGTCAACCATCTTGTTAGCACTTGGCAGATGGGCATTTTTTTCTGTACTCAGAGTGGGGGCCTTTGCAGCGCTGCACTTGAAATCGATTGGCTGGCGCTTGTAGCCCTGGAGAGCCTTTTGCGTATGGACAATGGGGTTCTCCGGGTAAACGGGTTGGTTGTTGAGTTTATAATTGACCAGATTGAGATACCCATCATCCGTAAAGAGCAGGCGTAAATTTTCTGGGGTATATTTAAGGAATTGGTTGTGTAGTGCCGGTTGGTGCTGTTTGAAAAAAGCCAAATTCTTTTGGAGTTGCACTTCAGTCTGCAGGTTGACCTGCTGCATCTCTGCCCTGCGAAGAAGTTCTGTTAAGTCAGCCATAACATCATATTTCCTGTGTATTGGGTGTTTTTAAAACAGTGCCAGCCTGAATTTGTATACATTAAAGAATACTGCTTGCTGCGTTGTGAAGAGTGGTGGTTCTGTGGACCTGTTTTGTCCCAGCACCAGAGGATATCGACAGCAATATGTAGGGATGTTTCTCTGCCAAGGATTAACTCTGCGTTATTGGAGTTCGTATCGGTCGATCATAGGATATGATAAACGTTTTTTGTTAACCTGTGACCAAGTGTGATTGCCTGTTTATGGGATGGGCAGGGTTGTTGCGAAAAGTCCCATAGAATCAATACATCCTGTTAATATTAATAGTATGTTTTTGCCAAAGACTGTCAACAGTTAACTGGTGTTCTCTTAAATTCACCTACAAGGAATAAGGGTATTTTCTGTAGATGGCCTGAGACCCTCGCAAGCTTTTAGGGTGACAGAGTGGTTTGAGCTTTTCTTTTTGTCCATGAAAAAAAATTAAAGTTGTATTGGAAAGGGTCGATAGGAAGTGTGTAACCGTTAAAAATAAAGCCGCAAGGGGGTGATGGGAAAGCAATTGGCTCTTAACGCTCAAGAAAATTGAACAAATGTTGAATTGCCGGGCAAGGATGCCTGGTGACAGAAGTAAACAAAACTAACATGGAGGTTAGTAATCATGGCTATTACAGTTAATACAAACGTGGCGTCGTTAACCGCCCAGCGTAACCTGCTGAACTCGCAAAATGTTCTCAATAAATCACTTCAGCGCCTTTCTTCAGGTTTACGGATCAACAGTGCCAAGGATGACGCGGCTGGTCTCGCCATTTCCGACCGGATGACCGCTCAGGTTCGTGGCATGAATCAGGCAGCCCGAAATGCCAACGATGGTATTTCCCTCTCCCAAACTGCAGAGGGCGCCCTTCAGGAATCTACAAAAATTCTTCAACGTGTTCGTGAGTTGGCTGTTCAGTCTGCCAATGATACCAATACCGTCGAAGACCGTGCTTCTCTTAATGCGGAAGTAACACAGCTTGTAAATGAGCTTGATCGTATTGCTGAGACCTCGGCATTCAACGGTAAAAAAGTAATCGATGGCACCCTGGCCAACGCCACCTTCCAGGTTGGTGCTGATGCCGGTTCAGCTCAGACCATCGTTTTTAGTATTGATAGTGCCCGGGCAGCTGACCTGGGAACTGTGTTGGCTGGTGTCGCAGGAGTGACTGCTGCCGGTGCGGTGAGTGCTGTTGCCGCAGTTGTCGGTGTTACTGCGGTTGCGGGTGTTACAGCTGTTGCTGCGGTTGCCGGTGTTACGGCAGTTGCTGAAGCACAGACACAGGATCTCTCTGGTATTGTTGTTGCTGCTGGCCAGACAATAACCTGGACTTTTGGTGATGGTGAGACCGCCGTGCATACTGTGGTCACAGGCATTACTGGTGATGGTGACATGGATGCCGAGCTCAACGGTCAGACAATAACCGATAGTGCTGGCAGAGATTGGACGCTTGCAGCTGTAGGAAACGATGGTAGCCTGACTCTCACGCAAGCTGCTGGTAGCGAAGCACCAGCAGGTGCTATCACTGGTACTGTTGTTTCTGCTGGTACGCAGCCAACCGTTGCTACTGGTACCGTTTCAACCGCTGGTGTTGCAGCGGTGACTGCGGTTGTCGGTGTTACTGCGGTTGCTGCTGTTACAGCTGTAACTGCGGTTGTCGGTGTTACTGCGGTTGGTGCGGTTACGGCGGTTACCGAGGTTATCGGTACAACCACCGTGAATCTGCTGTCCATTGACACCTTCGCCAATGCCCAGATAGCCATTGAGAGTGTTGATGGCGCCATTGCCGATATCGACACGATCCGTGCTGGTTTGGGTGCGATCCAAAATCGTTTCGAGGCCACGATCTCGAACCTGATGAACGTCTCCGAGAATATTTCGGCAGCCCGTTCCCGGATTCTTGATGCGGATTTTGCTGCTGAGACTTCTGACCTTACCAAGGCTCAGATCCTCCAGCAGGCTGGTATGGCCATGCTTTCTCAGGCCAACATGATCCCACAGAACGCCTTGAGCTTACTGCAGTAAATCAGAACCCTTAATCCGGGGGAGGGGAGATACTTCTCCTCCCCCGGCTTTCTTTAATGTTATTAACAGGTAGGAGTTCATCATGACCATCGGCGTCGGCGGATTAGTATCTGGTCTGGATACAGAATCAATCATAAGCCAGATGATGACCCTTGAAAGGCGTCCCGTTCTTTTGCTTCAGGGCCGGGAAACCGATTATCAGGCCAAAATTTCAGCATTGGGGACAATGAAGGGTGGCTTGGCCGCCCTGCAGACGGCGGCGAGCTCACTTGCCGATGCCGACGGCTTTGTTTCCTTTAATGCTACTTCCGGCAACACCAGCGTAATGACGTCTTTGGCCAGTGCGGATGCTGCGGCCGGCAACTATCAAGTGGAGGTCGCGGCTCTGGCCACGGCTCAGCAGGTTCGCAGTGCAGCCTTTACGGTTGCAGCCAGCACCGAAGATGTGGGCACCGGCGTCTTAACCATTCAAGTCGGCGAAAATACAGCCTTTGATGTCACCATTGATGCCGACCATCAGACTCTTGCCGGGATTGCCACTGCCATTAACGCGGCAGGCACCGATGTCTCGGCCGCGGTTGTCGACGATGGCAAAGGCAATGTCTATCTGACCCTGGCAAGTGCCGAGACCGGGGCGGCAAATACCATCAGTCTCACTGTGGTGGAGGATACGGGCACTCTCTCTGTGCTTGAGCCCCTTGTCGAAACCCAGGCCGCCGGCAATGCCGAGCTGACCTTAAACGGCATTGAGGTTGAGCGCGCCGGCAATACCATCACCGATCTTATTGGTGGTGTTACCTTGACCCTGCTTGAGGCTGACCCCGGGAACCCCTTTGAGGTGACCGTGGATCAGAACTTAAGCACCATTACCAGTAAGGTTCAGAGTTTTGTGGCAAAGTATAATGCCATGGTAAGCACCTTTGACTCTTTGTTGAGCTATAATCCTGAAGCCGGCACCGGCGGCATTCTGCAGGGCGACAGTACCACCCGTCAACTGCGCTCGGGTTTGCAAAATCTTCTTTATGCAAAGGTGGATGGTGTCGCAAGTGACGTCAATGGTCTGAATCGCCTGGGAATCCAGGTGGGCCGTGACGGCAAACTAAGTGTGGATACGGAAACCCTGACCACTGTTGTTGAAGAGAATCCCGATCAGGTGATCAATTTTTTTAGTAATGATGAAGCGGGTAACGATGGCATAGGTCGCCGTTTTGATGATTTGTTGGAAGGCTATCTTCATAGAGCAACAGGGCTCCTTGATTCGAAGGAGAATGGGCTCAAGGCATCCATCGATGATATCGGCAATCAGGTTGAACAAATCGAGTATCGGCTCTCCATAAGAGAGGCAAATCTTAGACGGCAATTTCAGAATCTGGAAACGCTTCTTTCGGGTTTTCAGGCCACCCAGGGCGCCCTTGACCAGCAACTGAAGTCAATTGACAACCTGAATGCAAGTATTTACGGCTAGGAATAAAGGGGTAAAATAATGTATCAGAATCAGAAAAAAGCATGTTCCGCCTATAAACAGAATGAGTTTAACAACCTGGATCCGGCTGAGATTGTAGCCCGCCTCTACCAGGCCCTCGGCTCTTCCTTGATTAAGGCCCGCAATGCCATTGGTACCGAAGATAGAAAAGTCCAGGGTGAAAATGTCAGCCGGGCCCTTGCAATTATCACGGAGCTTCATTCTGCTCTTAATATGGAAGAGGGAGGGGAGATTTCTGCCAATCTGAACGATCTCTATTTTTACCTGACCTCAGAGATCACCCGGGGCAATATAGGTAATGACTCCGGCATGATGGATAATGCCATCAGGACGGTGGAACCTCTCACCGAGGCGTGGGTGACCTTGGCCGCTAACAGAAAGGCCGAACTGTCCACTGCTGATAACCTTGCCGCCCGTAGGCCAACAGAAAAGACCGAGCGGGGCGTCTTTCAGGCGGTGTATTGAAAAAAGACAGGAAAGTAGGATTCTACAGATGGAAAGGAGAGGGTGTTATTGATGGCTGAATCCTTGTACAGGGATCTTCTGAGGATTACCGAGGAAATCGAAGAGCTGTTGGCCCTGGATGGTTATGACGAGCGGCTCACTCCCCTGGTGACGAAGCGGCAGGATCTATTTGGAAGGATGGCGGATGTTCCCCTTGACGAGAAGTACGCGGTTTTGATTAAGCGTATAAGGGCCACAGAAGATAAGTGCATGGCCATGACTCAAGATAAGTTGTTCAAGATTAAGGGTGATCTTCTGGCCATGAATCACGGTAAGCGAGCCATCGCCGCTTACGAAAAACAGGTGTAAGAAAAAAAATCAGGGTTATCAATGGCAGTATATGACAGTGGTGATCCAGGAAACAAAGTAGAGGGAGTTGGAGGGTGTCGTTATGGACGTTAATGTAAGTGCCGAGATTAAAGGGGTTGGCCAGCCCATTGTTTCTGTCGTGGAGATGGAGGGCAAAACCAAGCCGCAGGTGTCTCCGATTAAAAAGAGTGGTGACTCTGCCCAAGGGAGCCTGGATGACCAGACCCTCCATGGCAGGAAAGCCCAGAGAATTTCTAATGAAGATCTCAGCAAAATGGCTGACGAGATTCAGGGTCGGTTCGATGCCATGGGCGCCAAGCTTGGGTTTTCCATCAACAAGGAGACCGAAGACGTTGTCATGGAGGTCAGGAAGCGGGAAAGTGGTGAGCTTATTCGCCAGATCCCCTCGGAAGAGATTCTTGCTCTGCGTGAAAAGCTTGATGAGCTTGTTGGCCTTCTCTTTGACAAAAAAGCCTAAGTTTTAGTTAGTCCCAGCTTTCTTAAAAAGAGACAGCCCCCGAGAGGTGCGTCTTTTTTTTGAGCGGGTTGTTTCAATATATTGTTTTACAGGGTGGAAGGCGGTCCTTTTTGGGCCGCTTTTTTTATTCACCGTCGCTTCTTTTAATAATCCTTCGCCTAGCCATTCGAAGTCTCGTTTTCCTCGCGTATCCCCCTCCGGGTGGAGAGGTGCATTAAGGGCTGGCCCTGGGTAAAAGGATGTTCATGTTAACCACTGAATTAGCAATACAAAAAAGCATGCCGTCTCCATGGGGGAGATGAACGACCGGCGGGAGATTTCAGCGGTTAGGGGAAGGCAATATGAGTAATAAATAAGTGCAAAAACATTCTCCGATTATCCCGTGAATTCCTGAAGTTTTCCTTGACATAAATTTCCAACTAACTATATATACCCCTACGAAAATGAATAATGGTTCATTGTCTTAAGTGAGCTTTTTTCATTTCGATTGGTAGATTTTAGTTAAGTGAAGCGCCAACTTATGTATTTTTGGACTGACAGGTTTGGTCCGGTAGGAATACATTGAAGCTAATGAGCGGGCGCGCTATATCTTTTAATTTCCATATTTAAGGAGACCTTCAGATGTCAAAATTAGTAGCCCCCCACGGTGGTAAAGGACTTGTTTGTGCCCTCTTACACGGTAGCGACCTTGCAGCCGAGAAAGAAAGAGCAGCAAAAATGAAAAGAATCGACGTTAGCGCCCGCGCTAAAGGCGATCTGATCATGATGGGTATTGGTGGTTTCTCTCCCCTTTCTGGTTTCATGAAAAAAGCTGACTGGAAAGGCGTTTGCGAGAAATTCCAGATGGCTGATGGTACTTTCTGGCCCGTGCCCATTACCCTGGATATTTCCAAAGGTGAAGCTGATTCCATCAAAGAAGGCGAGGAAGTTGCCCTCTACGCCAAAGGCGAGCTCATGGCTACCATGAAGGTCACCGAGAAATACGCGATGACCGACGCTGACAAAAAATGGGAATGTGAGAAAGTATTCAAGGGTGAAGGCGAGGAGTCTGTTGGTGATAAATTCTGGGAGATCGCTCCTAAGGATCATCCAGGCGTTATTATGGTTATGAACCAGAAAGACGTTAACATTGCCGGTCCTGTTAAAGTTCTTTCCCAGGGCGAATACCCAACCGAGTACAAAGGTGTTTATCTTACTCCTGCTGAGACCCGTGCCATGTTTGAAGAGCGCGGTTGGGCCAATGTTGCTGCTCTTCAGCTTCGTAACCCAATGCATCGCTCCCATGAGTATTTGGCCAAGATCGCTATCGAGGTTTGTGACGGCGTTCTGATCCACTCCTTGATCGGTAACCTCAAAGCCGGTGATATTCCTGCTGCTACCCGCGTTCAGGCCATCGATATCCTCATCGAGAACTACTTCGTAAAGGACAACGTTATCAACGCTGGTTATCCTCTGGATATGCGTTATGCCGGTCCTCGCGAAGGTCTGCTCCATGCTACCTTCCGTCAGAACTACGGCGTTAACAACATGCTGATCGGTCGTGACCACGCTGGTGTTGGTGATTTCTACGGTTTGTTCGAGGCTCAGGAAATTTTCGAGAAGATTCCTACCACCGGTAACGCTGGTAAAGATCTGCTGTGCCGCCCCATGAAGATTGACTGGACCTTCTACTGCAAAAAATGTGATGGTATGGCTTCTCTGCGTACCTGTAACCACACCAAAGAAGATCGCGTTATTCTTTCCGGTACCAAACTTCGTAAGGCCCTTTCCGAAGGTGCTGAGATCGTTGACCACTTTGGTCGTAACGAGGTTCTTGACCACCTGAAGATTTACTATGCAGGCCTTACCGAGAAGGTTGAGGTTAAGATGCAGGGTGCCGCTTCTGGTTCCGCAATGTAAAGCTGAGTTGAGCAGCTTGTCTGCTCAAACGAAACTTATACCCTTGTGGTGTAAAAAAAATTAGCTTTTAGCTGATTTTTTAACTGCATAAAAAAAAGGGAGACGTCTTAATGACGTCTCCCTTTTTTTTTATATGATTACCACGGAGTTTCAGCCATACATGAGTCACGATTGATCCAGGGTTGCATAATCGGCTTTATTTTGTAGGAGCTCGCCCCTGCGAGCGATGGGGGAAGAGTAGCGCAAAAAATCCGTTTTGATCGCTCGCAGGGGCGCTCTTACAGCATCGCATCGAACAACGGCTGAGATTCGATGGTAGAAGATTTTTTTATGCCCTGATTCTAGCCCTACTGCGTCACCTGTGATGGCGCCAAGCCCGGGTTGTAGGGAAGAGCGAAGGTTCGGCTTATCCAGGCTTAGATGGTGCTTCTTAACATTTCCTCTTCGTGGCAAGATGAGAGTACTATTTCAATGAGATCATCTCTCCGTCTTTACTGAATTGCAGCTTGTTCTCTCGGGCCAGCCAGCCGATTGCTGCCAGGACATTGGCCTTGCTGTTTTTTTTCTGCATAATGGCGTTGATCAGACGGTTGGTGGGGACCATGCCATTTTTATCGAGATAATCATGGATATTGCCGGCGATAAAACCGAATTGATCCGGAATCGTTAAGCCTTTGTTGGCCTTAAAGGGTGGGGAAACGTGCTTTTCTTGGTCTTTTTTTTCAGAACCCTTTAGCTTGGTGACGGCATCCATGGCCTCGTGGGCTCGTTTGGAAACCTTACCCACCAGATCTTCAACCTTTTTTTGAGCCAGCTTGCCGGCTGATTCCGCTTTGAATGTCGAACGGGCCAATGCCTTGCCAACTTTTTCTGTCGTTTCTGTGAGTTTATTTTTTTTGACTGACGTCATGGTGATGCCTCATTATCCTTAAAGGTTATATGCGGAAAGGGATTATTCATTTCATTGTGAACATCACAGGCAGTGTTGTCAAGAATGGCTTTTGGGCCTCAGTTATAAAATGACAATCGTTTCGGTGATATGTTATTAATAGTAGGTATAAGTTTGAGGAATATGGGCTGTCTGGTGGAGCGGGGCGATATGTACCTGCTTTTCTCAGGCAGGGTTAACAGGTAATGAAAACACGAACGGTGGCAGGATGAAACAGCTCCAGGTTGGTTTAGAGGAACGCGCCTATCCGATTTTGATCAAGGAAGGGTTGCTCTCCGAGATTGGTCAGGAACTGAAACAGCGGCAGATTGCCAAGCGCTACATCATCATTGCTGATGATCAGGTGGCAGAACTCTTTGGCGGGCATGTTGTTGAGTCCTTGCGCAATGTTGATATTCCTGTAGATTTATTGACTTTTCCCCACGGTGAAGGAAGTAAAAATCTTTCGACCGTGGCGAAATTAACAAGCTCCCTTGCCCAACTTGGTGTTGATCGGCAGGATGCCTTGATCGCCCTTGGCGGTGGCGTCACCGGCGATATTACCGGTTTTTTGGCCGCTATTTATATGCGCGGCATCTCTTTTGTCCAGGTCCCCACCACCCTCCTTGCCCAGGTTGACAGTTCTGTGGGCGGGAAAACCGGCGTGGATATCCCTGAAGGAAAGAATCTGGTGGGCTGTTTTTATCAGCCCAAATGCGTCTTTATTGACAGTGCTGTTTTGAAGGAGCTGCCCGCCGAAGAGCTGCTTAACGGCCTTGCCGAAGTGGTGAAGTATGGCGTTATCTACGACGGAGATTTTTTTAATTTTCTGGTGGCGCATCAAAAGAATATTTTGCGTCTTGAACCGGCAGTGATTGAAGCGGTGGTTGCCCATTGTTGCACTATTAAGGCCCAGGTGGTGGTGGCTGATGAGCGAGAGGCTGATTTGCGTCGTATCCTCAACTATGGCCACACCTTAGGGCACGCTGTGGAAGCGGCTTCAGACTTTACCATTGCCCATGGCATGGCAGTCAGCATTGGTATGGTGGCCGTGAACACCATTGCTGTCAAAAAGAGTCTCTTAAGTCCAGAAAAGGCGCAGCGTATCAAAGATGTTTTGCAAGGCTTTGGCCTTCCCGTAGAGATTCCGGCAGATCTTGATCGCCGCCAGATGAAGGAATTTTTGAAAACTGACAAGAAGAGTGTTGGCGGTAAGCCCTTTTTTGTTTTGCCTGTCCAGATCGGTAAGGTCATCATCAGCGATGATGTCGAGGATATCATGATTGAAGAGGCGTTGGCCTAGAGATGTTAGGGCCTCTTCCCTGGTGTATCTTGAACAAAAAAGTCATTATTCAAGATAGCCAGTGATTAATCGGCATTTACGGCGCACCGGAAACCAATAGTGTTGGACCAGGTGGATGCCGGTTCTATCAAGCGCTCAGCACAGGTGATTTTGCTGGTGGCCCATGATCCTCCCTTTAGAATGTAAAGTTCTCGGCCGTTCTGGCCGCTATACGTGGACGACGTCCACTCAAAAACATTGCCAAGCATATCCAGGAGTCCAAAGGGGCTCATTGACTGTCTGCCAAAATAATTGACCGGCGTGGTGCTGCCTGCCTGGTGTCCTTCCAGGTTGGCCAGGGGCAGGATGTCGTTGCCCCAGGGCAGGAGAAAACCTTCTTTGCCCCGGGCCCCTACCTCCCATTCATCCTCACTGGGTAAGCGTTTGCCAGCCCAAGTTGCAAAGGCTATGGCATCCAGACGGCTGACCTGGACCACGGGATGATGGCTTCTGCTTTCAAGAGAGCTGGCCGGGCCGTCTGGATGGCGCCAGTTTGCACCCTTTATCTGCCGGGTGATGATGCCTTTGTTGATGGCCAAGGTATGGCTGCCTGTTTTCAGGTTTAAATCGTTGCGCAGTCGGCCTGAGGTGACCAGGCCGTGCCCTATCCGTTCAGCCTCTGTTTCGTAGCCTGTTTCGCGGACAAAAAAATCAAAAAGATCATTGGTGATCGGGAACTGGCCGATATAAAATTCCACGACGTTGACCTTGGTCGCCGGGCGGTCTGTCTTACGTTTCTTTCTGTCACCAACAGGGTAGAGACCTTTGGGGATTTTAATGAATTTCGGCATAAAACGTTCAAGGATCTGCTTGATATATTCATCACTTCTTTCCTGAAGAATATCTGGGTTGTTAGCCAGAGCTTCCTCTGCATCAATGTACTGGGAGAGATCCATGGAACGTTCCATGGGCGGTGTTTTGGGGGCGATTTTTTGAGCATCCGCCATGGTGGGTGATGGTGTGAAATCAGAAGTATCCTCGTCAATTTTAAAGGAGCTCCAGTCATCACCACCGTCTTCTGGCTCGGTTTCCTCAAACCTCCTCTCGGCGCTGAGGTCAGGTTCTGCGGCAAGGTCCTCTTGGTCAATCTCCGCAACATCCTCTTCGTACGCAAGTATTTCCTGGGCGGTAATTTCCTCATCCGGCTCCAGGGCTACCTCAGCTTCGACATCTTCCACGTCCTCAAGTTCCACTTCCTCCCCATCACCTTCTGCCCCAGGGTCGTGGCCTGCCAGTAGGTCAGGCTCATTCTCAAGAATCTCTTCTACCTCTTCGATGATTTCCAGGTCGTCTGCAACTGGCGCCGTAAATTCAAGGCTTTCCTCTTCCTGACTATGGAGAGTGTCCTCCTCGACGATGTCAAAATCGTCATCCATCACCTCGAAAGAGTCCCAGTCATCTGTAAGCTTGCTGTCTTTTGCCTCGCCACCGCTTTTTGTCTGGGCCTGTCCAAGGCCCATGTCGCCGCCGAACTCGGATTCTGATGCCGAGGTGCCAGGGATCTCTTCCGTAATCTCCTCAACATCCCCTTCGCACTCAATTATTTCCTGGGCGGTAATTTCCTCATCCGGCTCCAGTGCTGCCTCAGCTTCGACATCTTCCACCTCCTCAAGTTCCACGTCCTCCCCATCACCTTCTGGCGCAAGGTCTTGGCCTGCCGGAAGGTCAGGCTCACTCGCTAGAATCTCTTCTGCTTCTTCGATGATTTCCAGGTCGTCTGCAACTGGCGCCGTAACTTCAAGGCTTTCCTCTTCCTGACCATGGAGAGCGTCCTCCTCGACGATGTCAAAATCGTCATCCACGACCTCAAAAGATTCCCAGTCATCACCCTCCTGATGTTCTTGGCCTGCCGAGCCACCGCCGGTATCCGTGCTATCACCGCCATGACCTGATGTGGAGTCAGGCATGAGTTCATCTGCAAGGCCTTCTGTGCGGCCTAACGCCTGGTTAAATGGCGTGCTGGGTTGTTCAATAACTTCCTCGGTGGCAATTTCTTCTATAGGTTCCAGATCTTCCTCAGTTTCGACCTCTGCCACTTCCTCGATGCTGTCAATGTCGGCTCCAACAGCCGCGCCATTTTCAAGGGTTTTTTCTTCCTGGCTGGTGAGGTCCTCCTGCTCGACAATGTCAAAATCGTCATCTACCACCTCAAAGCTGTCCCACTCTTCTTGCCCTCCTGGGGGTAAATGGTCTCCGGCAGCAGGCATATCGCCGGGTGCGGCTTTGTCCGCGCCGTCATCGTCAGTTGCTGGTCCTCTGGCTGTCAGTCCGTTGCCATGGAGAGCAGCGTGGCCATCACTCTCCATGTCACCACGGCCACCGTCTCCCATAGGTGCAGAGCCTTCGTCACCTTCTGATATGCCGTTGGTTGGTGAGAGTTCTTGCTGGTGATCAGGTCCTGGGAGTTCTTCTTCGACAAATTCAATGACCGTATCATCATCGATCTCAAACTCCTCAACTGCCATGTGACCATCCGCATCTCTGCCTGTGGGGGATTTTTCAGCAGTGGAGCTGTCTTCAGGGAGCCCGGCCAATTGACTCAAGGACTTGCGGGCGGCATCAAGCTGGTCGATGATTTTCAGGGCTTCGCTTTGGTTGTTGGGCGAAACAGCCCCTGATAAGAGGGCATTAAGGGTTGCCAGGGCACTCAACAGCGAGCTGCCGCCTTCACCATCCAGGCTGAGTTTATCCAGCAGCTCGTTTTTTTTCTCATCGGCAATGATAAAGACATTATCACGGCCGATAATAATGCCTTCGGGGTTTGCGCCACTGGTGATGCCATCTTTCAGGCTCTTATTTATGCTTGATTTGAGACTGCTGAGGTTCTTGCGTTTTGCCTTGATTTCTGCCGCGTCTTCAGGCCCCCACAGTTCCTGGATGAGATCAAGGGGGTCAATGGCGGTAACGGTGTCAAGACTTTCCGCGTCGGGAAAACGCGCACGAATGGCCTGAAGAAGCTGGCCCTTGAGGGTAGCTTCCTTGAGGTTGAGGGTGTCAATGGCTTCGGCAATACCTGCCAGGCTGATGAGGGCCATATTTTCTGAGTGAAGGTTGCGGTTGCTGGTTAGCGTCAGGTGATATCTCTTCGGCTGCCGTACTGTTGTGCCCAAATATCCCAGCAATAAGGTTGCGCGACGTTAAAGTAAATCTCTTCTACAGAGTATCGGAAAAAAGTGATAAATGGATAAAAAATAGCTGTTTTTTTAGGCATTTGTTTGATTTCGGAGACAGCTATCGCTAGACTGGGGTACGGGTTAACCCTCTTTTACTAAAACTCCTGGCAGGGGAGAATCATGGGCCAAACATATTTTCTTGTTGAAACAGAGGAAAAAAGACAGATGCTGCACGCGCTCCTGCAGGAGCGGGGTGAGGTGCTTATTGTTCCTGTCCTTGCTGCGGTGGTGGAGGCCAAAAATAGCGATCACCTGGCTCGGGGTGAGGAAGGGTTTCTCTTTAGGCCATTGGCTGCCAGCCATGACGTCTTGAAGAAGATGCTGAAAAATGGCAAGGCGGATATCTGTCTTGCTTTTGATTGTAGCGAGCGAGGGGAGTATAACAGCTGGCTGTGGGCCGGGATGATAGGTCAGCTCTCCAAAGGGGCGCTGCAATGTCGCCGTCTTCGTCTGGCAGCCCTTGATGAAGCCGGGGTTTCCATGGCCATGGAACGTGAGGAGTATGTCGATTCCGCCCAGGCGGCCTGTTTTTATTTTGAAGAGTGTTTTCAGCGCTGCTTGGCCAGCCATCTTCAGCGACTTCTTGGCACCCGTACTGGCCCTGGAAATATCCCCTTATCCATACCTGTTTTAACCATTCTGACCCTTTTGGCCGAGCGGGAGCAAGAGGTGCGAGAGTTTGCCGGGACGCCAAAATGGCATGTGAAACTTTCGCTGAAGGGAACAAAAGGTGAAATCCCTGCCCAGTTGATAGAGGTGGTTGGGGTATGTAGCGATGGCACCCTTGAGGGGAAAGATCAGGCCAAGAAGGTTGCTGAAGATCTGGCAGGCCAATCTTTCCTGGTTGCTTCCCGCCAGGAAAACATCCTGGAAATCCCAGCCCCTCAGCCCTACACCCTGTATGAGCTTATTATTGACGCCTTTCGGTATTGTCAAATTCCATTGGCAGAGGCCCTGCAGGCTGCCATCGCGCTCTTTGCCGGTGTCGCTTTGGGTGGTAAACGGCAGGCTCTTATTTCATCACTCTATGCCGTTACCCTTGACAATGTGCAGCCTCTGGTTGAGGCGGTTGGCCGGCAAGTCGAGGCCCGTTTTGGCAAAGAGGCACTGCAGAGTCGCCCTTTGTCGGGGCTGGGCATCATGCCTCTTGACCCCGACATAAATCCTGAAGAGCTTGCCGGTCTTCCTGATGTCTTACAGAAAATCTATGATCTTATCTGGCGCCGGGCCTTGGCCAGCCAAATGGCAGAGGGTGTCGGCAAGGAAATACTTCTTACTCTTGCAACAGAGAAATACCGGCTGCAGAGCGATGCCCGGCTGATTGAGGAGCCAGGTTTCCTCCAGGTCTATCAGTACGGCTATGGCACTCTTTTGTCTGCCACCCTTGCAGATACATTGCAGGAAGAGGAGAAGGCAACGGTTGTGAAGGTGGTTCCTGAGGAGCGCTTTGGAATGACTTCGGATCGCTATTCACTGGCCAGTCTGGTGGACGATCTTGGTGAACTCGGGGTGGAACGGCAGGATGAGGTGGTGTTGAACCTTGGGAGGCTCTGTGCGAACGGTTATGTCAGTCTCCAGAAAGACGGCACCCTGCAATGTGAATCTAACCTGTTTAAGGTGGTCAACACCTTAAACCGAGCTTTTCCAGGCATGCAGGGTTTGAACCTTATCGTTTATTATGCCCAGACCATTGATGAAGTGACCTCTGGGCGGAAACGTTTTCAGATGGGACTTAAGCAGTTTGATCAAAATCTCGTTATCCAGGGTCAGCCACTGGTGAAGGCCAAGCCGCCTACTTCTCTTGAGCGGCTCAATAAATCAAAAAACATTATTAAGAGTGATGCGCCGCCACCAAAAAAAGGGCAGGCTCAAGTCCAGGCGATGCCTGATGCGGCGGCAAAAGTTGATGACGCATCTTTTCAAGATGGTCAAAAAGCTGTTGGTATCCCGGAGCCGTCCACGGAAATAGCCGCAGTTTTACCTGAAGATGAAGGGGTGGAAGTTGAAATTCAAGAGCCTGAAGAGAACACAAATGGTGAGGAGCAAAGCGTTCCTGAACAGGATGATGATGCACTTTTTGTTGATGAAGAAGGGGAAGAGCAGGCCTCTGAAGTGTCAGCTGCAGAGGCAGAGCAACTTTTTCAGGAAGCTGGCGAGCAGTTGTCGGAGGTCCCTTCCGCACCGTCCGCGACTACAGACGCCCCGGTGGATTCCGATCTTCTCCTGCAGAAGGAGGGTGCTGTAAAAGGCATTGAGGCGGTCCCGACAAAACCCTGCCCTGAATGCGGCAGGGCCATGGTTCGGAAGGGCGATCGTTTAGGGCAGTACTGGGCCTGTACAGGTATTCCAGCCTGTCGGCATACGGAAGGCACCCAGGAGAAAGAGGGTGATGACGCCCTGCAATGCCCTCTCTGCCATCAGGGGCAGCTGGTGGTAAAACGCACCCCCACAGGCAAGGATATGTATGTGTGTCGGCGGGAGTCATGCGAGTTTATGGCCTGGTCCAAGCCCCATGCCATCCATTGTCCCCTGTGCAGTTCGTCATTCTTGGTGGAGAAAAAAGGAGTGAGCGGTAAGGTTGTTCTCCGCTGCCCAAAGGCGGGTTGCAACTACAGTCAACCAAGGGCGGCAGGCGACGAGCAGGAGGCACCGGTTATGAGGAAAAAGGTAGTTGTTCGCCGTGTGAAAGGCAGTAGCACCGGCGGCGGCAAACGCAAAGTGGTGGTACGCAGGAAGAAATAAGCGTGAAACCAAGCGCACATTTTTTGAGGCCACAGAATCCACGGAAAATAAAAAAGATTTTCTTCCGTGGATTCCGTTGCTGACATTCCTATGTCATGAGCGTCGGTGGTGCTTACGGGTGAAGTTTTTTAAGGAGCCAGGCCATGTTCTCGCCCAGGATGCGCATGGTCTCCATGCCTTCCTTGTCATCCTTAACGTCGCCGGGCTTGAGGCCCACGCCCATATTCCAGTAGCTTGAGCTCGGGATAATCATCTCTGAGATGGTGAACAGGTGGTTCATGGTGTCAAAGGCATGCACTGAGCCAGCCCGGCGCATGGCCACCACTGCGGCGCCGACCTTACGCTTGAAGAGACTGCCGTTGACCCGAGACACATAACCGGCGCGGTCGATGAGGGCCTTGATTTCGCTGGAGACATCGGCGAAATAGGTGGGGGAACCAAGCAGGATACCGTCAGCAGCAATCATCTTTTCGATATATTCATTCATGTTGTCATCATTATTGGCGCAGCGCTTGTTCTTCTCCTTCAGACATTTCATGCAGGCCACGCAGCCTCGCACCGGCTGGCCGCCAAGCTGGATGGTCTCGGTCTTGATACCTTCTTTTTCCAGTTCGTCGAGAACCGCACGGATGAGGATGGAGGTGTTGCCTGTTGGGCGCGGACTGCCGTTGATCGCGAGGACTTTCATGGGGGGCTCCTGTCGTTTGAGTGGTCGGTGGCTCGTAAACAAAGATCATATAATAAAATTGTTTTTTTTAGCCACGGAATCCACAGAAGGCACGGAAGAAAACCTCTTTTCTTTTTCCGGGGCTGCCGTGGATTCCGTGGCAATCTTTCCGATGCCAACCGGCTATCTTGCTAATCAGCCGTGAGCATATAGAGGTTGCCCGGGATCCATTCGTCCTTCTCCTTGCGGATTTTAGCCACCTGCACAGCAAGCACTATAAAGCCACATTCCTTGGCCAAGGCCCGGATGTATGCTTCGGCGTGGCCGTAGCGGCCCATGGTTTTCAGGCAAAAGCCCTGGGGGGTAAGCTCTGTTGAAAAGAGGAAGATGCTGCCCGGAGCGGCCCTTTTCTTTACCAGGGTGAAAATATCGCGGAGCTCACCAAGATAGATAAAAACATCGGCGGCCAGAAAGAGGTCAAAAGATTCTTTGCTCTCCCTTAAAAATGAGCAGATGTCTGTTTCGTGGAGGCTGTTATACAGGCCTTTTTTTCCTGCCACCTCAAGCATTTTCGGGGAAAGGTCAATGCCTATCATTTTTTCGGTGAGATCCTGAAAGGCCTCGCCGGACAAGCCGGTGCCGCAGCCCATGTCGAGGGTGGTGGCAAAACGGCGGTTCTCCATGCTGGGAAGCATCTCTCTGAGTTGAGTTGGGGTGGTATAGCCCAGCTTTTCCACCAGACTCTCGTCATAATGTTCCGAAAAACTGTCAAAGACCTTACGGATATAGGTGTCAGGGGCTCTGTCTGGGGTTTTGCCGGTGAGCGCTGCCAGCATATGGGTGGCCATGGTGGCGTTGTGGTCTAGGGCGATGAGTTTCTTGTAGGTGGTGATGGCTTTGTCGACGTGTCTTTCCAGATGATAGAGATAGCCTAGGTTATTTAAGGCCTGGGCGTGGTCTGGATTATTCTCAACCACTTTTTCAAAAAACCAGATGCTGTCGGCGTGGTGATGGATGTCCTTGCAAAGGACGCCGATGTTGTAGAGGACATCCTCGGCGTCATCAGGGCTGAGGTCCAGCACTTTTTGGTAGCAGTTGAAGGCTTTGTCGAATTGCCCCAGTTTTTTCCAGGTCAGAGCCTGGTTGAAGAAAATATCAGCGTCATCAGGGCAGTGTTTGGCAGCCTCCTCATAGGCCAGAGCCGCCTTGGTGTAGTCGCCCTGTTCAAAAAAGATGACACCCAGATTGTAATGGGCCGGGGCCGCCTCCGGGGCCAGGGTTATGGTACAGGTAAACCAGTGGGATGCCTCTTCCACCTGGCCTTGTTCAAAATAGAGCAGGGCAAGAAGGTAGCAAAAATGAGGGTTTTCTGGCTCATGGTCAAGGAGGGCTTTGTAACCGGCCAAGGCCTGTTCGAAATGGCCATCCTGGTGAAATTGTCGTGTCTGTTCAAGAAGGTTCATGGTGTTATTGTATTGCGGCAATATAGTCAGTGAGCTCTCCTGCCATCTTGCGGTTGTCAAGGAGTAGACTCATTTCATGGTTAAAGGCCAAGGCCGAGTGTGACAGGTTGTGGCTTCCCACAAAACAAAAACGGTTGTCGATGATAACCATTTTGGTGTGGGTGGTTTTGTTGGGTGAATCGAAACGGACCTTGATGTTGTGTTCTCGGAGTGTGGCGGCGACCTGTTGGTTGTCGACATTAATGGAGTCGTTATATCCAGAGTTTTCCAGGACAACTTCAATCTGCACACCACGTTTTCCAGCCTTGATCAGTTCATCGACAAGCTGGGCTGGTTTGTTGTTTTTGCCGGCGGTTGTCTTAAAGAGAAACATCGCCACATCGATGCGGTGCTGTGCTGATTTGATGAAATTAATCAACACCGGGAAATAGTGATCATCGGCGAGCAGCATGGACTGGTCTTGACCAAGGGAGTAGGACTCTCTTTTTAATGCTGCCGCACCCTGGCTGGATATGCTTATGTGCGGCCGAATCGCCTCCAGGGATTTGGGGCCGATGCTTTCAACCTTGAGAAGATGATCTATCTCTCTAAAATGGCCGTTGTCACGGCGGAAGTTGATAATGGCCTGGGCCCGTGCCCTACCGATATAGGGCAGGGTGGTGAGTTCTTCTGCCGTGGCCGTGTTAATATTGATCTGGTCGGCCAGGGCCGGGCAGCAGAAGAAGAAAAGGATGAGGGCTGAAGGAAGAAGAACGAACGCGTAGAGCGGCCCTCGTTTTTTTGAGTGGTGCTGACGTTCATCTTTATTTTTATGCCTTTTAGGGTGCATAATTCTTCCTTCAACCTTTTATTTGTTTGGCCACCACTGGGGCTCAAGGCGGGTGATGACATTGAAGCCGCCACCTAAGACCAGGGTGTTGCCGAGACCAACCGAATCCAGGAATATCTGAATTTCGTAAGAACGGGTGCCCGCATCACAGATGATGATCAGGGTCTTGTCCTTCGGTAGTTTGCTATATTGTGCCCGAATATCGCTGTAGACCAGGGGTAGCCATTTGTCATCGTATTTGGCAACAAAGGCGCCTACCTCGTTAGGGTGGCGGATGTCCAGCGCCCGCCAATCAGGCTGGCAGGACATGTCCTCCATCCAAGCCATAAAAGTGGGGATGGAGACGTTGCGTTGCCTGTTCATCTGCATATTGTCAGCGACGTTTGCTGCGGCATTGAGGGCATCCAGGGCCGTGGCAAAAGGGGGCGCGTAGGCCATCTCGCAGAGGCTGAAGTCATCAATGGTACCATTCTTGGCAATCAGGGCAGCGGCGGCATCGATCCGGGCCAGGACAGCGTCATTCATGGGACCGAAACCCTGGACACCGAGGACCCGTCTGGTGCGGCGATCAAAGACCATTTGTAAGGGGATCTTGGCCTCGGTGGGGAAGAAGTGGGCCCGGTCGGAGGGGGCGGTGATGGCGGCATCGGCATCAAAACCAGCGGCGCGAGCTGATTCCAAGGAGAGGCCAGTGGCGCCGATACAGCGTTCAAAGGCCTTCATGATAAAGGAACCCATGGCGCCTGGATAGGTGGAGGGGATGCCTGCCAGGTTATCGCCAACGATGCGGCCCTCGCGGTTAGCAAGGGAGCCTAAGGGGGCCATGAATTTCTGGCCGGAAACCATGTGGGTCACCTCAATACAGTCGCCCGCGGCATAGATGTTGGGGTCAGAGGTTTGCAGACGGTCGTTGACCACAATGCCGAACTGGGAAACGAGCAGCCCGGCCTCCGCTGCCAGCTGGCTGCGGGGTCGAACCCCGGTGGCCATGATGACAATATCTGTGTCGATGGTGCGGTTTGGGGTGACCACCTTGCAGGCCTTGCCGTTTTCATCGGCAATAATTTCCGAGGCGCCTTCGCCGGTGTAAATCTTGACCCCCATGGACTCCATATGTTTTTCCAGCATGGTGGAAAACCAGGGGTCAATAATTCTGGGTAGGAGCTGGGGCATGAACTCAATCACTGAGGTTTCAGCGCCCCAGAGATCTGCAAAAGCCTCGGCCATCTCGAGACCAATGGCACCGCCGCCGATAATTACAGCCCTGCCGATTTGGCCAGAGGCAAGTTGCTTCTTAATGGCGATGGCCTTATGAAGATCACTGATGGTATAGACGCCGGGAAGTTCAGCGCCTGGGATGGGAAGGACAAAGGGCTGGCTGCCGGTGGTGATCACCAGCTTGTCGTAGGGAATGGTGTCCTTGGCGCCGCTGATAACATTTTCCACTTCCAGGACCTTGTTTTTGCGATTGATGGCCAGGGCTCTGGTCAGGGTGCGGACCTTAACACCCTTGGCGCGCAGGAAGAAATCCTCGTTTCTGGTCATGTGAAAGCTTGTTTTGCGCAGCTCATCTTCGTCCGCCACATCGCCAGAAACATAGTACGGGATACCGCAGCCGCCGTAGGAGATCAGGCTGTCTTGGTCGACAATGGTAATCTCCGCATCCGGCATCAGCCGTTTGGCCCGACAGGCTGTTTTCGGTCCGGCAGCAACACCGCCGACAATCACAATTCTCTCTCCCATATTCCTATCCCTCCAAAGATGTAAAAGTATATTTTAAACAGGTGCTGATAAATAAAGGTGCAGAAAAAGTCACCGCAAAAACAGGAGAAAAGGTGCCCTTTGGTGAGATTTTTTTTGTCTTAAAAATATCAAGCGCTGAACAATATCGCGATTGCATGTGCCTGTCAATGCTAGGAATAAAGAATATTAGCGAAGCCTTAAATTCTTTCTTGACAAGGTGGTGGTGTAACCGTATATATGGGCATATGCACAAAACTTTCAATGGATTCGCCTGGGGTATGAGGGCGTAAAATATTTTTAAAATTATGGAAACGGGGGGTGTTTATGCTCAGAAGTAAAGATCTTTATGTGGCCGAGAGTGGTAAGGGTGTTTCGCAATTTGTTGCTGATTTTACAGCAATAGTGAAGGCGAATGATTTCGTGGTAAATAATTATGAAAGCATGGATATGAAAAAAACTTTCCGGTCCCACGGCGGTCAGGTGCCGGATGACTTTGACCTGCACATGATTCAAGTCTGCAAGCCTACCAAGGCGGATAAGAGTCTCACGATGAATCCTGAGCGGGCAATTCTGATGCCCAAGTTTGTCATGGTCTTTTCCAAGGATGGTAAAACCCAGGTGCGCTATCTCAGCTACAGTGATGCCGATATTACCGAGCTTGTCCTTGATGACCCAAAGTTTGTTGAGTCTGTGGGGCAGACTTTTGTGAAAATTCGTTCCATGATTGATGAGGCCCGATAAAAGGCTGGTAGTAGTCGACGTATCCCTTCGATCACGTCACTGTCAAAGGCGTGATGGTATGATTTTTTTTTCTGATTCCTAGGTGTAACTATGTGGAAACTGCTTGTAAGAATAAATAAAAATCTAATCTACGCCATCCCGACTCTGATGGTGGCAGGGTTTTGTTTTGGCGCCAATGTTGATCCGGTTCTGGTGAAGAAGCTCAAGGCGTGGATTATGCCCATGACCTTTCTCATGGTCTGCCCCATGATGGTCACCCTGAACATCAAACATCTGCAGCAGGGCTTGAAAAACGTCAAGTTGCAGGTTTTGACCCAGGCCATAAATTTTGGGGTTATTCCCTTTGTGGCCTATGGGCTGGGAGTATGGTTTTTCCCAGGTCAGCCCTATATGGCCTTGGGGCTCCTCCTTGCTTCTCTTCTTCCCACCAGCGGTATGACCATCTCCTGGACCGGTTTTGCCAAGGGGAATATGGGGGCGGCCATCAATATGACCGTCATCGGCCTGACCCTTGGCTCCCTTGCGACCCCTTTTTATGTGAAGGGCCTTTTGGGGGCAAAGGTGGATGTCAATGTTATGCTGGTGGTGAAACAGATTGTGCTCATTGTCTTTATTCCCATGCTTCTCGGTTATATAACGAGAACGGCGTTGCTTAAAAAATATTCCATGGCGGAGTTTAAAGAGAAGCTCGCCCCACGTTTTCCGGCTTTGTCCACCGTGGGAGTCCTGGGTATTGTTTTTGTGGCCATGGCCCTGAAGGCGAAAACAGTGATGGCCAACCCGGCAATCCTCGGTGCTATTTTGGTGCCTTTGTTGATTATTTACGGGGTCAACTTCTTGCTGTCGACCATCGTTGGCAAGCTTATGTTTACGCGGGGAGATGCCATTGCCCTGGTTTATGGCACGGTCATGCGCAATCTCTCCATTGCCCTGGCCATTGCCATCAATGCCTTTGGTGAGGCCGGTGCCAATGCGGCCCTTGTTATTGCAGTATCCTATATCATCCAGGTGCAGTCAGCAGCCTGGTATGTGAAGTTGACAGATAAAATTTTTGGACCAGCGCCGATAGAGGCTTAAGGTTCTAGAGAGGTGTATTCTGATGAGTGTAACGAAAGTAGCAGTTCCGACAAATAATCCGGGTGGCTTGAATGCCTCGCGTTCAGATCATTTTGGTCATTGCGACCTTTTTACCCTCCTTGACATCAAGGATGGCAAGGTGGTGGATCACAAGAGTCACGACAATATCGCCCATGATGCCGGGGGCTGTATGGTGCCGGTGAAGGTGCTGGCCGAAGCAGGGGTGCAGGCCATCATTGTTGGCGGTATGGGGGCGCGTCCTCTGGCTGGTTTTGCCGAGGTGGGGATTACAGTTTATTTTGCCCATAAACAGCAATTTCCCACGGTCGACGATGTTGTTAATGCCTTTGTGGCTGGCAATCTTCCTGTTATGCAACCAACTGAGGTCTGTAAGGGCGGCGGAAACTGCCATCATTAAATATTATCTGGAAGCGAGAAGGTTTAGTTGCCGATAAATGGCTACTGATTGCTTTCCGTTAAGATAAGGGCCTCACCATTGACAATGGCTGAGGCCATTTTTTTTCTGGCAGTGGTGAGAATTCTTTGCACGGTTCCCCGGGATACTCCCATCTGTTGTCCGGCCTGTTCCTGGGTAAGGCCCTCGAGGTCGCAGAGGCGTAAGACCTCTACTTCATCATAGTGAAGGTCGACCTGCTTTAACTCAGACATGGGAACGCGGGTGGGTTTAAAAGCCTTGCCGCATATGATTCCTTCGCAAAAACGTATTTTTTTGGGGCGTGGCATAATGAGGGTGGGGAAGGTTGCCTTGTATAGGAGAGTTTGTCAAAAATGAATGGATCAAAAAATGAAATCGTAAGGGCTTAAAACAATGTTTAGATATAAGTAACGGATGGGTCAAATAATTAAAATAAAAAATGGGAGAATCTTCATTTGACTAATGGGATAAAGTTGCTACTGGCTGTCGCGTAAGACATTGAAATTATGTGGTCTTTTCTTTGCTTGAAAGAGGTTCATTATTAGGAAAATTTTCGTTGACAAAAAAAGGGGCGAGGGATAAGTTCTCAAAACTGAATTTCTATTCAGAAATAGTTTTTTCTCATCGGCAGGGGTTTTTAAGGTCAATTACGCCTTAAGATTCGTAACGGTGAATAGAGGTATAGGTTTTTTTTATATTCAAGATCCTTAAGGAGGAAACGAGAAAATGCCAAAGCATGATACGCCCTTATTGGACGAGCTCGAGAAAGGTCCTTGGCCATCATTTGTAACTGACCTCAAGCGTCAGGCAGAGACCAAGCCAGAATGTTGGGATATTTTGGGCCAGCTGGAGCTTTCGTTCAAAGACAAAATTACCCATTGGAAGCACGGCGGAATTGTTGGTGTATTTGGTTACGGTGGTGGTATTGTTGGACGTTATTCCGACTCACCTAAGCAGTTCCCAGGAGTTGCCCACTTCCATACCGTACGTCTGAACCAGCCTTCCAGTAAGTTCTACAGCTCTGCGAAGCTGCGCGACATCTGTAACCTCTGGGAGAAATACGGTTCTGGTATGACCAATATGCATGGTTCTACCGGTGACCTTGTTCTTCTTGGAACCCGTACCGAGAATCTGGAGCCTCTGTTCTATGACCTGACCCATGACCTGAATCAGGATCTTGGTGGTTCCGGCTCCAACCTGCGTACTCCTTCCTGCTGTATCGGTACCGCTCGTTGCGAATGGGCTTGTTATGACACTGCTTCCCTCTGTCATCACCTGACCATGCATTATCAGGATGAGATTCATCGTCCTGCCTTCCCTTACAAGTTCAAGTTCAAGATGTCCGGTTGTCCGAACGACTGTGTTGCTTCTATCGCTCGTTCAGACTTTTCCGTAATTGGTACCTGGAAAGACGATATCCGTATTGATCAGGCCGCAGTTCAGGCTTACATCAAAGGTGAGTATAAGCCAAACGGTGGTGCTCGCACCAAGTCAAAGGCATTCGATATGGATGCAGACGTTATGGCTCTTTGTCCTACCAAGTGCATGCGCATGAAGGATGGCAAACTCCAGATTGACAACAAAAACTGTACTCGCTGTATGCATTGCCTCAACATGATGCCTCGCGCTCTGCGCCCAGGTACCGTGAAGGGTGCTTCCATCCTTTGCGGCGCCAAGGCTCCGATTCTTGATGGTGCTCAGCTTGCTACCCTGATCTTCCCTTTCATCGAAATCAACCCTGATAGTGACTACGAGGAAGTGATCGAAATTATCGAGAGCATCTGGGATTGGTGGATGGAGACCGGTAAAAACCGCGAGCGTCTTGGTGAGACCATGCAGCGCGTAGGTCTTCCGACTTTCCTCAAAGTAATGAATGTTGACCCAATTCCTCAGCATATTAAGATTCCACGTGAGAACCCATACGTCTTCTGGACCGATGAAGAGGTTCCTGGTGGTTTTGAGCGTGATGTTCGGGAATTCCGTAAGAAGCATGCTCAATAATCAGATTTTGATTACTGGTAACGGATATTTTAAATAAAATTCATTCTTATATAGAAGGAGGTTTATTATGGGTTACGATCCCAAAAACCCCATGGTGGACAGAATTACAGATATTGGTCCTCCACATTTTGAACAATTTTACCCCCAGGTTGTTAAAGACAACAAGGGTAAATGGCTCTACCATGAGATGGTTCAGCCAGGTGTTATGGTCCATGTTTCCGAATCAGGCGCTGAATGCTACACAATCCGTGTTGCTTCTGCCCGTCTGATTTCCATTGAGCATATTCGCGAGCTTTGTGATATCTCTGATGCCCATTGCGATGGATTTATGCGTTTCACCACCCGTAACAATGTTGAGTTCATGGTTGACAACAAGGCCAAAGTTAAGCCCCTGCTTGACGACCTTGCCAGCCGTGGCAACAAGTTCCCTGTTGGTGGTACCGGTGCATGTATTTCCAACTGTGTGCATACCCAGGGTTGGATTCATTGCCATACTCCTGCCACAGACGCCTCTGGTGTTGTTAAGGCGGTTATGGATGAGCTGTTTGACCATTTTGTCAACATGGACCTGCCTGCCAAGGTTAAGCTTGCCCTGGCCTGCTGTTTGAACATGTGTGGTGCTGTACATTGCTCCGATATCGCTATCCTCGGTGTACATCGCAAGCCACCCATGATTGACCATGATGCCATCTCCGGACTGTGCGAGTTGCCTCTGGCCATCTCTTCTTGTCCCCTCGGTGCTATTAAGCCTGCCAAGGCCACTAACGCCAAAGGTGAAGAGATCAAGTCTGTAACTGTTAACGCTGATCGTTGTATGTTCTGTGGTAACTGTTACACCATGTGTCCTGCCATGCCTCTTGCTGATCCAGATGGTGACGGTATCGCTATCCTGGTTGGTGGTAAGGTTTCCAATGCGAAATCCAACCCAACCTTCTCCAAGATGGTAATTCCTTTCCTGCCCAACACTCCGCCACGCTGGCCAGAGACTGTTGCGGCTGTTAAGAATATTCTTGAGACCTATGCCAAGGATGCCAACCAGTACGAACGTATTGGTGAGTGGTGTGCTCGTATCGGTTGGGAGATGTTCTTTGAAAAGACTGGTATTCCTTTTACCATGAAGTCAATTGATGATTATCGTTTGGCCTATGATACTTGGAGAACCACCACGAACTTCAAGTTCACCAGCCACTGTAAATAATTTTCAATAATTAGTTGCAGGTAGGTGCGGATAGCTGGCTTAGTCCGGTTATCCGCATTTTTGGTTTAATCAGTTATCACATACAATATGGAGAACTCCCATGGCATTATCAAAAGATGAGCTCAAGGCCGCTATCATTGACAAGGCTACTAAGGCTCCCAAGCCTCAGCTGTACGTCAAGGACTTCTACGCCTGTGATCCCGAGGCCAAGCCCCGCGAAGTTAAGAACGTTGCTAATGATCTGGTCAAAGAAGGCAAATTGATGTTCTGGTCTTCCGGTTCCACCACCATGTACGCAATTCCTACTCGTATTAAGAACGAAGAAACAAAGAATCAAAGCAATGATTAATTTTTCGTGAACCTTTGTCGTATAATAAAAAAAGCCCATTACTCTTACTTGAGTAATGGGCTTTTTTTTTGTCCACCAGATTTGCATGTTAGGGTGGGCAAGGTAAAGCTGAGTTGAGCAGCTGTCTGTTCAAACGAAACTTATACCCCTCAAGGGGGTACTGAAAAGAGTGCCCCTTGTGGTGTAAATAGGCCTGCTTGGCAGCTAGCCATTGTTTACTGACACCAAGAAGACGTCCAGAGGTATTATTCCATAACGTTTTTGGCCTTGGCTTCGTATTCAGCCGCCTCCTCTGGGTGCTTGAAGTTGCGATGGGTCTTGGCGATCAGCTGGTAACATTCTGCGGTCTTGGCTTTATCGCCTGTTTTGATGAAGATTTCCGCCATGATTTCTAGAGTGTCGATGACACCCCTCGGATCACGGTTGCCACTGTACTCATCAAAAATTTCCCAGTACAGATCAAGTGCTTCCTTATAGCGCTCCATCTTGACAAAGATGTCGGCCTTCTTTTTCTCAAGGGCAAAGAGGGAATAGCGGTCAAAATCATCCGTACAGATTTGATAAGCCCGATCATAATGAACAAGAGCCTTGTCAAAATCGCCCCGTTCCGCACAGATGTCGCCTAGTTTGTCAGAGGCATTTGCTACGCCGTGAAGGTTTTTTTCCTCTTCCCAGCCCTTGAGCGCGTTGTGGAAGGCGTTGGCTGCCATGGCGTGCTCATTATTTTTAAGAAAATCAACCCCCTCGTTATAGTCCTTCTTGGGCTGGGTCATATTGGCCTCGGCCTCGGCGACTTCCTGGGGATTTGTGGGGATTACTCTGAGAGAACCGTCATTCATGGTATATACCTGCAAGTTTTAAAATTAATTATAAGAGGGCGTTTCCTAAGGTCAGGGGAGCTGGTTTGGCGTTCTCCGACATGAGACCCATATTGTATAAGGCCTCCTTGGCAAGGGCACCCACCGTTGTTTTGTGGGGTTGGCCATCTTCATGGATTGTCAGCGCGGCCGGATCATCAATCAGTTTTTCAATTTCGCTTTTGACTTCCATGGCATTGATGCGACCAAAAAGACGCACGGCATTACCGCGCGTTTGCGGGTCTTCGTCGTGGATAAAGTCAAAGACAGCATAGACCGGAGTCTGGCGGATAACCTCAGGACTCTCCTTGGCTATGGTAGCCATGGCCCACAGGACAAGAGCGCGACTGGAGTCTACACCGCGGTACATGAGAAGATGCCTTGAAAAAGCGCCGAAGAGATCAGTACGGGATGCAATGATACTGCCAATGGTCTCAATGAGGCCCCAATGGGTCGATGCTGAGTCGGTACACGACTCATACATCCGGTTCAGGACATCGCTCACCAGGCCTGGTTTCAGGGTGGAGACCCGACGGCAGACCTGACCCATGACATAGGCGGTGTGATACCGTTCATCTTCGCTGGGAGAGTAAAGCAGGCGCTGGATAAAGCGCAGGGTTTTGCTCTCGTCAAAGGTGGCGCTGACCAGGGCGTCAATATTGCTCTCTTCAACCCATTTTTTGATCTCAGTTTTGTTGACCCGTTGTTTTTTTCTTTTTGGATCAGGCTTGGGCTCCATCTCTGGAGTGACAAAGGTGCCAATAGCAGTAGCTTTAACTTTGGCTGAATGGCCTTTTTTATGCTCTTTAAGTTTGCTCGAAAGGTCGGAGACATCCTTGGTGAGGCGGATGAAGTAGAGAAGGCCGCCGATCTTACGCCCCTCATGCTCCCGTGATTCGTAAACGTAGTGAGTCACCTCGTCATAATTTTCAAGCCGACTTGACAGATAGTCGACATCCGGTTCAAGTTCCCAGGCCAGGTCAGGGTTGTCATCGCAGGCCGCCACCATGCATTCAACCATGGCGGAACCGACATTAAAGCCGGTGGGTTCTGAAACATAAACAGCGCCGCACTGACATTCACCAAGGAGAAATTCATTCATTTTTCTCTCTTTGGGTTCCTGGGGGCGTCCGACCTCCTGGCCGCAAAAAGGGCACCAGGGGCGGGTTTTGATCATTGGTCCTTTTTTCATGGTTCGGTTTTCCTAGAGCTTTTCGCTCAGGACTTTTTTGAACATGGGTTCCACGGGATAGCCAAGATCTTCCGCCTTTTTCATTGATTTTTGAGCGCCCTTGTAATCTTCGCAATAAAACTGGGCAACAGCGAGATTGTTGTGGGCCATGGGGTAGTTTGGCTCATGCTCAACGCCTTTTTGGGCGGCGGCCAAGGCCTCATCAAAAGCTCCGGCGCCGATTTTGGCGGCAGCAAGGTTGATCCAGGCAAAGGCCAGTTTGGGATCGTTGATTGTGGCCTTAGTATAGGCCTCAATGGCCTTGTCATTAGCGCCGCGTTGCTGGTGGATCAGGCCTATGTTGCAATGGGCCTGGGCCGGATTTACGGCATGAATGAGGGCCTTTTTGTTGGCCTCCAGGGATTCGTCAAGTTTGCCAAGTTCAAAATAGATGGCACCAAGATTGATGTATGCCTCAGCCGAGGCGTCATCAATCGTTAAGCATTTTTTCAATTCGCTGATGGCATCGTTATGGCGGCCTGCCTTGTGATAAACCATGGCAAGATGGTGATGGGCCACAAAATTGCCGGGAAGTTCTTTGACTTTATCTTCCAGTTCAGCAATAACCTTACTTATGTCTTCGGTAAGCTTGGTGTCGGACATGGTAAACCTCTTGAAATAATTAAAATGAGACGGTCAAAAGACCGGTATATATATGGTTTTGAACCCGTACATTAAGCATGGATGGCAAAATTGCAAGGGCTTAATAACTACCATATTACGCTTTGATTCGCTTAGAAAAGTTTTTCAAAACTTCATCAGACTTGACAGGAGAAGAGGGGCGTGGAAACTATCTTTTTTGAGGTTTTTAAGGTGAAGTTGTGAAGGAGAAAGGATGAAAGGTATTGTTGTAGCCGGTCTTGGCGGTGGCGCCGGAAAGAGTGTGGTTGCCGTGGGTCTTGTTGCCCATTACGCCAGGCAGAGCAAAGTGGTGCTGCCTTTTAAAAAGGGGCCTGATTATATTGATGCTGGCTGGCTCTCCCTGGCCAGTGGGCGATCTTGTTTTAATCTCGACCCCTATCTCATGGAACGTGAGGATCTGGTTCGTTCCTTTCAGACGCGGGCCGCTGAGGGTGAAATCATCATTGTCGAGGGCAATCGTGGCCTCTATGATGGGGTTGATGCCCACGGTGGTTATTCCACGGCAGAACTCGCCAAGCTCCTTAAATTACCTGTGCTGTTGGTGGTTGATTGTACCAAAACCACCCGTACCGTTGCCGCTCTGGTCTTGGGATGTAAACATCTTGATCCGGATGTTGATATCTGCGGTGTTGTGCTGAACCGCATCGGCAGTAGTCGGCATGAAAAAATAGTCCGGGAGGCGGTGGAAACCTATACCGGGGTTCCGGTGTTAGGAGCCTATCGCCGTTCGCCAAAAGATATCTTCCCCATGCGCCATCTCGGCGTTATTCCATTTCAAGAGTATGAGGGTGCCGGCGAGGCTGTTATGGAATTGGCCCAGGGGGCAGAGGATAATCTCGACATTGTTGCCATAGAAAACCAGATGGTTGACCTTGGTTTTGCGGCACAAAAGACAAAAAGACGTAAGGCCCTTGCCCGTGACAGCCTGAAGATCGGGGTGCTGCGCGACGCGGCCTTTCAATTTTATTACCCCGAGAATCTGCGTGCCCTGGAGGAAGAGGGGGCAGAGGTGGTAGAGGTTAATTCCCTTACCGCAAACCGATTGCCCATAGACCTTGCCGCACTGTACATCGGTGGTGGTTTTCCGGAAACAAGCGCGCGTATTCTGGCTGAAAATGAGAGTTTTCGGCGGTCCGTTAAGGAGGCAGCCGAGGCAGGGTTGCCTATCTACGCTGAATGTGGCGGGCTTATCTATTTGGGAGAGAAGATTAGTCTTGATGGCGAGGAATTTCCTCTCGTGGGTGTCTTTCCCGTTCATTTCACCCTTGAGCACAAACCTCAGGCCCATGGCTATACCGTTTTGACGGCCCGTAACAATAACCCTTTTTATCAAAATGGTACCCGGATTAAGGGTCATGAATTTAGGTACAGCAGGGTGGCATATTGGCCTGGAAACCCTGATGAGTTGGCTTTGGACATGGAAAGAGGGGTTGGGTTCGTGGCAGGTGGTGACGGTCTGGTGTATAAAAACGTTCTAGCCCTCTATACCCATATTCATGCCATAGGGACTCCGGAGTGGGCTCCTGCTTTGGTGGCTAAGGCCCGAGAGTTTAAGCAGCAAGACCTTGCCGCGGTTTGATAGCAGTTTGCAGCGGGAATTTCTTTAGCAATCGTACTAGAACTATAGGTTTTTACGTTGATAAAAAGGCCTTGCTAATATTTCTAACGATATTAATCCCTTGCGAACAATATGATTTTTTTTTGCGTATAAAATGATAATAATTCTTGATTAATGGGGGATGGGTTTTATATTATTAACCTAAAGAACATCCGAAAAAGGCAAACCCACCGCGAGGTGGGGACGCAAAGCCACGGGCCTCATGAGGTAGCCGGGTCACCGAAGATATTAAAGTGTGCGCGTTACGCATGCTTACGAATGCCTATCTTTGGTTAAAGATAGGCATTTTTTTTTGGTGTTTCTTAAATAATGCGGAGGGCACCATGAGAAAAGAAGTAACTTTAACCACCCTTGCTACAGAAGTTTTATCGCACAACGCAAAACCGAATCGACGCAGTAACATTGAGTACCTCAGTGCAAGGAAAAACGATTCAGGCCTTAAAACCAAGCGCCGAGCAACCAATGTTGTGTGGCAAAAGACATCAGTTGCCCGCTCCCATCGTGAAGAATTAAATGGTCACCGTGGCGTCAATCTTTGGTTTACTGGATTGTCAGGTTCAGGCAAGTCTACCCTGGCGAATTCCGTGGAGAGTCGATTGCACCAATTGGGCTATCGTACTTTCCTGCTTGATGGCGACAATCTGCGCCACGGCCTGTGCTCTGATCTTGGTTTCACCAGGGAAGAGCGTAGGGAGAATATCAGAAGAACCGCTGAGATTGTTAAACTCTTTATCGAGAATGGGGTGATCATCCTCTCCACATTTGTCTCGCCGTTTCAGGCAGACAGGGAAATGGTTCGTGAGCTCATTTCTGAGGGTGACTTCGTAGAGATTTATTGCCACTGCCCCTTGGAAATCTGCGAACAACGCGACGTCAAAGGACTTTATAAGTTGGCCCGGGCTGGAAAAATACAAAACTACACCGGCATCTCATCTCCCTATGAAGAACCGACAAATGCCGATCTTATTGTTGATACCGGAACTCAAACCTTGGATGAAAGCGTGCAAACAGTTTTGAAACAATTACAGGAGGTTCGGTTGATTGGCCCGACACAGTTTGACGATAAACTCAATGACCATTTTGTAATATAGCTTTCAACTTTAGACAATGAATGCCTTTACACCATGCAACGCCCCATCTCTTTTGGCTCAAGGCAGCGTCACAGAAAAAACAGATAGTGGAGAATCCGCCATGAAAGAAGAAATTAAAAAAAGCAATGCTTCAAATCAACGTCCCCGACCCATATTGATGATTCCCCTCCGGCGATGCGGCAGTCATGCCTTGCGTTTACGTCTGAACTTCAGCCCTGATTTTTACTCGCCCTATCCACTCCACATTGTGGATTTTATGCCGTTGGTGGATCTCTATGGCGACCTGAGCGATGACAAAGCCTACTTTCAAATGATCATTGACATCGTTGGCCTGCAAACCGCCAGCATGGTGAAATGGCCAGATGTGGTGTTTGATCCGGTGGAAATATTTGAGAACATTAAAGATGAACCCAGAAGTGTGCATAGGATTTTATGGGAGCTGCTGTTTCAAGCCGGAGCCAAGGATAATGCCAAGGTCGTCATGGATAAATCCTTGGACAGCATTCATTATGCCGACGAGTTGGTTGCGCTTTTCGATGACATGCGGTTTCTCAATGTGGTTCGGGACCCGCGTGCTCAGATCAGCAGCATGAATATTGCAATTATTCACGATTTTGAAACAAGCCTCAACGCCATGACCTGGGTAAAGGCGCATAAGGCTGCTGATGAACTGATCAGAAAATATCCGGACAAGGTGTTGACCATCCGCTTTGAGGATTTTGTGGCCAATCAGGGTGTGGTCATTAAAAAAATATGCAGTTTCTTTGGTATTGATTTCTTGCCGGGAATGTTGGATATCTCCCGCTCCGATGAGGCCCACAAGATATCTGAATTGTCAGCATTGTGGGAATCAAATTATTTTGCCCCCATCCCGGCCGCAGTGGATAAATTCAAGAAAAATCTGAGTACCGAAGAAATTGAAATTATCGAGACCTTGACCGGAGAATATATGGATCGTTATGGTTATGAAAAAATAACCCCAGCCAAAGCAGTCATCAACCAACAAAGCATTGAGGTTGCCAAAAAACAAAGCGAGGTTGACAAACATAAGGCATGGGACAAACTGGAAATGAACAATCCGCGCGACTATCAACTGCGGAAATTCCGGGTTGACTACCTGCAGATGGTCAAAAACAGACTGCAAAAAAATAGGATCAAGGCGGTTATTCCTCCCCTGAGCCGCGCTGTGGGGGCATAAAGCCTCTTTGGAAGGGGTGCTTTGTTTCTTTGCTGAATGCTTTTTCGATAGGCACTGGAAAAGCTTTTTAGGTCTGATGTGTAAAGGGTTGAATAGGCGGGTAAGTCTTCCCAGGCACCGATGAGGTGTCTGGAAGGCTTACCCGCCTTTTTTTGTGCTAGAGTATGGGTCTGCGGACAAAAAGAGTTTCATGGTCGCTGAAAAGAGGTTGTGGACGGACCATGGCGTGGCAAGGGTGGAGTGTGCTTTGCCTACAGGCTTGGATTGTTTAGGTGGTGCGAAAAAAATCGATTACGCCTCTACATTAACACTCTCAAAACGAAGGTGAGCTGTTACCCTTGCGGCAAAGCTAATTGTCCGCAGTCACCTCAAGGAACACGCTGCAAAGGCCGCAACTGCCCGGCGAGGGCTGTGAGAACAAAGGGGGGGTCATGCCCATACGTTATTTTGGTGTTGATGTCGGTAGCAAAGAGTGGACACAAATTTGAGGGTGGATGACGACGGCAGACAGGGGCCTGGCAAACCCTTGCGATGATTTATAAGTTGCGCTACACCCCCTGCTTTGCTGGCTGTGGAAAAAAACGATGAGTCGGACGCCGGAAGAAAATCTTAGAAAAATATGTTTACGCCCGACCCCCCCCTGACATGCCGATTGCTTGGTGCGGTCGAAGTTATCTGGCGGTCCTTTGCGTGGGCCACAGGGGCTGATTTCTTATCACCTCACCCACAACGGATAATCCGTTTGTTTTTCCCTCTCTTCCTGTGATAGTTTTATGAGGAGGATTTGCTCATCCTTTATTTTTCTTTGCTACGAAGGTTGGCAGAGATTTGGCGTTTGCCCCAGGAATAACAGAGAGAGAATGCATGATGAAACTCACGGAAAAGTACGGGCCCATCCTTGTGTGTCTCAGCGCACTCACAATCCCAGCTCTTGCCCAGGCACAACCGGCGGATGAATATTCTATGGAGCAGCTGCTGGGGATGCCGCTTACGGAACTGGCCGATCTCAAAGTGACGGTGGCCTCAGCCCATCCAGAATTCATCATCGAAACGCCGGCCATTGTTTCCCGCTATGACATGGAAACCCTGAGTTCCATGGGGCTGCGAACCTTAAGGGACGCCCTTTCCTTTATCCCCGGTGTTGTTCTCCAGGACCACCTGTTCGGGCAAACCATTGTCATGATGCGGGGCGTTTATGAAGGCTTTAACCAGAAGGTGCTCTTTCTGCTCGACGGGGTTCCCTACTTCATGCCTTCCCACTCGGAAATCCCTCTGTCGGGGGTGCCCCTTGAAGCGATCAGCCACATTGAGGTCATCCGCGGACCGGGCGCCGTATTTTACGGGACCAATGCCACTGCCGGCGTTATTAACGTCATCACCAAAAAGGATACCGGCAACAGCCGCCTCTCCGCCTCGTACGGTTCCAACAACAAGCTCAATGGCGGCGGCATCATCAACCACACCGTCAACGAGGATATGGGTCTTTCCCTGGCCTTTGAAACCCAAACGGACAATGGCTACGATGCCCGTTATCCGGCATATCCCGGCTTTGCCGAGGGGACGATCAATAAGGTCGATAAAATGGATTCCGTGCTGGCCAAGTTCCGTTACAAAAAAGCCAATGTGCTGGCCCAGGCCTTCCAGTCCGAAACCACTGGCCTGGACAGTCCACGGCAGGTCAACAATGTCAACTCCAACGAGTATGAGGGCTATCTTCTCCATGCCGACTACGGCGATACCACCGGCCCCATCGATTGGAAGGTGTTTACCGACTACAACAACTTCTACCTGAATTTTACCGTCGAAGATCGGATAGACGGCAATACTGCGGGTGGCACAGGTTTTCCCGATGGGGGAGATGAGAATTACCGCTGGCGTACAGGCACTACGGCAAATTATCACTGGAGCAAAGCCCTTTCCCTCTTTGCCGGGCTGGAATACGAGGAGCGTCATACTGGAAACTATGAATCCTACAATGACCTCACCGGCGAGACACTGGGTATCATTGTGCCGAACTTTGGCCTTTCGGAGTGGTCACTCTACAGCCAGATCGACTATACCCTCGGCGAAAAATGGCGCTTTCTGCTTGGCGGCAGACTGACCGACAACAGTATCACCGGCACCGACAGTGTACCAAGGCTGGGGGCGGTTTACAAAATCGACGATGAGCAATCGCTCAAACTTCTGTACTCCGTGGGCTTTAACTCGCCAAGCTTCACGCAACTCAAAGCCGACCTCTTGCCCCTGGTGCAAGGCAACCCCGATTTAACCCCGGAAAAAATCAAAACCGTGGACCTGGCCTATTCCTATTCCAAGGGCAACAACCTGTTCGTGGCCAATGTTTTTTATTTCAAGGCGGAAAATTTTATCATCAGCGATCGCTCCACCGGCACCATTAATTTCCTCAACGACTCGGATTTCGAAAGGTACGGGGCAGAGCTTGATTACCAAGGGTCCTTGCCCAGCAGTGGACGGTGTTTGCCAATCTCGCCTATCATGCCCAGGGCAACAACCCTGAGGAAAATGACATAACCGCCGACTATGCCCCGGAATTTACCACCGCCTTGGGTGTGAACTATCATTTTCTCTCCAGGCACAGCATTGGTGCCTCCCTGCGCACCATCAGTCACCGGGCGGATTCAGCCTCTTTAGCCCAACTCAATCTTGATTACCAGTACAACCTTGACAGACTTACCCTGTTCGCCACCTTGCGCAATGTTCTGGATGAAGAAATCCTCTCCCCGAACATCGGCGAATACTCCTCCCGGGAGGTTCCGGGCGGCGATGGCATAAATTTCCTTGTTGGGGCCAAATATGCATTCTAACGGGCGCTGCTGACATGCGATCTATTGCCAGCCAACCTCCAGATATCTCCCCTGGGCCCGTATCCCGCGGCAGCAGACCGGGTACCGTTGGTTTGTTGGGTGATCCCATGAAGCCCAAAAAGCGCGGTGGCCCGCTGAAAATTTTCCGCCAAACCATCCAGACCACTCTTTTGCTGCTCTTAAGTCTGGTGTTGATCGCCAAGGCTCCGGCCTACGCCGACAATCACATCTCGGAATACAAGGTAAAGGCGGTTTATCTGTACAATTTCACCAAATTTATTTCCTGGCCGGAAAGCACTCTGCCGGACACCTCCCATACTATCAATATCTGCGTTGTCGGCAAAAACCCCTTCGGCTCTTTCCTTGAGCCCTTGACCCAGCTGAAAGCCCAGGACAAGGCGCTCACGGTTGAATTTATAGAAAACCTTGACGCCTTGGAGACAAAAAACTGTCAGATTCTTTTCATCGCTGCATCAGAAAAGGACGCAGTTGCTAAGATTCTCAAGAAGACCTCCACGAGGCATATCCTCACGGTCAGCGACATGGAGGGATTTGCCCAACATGTCGGCATGATCGGTTTTGTTGTCAAAGACAATAAGGTGCGCTTGGAGATTAACCTCAGTGCTGCCCGGCAGGCCGGCCTGAAAATAAGCGCCAAACTTCTGGAAATCGCCACCGTTATCCAATGAAAAGAAACGCATTCACAGATCTCTCCATCAGAAGAAAATTGCCGCTGATCCTGGTGGCTACCTGTCTGTTGGCTCTGCTCCTGGCCGGTGCCGCTTTTCTGGTCAACCAGAGGCGGGACACCCGGGCGGCAATGGTGGAAAATATTACAACCCTGGCCAAGGTCATTGCCAGCCGAAGTACAGCCGCTCTTATCTTTGATGACAATACAATGGCAGCAGAAAATCTTGCCGTTCTTGCTCTGCTGCCCCAGCTTGATGAGGCCGCAATTTTTCTTGCAGATGGCACTCTGTTTGCGACCTATATCCGGGAGGGCAGGCAGCCCAGTTGGCCCCCGCAGATACCACCCACTTATTTTGCTACCTTCAACGCGGCTATTCTTGAGCTCGGCCAACCCATTGAGCTGGAAGGCAAACAGCTGGGGATGGTGTATGTCCAGGTCAATCTGCAGCAGTATAATGATAAACTCCTGGAACAGGCCATCCTCGCCATCCTCATCACCGCCGTTACCTTGTTGATAGCCTTTCTCCTGTCCCGCCGATTACTGAAAGGCATATCGCAGCCCATTATCGACCTGGCGATACTGACCCGGCATGTTGCCGAGGAAAACGATTATAGTGTCCGGGCCCCTGTGTTAAAATCCCAAGACGAGATAGGCCGCCTGGTGGCTGATTTCAATAATATGCTGGTGCAGGTCGAAAAAAGGGATGCCGCTCTGCTGGAAAGCAAAAATCGTTTTCGCTCCCTGCTTGATCAGGCCGGTGATGCCTTTTTTCTCCATGACTCTGAAGGCAGGTTTGTCGAGGTCAATGAGCGAGCCTGCGAGTCCCTCGGCTATAGCCGCGCAGAACTCCTGCGCATGACCGTGTTTGACATCGATGCCGATGCCCAGAAGGATGCGCATAAAGAAAGAGTCTGGGGCTCCTTGATGCCGGGACATCCAGAGACCCTCTATGGAACGCACCGCCGCAAGGATGGCACGACCTTTCCGGTTGAGGTACGCGTCGTCCTCGTCCAAGAAGGGGAAATGCGCTATCTGCAGGGCCTGGCCCGTGATATCTCGGAGCGTCAGCAGGCAGAGAGTGACAAGGAGAAGCTCGAAAGCCAACTCCGGCAGGCGCAGAAAATGGAAGCCATCGGCACCCTGGCCGGGGGAATCGCCCATGATTTTAACAATCTCCTCAGTCCGATCATGGGTTATTCGGAATTGATTTTGATGGATAGGGCAGCCGACAGTAAGGTGAAAAAACGAGTTCAGGAAATTCTTTCAGCCTCGACACGGGCCAAAGAACTTGTCAAGCAGATCCTCACCTTCAGCAGACGCTCCGAGCAACATCTGGCGCCTCTGCTGATTCAACCGGTCGTCAAGGAAGCGCTGAAGCTGCTGCGCAGTTCCATCCCCACGACCATTGAAATACAGCAGAAAATTGATCCTGATTGTGGGGCGGTCCTGGCGGATCCTGGGCAGATTCATCAGATTGTCATGAACCTCTGCACCAACGCCTATCAGGCCATGAAGGGGGGGGCTGGTGTCGTCAGTGTCTCGCTGAGCCAGGAAGTATTGACGCAGGGGGATCTTGCCTCCAGGGCCGGCTTAACGGCTGGCCGCTATGCAAAGCTGGTTGTGGAAGATAGCGGCGAGGGTATGGACCCTGAAACCTTGAAAAGGATTTTCGAACCCTACTATACGACCAAGGGTAAAGAAAAGGGTACAGGTCTTGGGCTTGCCGTGGTGCATGGGATTGTGAAAAAGTATGGCGGGGAAATTAACGTTTACAGCGAACCCGGCAAGGGGGCACGCTTCAGTGTTTATCTACCTGTGGTCAGCAAAGAAACTCAGCAGGAAAAAGAAGAGCGCGAAAAACCCCTGCCCACCGGGTTGGGGAGAATCCTCCTGGTGGACGATGAAGAGCAGATCACCGAACTTGGCCAGACATTCCTTGAAATGCTGGGGTACCAGGTGACTCCCTGCAATGATCCGGCAGAAGCGCTGGGCTTGTTCCGTGATGACCCCAGTCGTTTTGATGTTGTCGTTACGGACATGACCATGCCGAAAATGACAGGGGCACTGCTTTCCCAGGAATTATTGACCCTGCGCGCAGACCTGCCCATCATCATGTGTACCGGTTTTAGTGAGGCAATGGACGAAGAGACGGCCAAACAACTTGGGATCCGCGTCTTTTTGATGAAGCCGGTATCCAGCCACGCCCTGGCGCAAGCTGTCCGCGCAGTTTTGGAGACACAATAAACGGTGGCAAGTTTATGTAATCAGTATGCATCAAAAACATCCCGCTCATTAAGCCAACCCTGCATCGTTCTAACTTGAAATAGCCAGGGACATTTCTCCAGAGCCGTCATGTGAAGGGCAGGCGTGCATGGCACTCAAAAGCGCAGATCGTTTCACAACCGCTACATCTTTAAAACTCCTCGCCACTTATATCTATCCTTGTTGGTCAGCAGGCTGGGTAGAAGATCAAAGGTCTTTTCATTTTTATCATTTAAAAGAGAGCCCTTTGGTTGGTTAATTTTCTGTAAGCATTCACAAAGGTCATCCACTTCCGTTCTGACCCCCCAGGGCTTCTTTGACCTCTTGGGCCTTGTAGCCTGTGATAACCTTGTCGCCAACCACTACTGTTGGAAAGGTGCAAGTCGAATTGACTTTTTTTTAGCTCTATAATCATCCCCTGACGTTCATCCTCTACAAGAAGATCAGCCTGTATGGCTCGGTGGTCAATATTCAGATTCTCTAACATTTTTTTGAGGGCCTTACCGTAAACGTAGAGGGATAAGGGCTGTAGAGGATAACGCTTTGCTTTCCCATGGTGTCTATCTTTCCCCTTATAAAGTTTAGGCTCTGTAATGGGTACTGTACGTCTTGCCTAACTCATTGAGTGCATAAAAAAAGGGCCAACACTCGATTTGTGAGATTTATTTAGCAATGTATAAGGATTTTCCCTTATTGCTCCAGAAGAATTTCATCGCCCCCAACAAGGGTGTGGACCTTGTCCACCTGGAACCTAACAAGATGTTTTGGTCCTCTCTTGCAGTCCTCTTCAGGGGTCAGGTGCCGCCTGGTCATGGCTTGTATCAGCTCAGTGTCAGTTGTTTCGTCTATCTTGGTCAGAAAGAGACGTACGCCCTGATAGCCTTGACTATCCTCTAAGAAGAGATAGTTGGCGTGTTTGGTTTCCTGTAAGTTCTTATGGGTTAAATGCTCGCGCATTATAAAAGCGACAATGTCTTTCTCCTCAACATGGGGCCGGGAGTAGATTGCCGTATCTATGACCCCGTTGGCATCACTTGTTGCCATAACACCAACGCCTTTTTTGTCTGAAAAATATTCTTTAAGGTTCATTCGAGTTCTCCTTGGTATTGCTCGTTGTGTCAGTCTTTTAGTTCAAGCATCTCTCTGAACAGATATGCCTTGTGTAGACAGAACACGGCAGGCGGTGGTTATCTGATTTTGTTGCAATCTGTTACTTTGTACGTGCTTGCTATGCCGTCATTAAAACGCAATATGATCCTCCCTGAATCATAAACTGTGACGTTCTGGATATATTTTCATTAAGCCATGGGACAAGGCTCTCAGTAAAATTATCCAAGGTGCAATGTTTCATGTCGTTCACCTTTAAATATGGAGCCGCACTCTTTAAGTTAAGAGTGCGGCTCTTTATGAAGTTACCAGCGCTCTGTGCCGATTATGGTGCTTACATCCATGCAGTTTTTTCTTTCCTCTGCAGTGAGTTCCTCTTTTGTCTGGATGTTTCCACTAAGGGCGTCAACGGAACAAGCGTACTCTTTACCATCTTTATCCCGAACCCATACCAAATTACCGATTCCACTTCCTGTTTTATGAGCCATGACATTCACCTTTTGTGTGAGTTAGTCGTTTCAAGTTTCATTTCCTTATATCTTGACTTTAAGCAGGGATTGGTGCAAAGACAATACAGGTAAATTGATAGATTATTGATAGTAAAAACTATCAGAAAGGTGGAAGGATGGAGAATGATTTATATGAGGGAATAGTAAACTCCCTCTCAGCGCATGTTGCGGTCCTTGATGATAAAGGTGTCATTGTCGAGACGAACAGGGCCTGGCAGGAGTTTGCTTCTGTAAATAGTCTAGAGGGCAATCTCGACTGTATAGGCGTTAACTATTTGGAGATCTGTGAGCGGGCACGAAATGCTGGTGAAGAGGAGGGAAAGTTGGTCGCCCTTGGTATTCAAAAGGTGTTACGCGGAGATGTGTTGGAGTTTGTTGCCCAGTATCCCTGCCACAGCCCAACGAAAAAACGGTGGTTCAATCTTAGAATACTGCCCTACCACCTTGGCGAAGGTGCGAACCGAGTTGTCGTTGTCCATGAGGACATCACCCCCCTTTTTGTGGCGCAGGAGGATCTTCGCGTCAAAGAAGCTGAGTTACGGGAAAAAAGTGATAAGCTTGAGGAGGCTAATATTGCTTTAAAAGTCCTGCTTGATCATCGAGACCGTGACCTGCAAGAGCTTGAACAACGTATTGCCGCCAACATCAGAAACCTGGTGCTGCCCTATGTGGAGAAGTTGAAAGAGGCTAAAATGAAGGGCCGTGAGGAAGCATTGGTCGACATCATCGAAAAGAACCTCAACGATATCGTCACCCCCTTTTTAAAAAAGCTTTCAGCCCTGCATTTGCTTCTGACCCCGCAAGAGGTTGACGTGGCCTCCATGGTGCGCCAGGGCAAAAGCAGTCAGGAAATCGCCGATGTCATTGGGGTGTCGGTGAATACCATCAGTTTTCATCGTAAGAATCTGCGCCGCAAGCTGGGCTTGGATGACCAAGCCAAAAACCTGAGAACCTACCTGCTTTCTTTGCAATAAAACAGGTTTAACCGTCCTTTCTTTCAGGCGCTGTTTTCATAGCGCCGTAAAATAACCTTCTCGATTTCAACAAGGACAAAGACCAGTATGGTGAAGGAGATCAAACGCAGCCAATCACCAAACGGAATTGCAGCCGTTCCAAAAACCTTTTGAAATAAAGGAAGATAGGTAAATAATATTTGCAATCCGACAATGGCAAAAACAGCCAAAAGCAAGGCCTTGTTGCCCAGCAATCCTGCACGGGAAAGCACTGATGCCTTTAGGTAGCGGGCACTAAACAGATAGAAAATCTGGAAAAAGATCAAGGTGTTCACTGCCGTTGTTCGGGCCATTTCCAGGGTTTCTCCATGGGATTGATCCCAGAGAAAAAGACCCAGGGTGCCAATAACCATAATTGAAGAGATAAAGACAATCCGCCAGGCGAGAAGCTGGTTAAGAAGGGGCTCCTGGGGCGACCTTGGTGGTCGGCGCATCACATCGCCTTCAGGCGGCTCAAAAGCCAGGGAAAGACCGAGGGTCACGGCTGTTACCATGTTGATCCACAGAATCTGCAGCGGTGTAATGGGTAAAGAAATACCCATCATCACCGAGGCGATAATGATGCCGGCCTGGGCACCATTGGTGGGCAGAATGAAGGCCAATGTTTTTTTAATATTGTCATAGACGGTGCGCCCCTCTTCAACAGCATGGGCGATGGATGCGAAATTGTCATCAGCCAGCACCACTTCCGCGCCCTCCTTGGCGGCTTCCGTACCCTTTAATCCCATGGCTATGCCAACGTCAGCGCGTTTCAGGGCCGGGGCATCATTAATGCCATCGCCAGTCATGGCTGCGACCTGGCCGTTAGCCTGCAGGGCTGAAACGAGGCGGAGTTTATGCTCCGGGCTGACCCTGGCAAAAATGTCGGATTGCTGTACTTGCAGTTGAAGTTGCTCATCGGTCATGGTTTCCAGCATCTGGCCGGTAATTGCTTCTTCGGCTTTTTTCAGGCCTATTTGTTTGCCGATGGCTGCTGCGGTCAAGCCATGGTCGCCGGTGATCATTTTGACATTTATGCCGGCATTGAGACAGTTTCTCACCGCTACGATAGCCTCGTCGCGGGGAGGGTCGATCAGGCCAAAAAGACCGAGAATCGTCAAGCCGCTTTCGACATCATCAAAATTTATTTCACGTTTTTGTCCCACGGCAAGGGTCGCAATCGCTAAAGTGCGTTGTCCTTGCCCGGCGATTTTCTCAATATGCTCTTCCCAGAAATGGCGATCAAGGGGTTGGTCATCACCGGCACGACGTTGCCGATTACACATCATCAAAACTCTTTCCGGAGCGCCCTTAAGATAGATAAATCCATGTCCGGCGTGGTCGTGGTGAAGGGTGGCCATGAACTTGTGTTCTGATTCAAAAGGAATATTGTCGACGCGGGGATATTCTTTGTTCAAGAAGTCGGCATCCTGACCAGCCTTCATTGCCAGGGCAATTAAAGCACCGTCTGTTGGATCTCCCTGAACCTGCCAGCCGCTGTCGCTCTGGGCCAAGGAGGCGTCATTGCATAAAAGGACGGCCCGGGTCAATTCCATGAGCAAGGGGTCTTCAGAGGGAGTAATGATCTGATCGTCACAGGAAAATTTGCCCAGAGGTTGGTAGCCGGCGCCATCAATTTTGTAGAGGCCTTCGGCCGTAATCAGCGTCGTCACAGTCATCTCGTTTTTGGTCAGCGTCCCTGTTTTGTCAGAGCAGATGACAGTCACTGATCCCAGGGTCTCAACAGCAGGAAGACGGCGAATGATGGCGTTACGTTTTGCCATGCGCTGGACACCGAGAGCCAGGGTGATGGTGATGATGGCGGGAAGACCCTCGGGAATTGCCGCCACTGCCAAGGCGACGCTGGCGAAAAAGATGTCTGTGAAAGAATAGTCACGGACAGTCAGTCCAAAGACAAGGGTTCCCGCCGCTAAAATCAAAATTGCTCCGGTGAGCCAGGTGCTGAACTGATCCATCTGTTGTGTTAAGCGCGTTTCCAAGGTCACAACCTGAGCCAGGAGAGAACTGACTTTGCCGAGCTCGGTGGCCTCGCCAGTGGCAACCACCACACCGCGGCCTTGGCCATAGCTGACCAGGGTGCCTGAAAAGGCCATGCTTTCACGGTCACCCAAGGATGCGTCGGCGGCAACGGGGGTGGTGGATTTGTCCACCGGTACCGACTCGCCGGTTAAGGTTGCCTCTTCAATGCGGAGATCCTTGGTTTTCAACAGGCGTAAATCAGCCGGCACCTTGTCTCCTGATTGCAGAAAAACCACATCGCCGGGGACAAGATTCTCAACCTTAATGGCGATCTTTCGGCCATCACGGAGGACCAATGCCTCGTGGGTAAGTATACTGCGAATGGCCTCCACAGCTTCTTCAGCTTTACCCTCCTGAACAAAGCCGATCACGGCGTTGATAATGACCACTGCCAAAATAACCACGGCATCAACCCAGTCGGCAAGCATTGCTGTGGTTACGGCGGCGCCAAGCAGGACATAGATCAGCACGTTGTGGAATTGGAGGAAAAATCGCACCAGGGGGCTGCGACGGGGAGGCGCAGGCAAAAGGTTGGGGCCGTGACGCTGGAGGCGTTCGCGAACTTCATCCGTTGTCAATCCCTGATCTGAGACTGCTAATTTCGTAAGCACCTCATCCACCTGAAGGGAGTGCCAGGGGGAAGCGGGTTGAATATCTTTGTTATGGTCAAGTGAGTTACTCATTGTTATCCACCCAAGAGATAGGTTGAGCCCAAAAATGGTTGTCAAAGAGTTTGTTTTTTGCGCCACTTTGGATAGAGAAGAAAAGCAGCAAATGCCCCTTAATACATACCGATAATGCTCTCAAAATAGAGAATACTATTCTTGCTCAAGAGCGAAAAGGTAACAAGTTGATTTTTGTTATTTTACTTTAGAACCTGAACTATTTTTATCTGTATAATAGCAGGAAGTGATATCTGATGAGTAGCCCTCTCCCCTCCGTTCCCTTCTTTTTTTAGGAAAGCCTATGAAAACTTTAGCGCTAATGCTTCTGTTTGTTATTGTAATCGTTGTTTGTATGGGTTGTGAGAAGAAGTATCCGGTTATGGAGACCGTTCATCAGGTCGATATAGCCCGATATGCCGGCAGGTGGTATGAAATTGCCCGCTATCCCCATAGCTTTGAAGCAGGATGCTCATCGGTGACTGCAGATTATTCTCTGCAGGCTGATGGAACCATCAAGGTTGTCAACCAATGCATCCTGGCCGATGCGGGGGGCAAGCAGAAGAAGGCAGAAGGCAAGGCGAAGATTGTCGACAAAGCGAGTAATGCCAAGCTCAAGGTCAGTTTCTTTTGGCCGTTTTATGGAAAGTATTGGATTGTTAAACTTGATGAGGACTATCAGTATGCCGTTGTCGCTGAGCCTTCCCGAAAATATGTCTGGATACTGGCGCGAACCCCCCATGTGGCGAGGGACTTATATGATCGGCTGGTGGCAGATATTGCCAGCCTCGGCTATGACCCGGCGCGATTAATTCGCACCGAGCATGCCGCGGCAAAGGAGTAATGCGTTTATGGTGCGAGTGGACGGTCAGGTTCTAAAAGAGCAGTTTCCTTGACCGGTGGGCTTGCGTCTGATCGTTTTTTTAAATCCAGCATTTCAAGTTAGTGGACTGGCTGGCTGCCGATGACCTTGGCGTGGATCATCTCCTTGGTGGCATCGTCCAGCTCTTTTTCCCAGTGGATAAACTGTTCCTTGACCCGGATAAAGGCACCATTGTCTGCTTTGCACTGGTCGCAGATGGATTCGGCCTGATCACGGTACATGATGACCTTGGAGGCGGCCTCGCCCTTGTCATCCACGGCCGCCATCTTCCGGCAACCACACTCCATGCGCACCACCACCACGCCCACGGCATCGGGACTGCCTTCGATGATACCAGCGATCATGGCCATTTCGTTTTTTATGGTTATCTGCCGATCTTCTTTGGTGGGATTCTGACGCTGCATTTTACGTTTAAGGCTCATGGGGTACCAACTGTATGCGGGTTTTCGTATGGAAAAAGGTGTAGCCAGCCGTCGCTGATCATCCTGTGGTAAAAAAAATGTGAACAAAAGGTAAATGATCGTGGTCTTCTGGTCAACTGCTAAGCATTGCAAAGCGATGTTTTTGGCCTTGAGGCTTGTGGCTTACAAGGGCTTGTTGGAGGATAGGAAAATCCAGGCGGTCAGGGACATCTTAAAGCCAACATTCTTGTTGACAAAAGGGTGGCTTTGCTTTATCTCGTTTTTATTGATTTTTCTTGTATTTGCTCTCTGGAAAGGATCAAAAATGTCTTAAGCGGTGATTATATTGATGGGTTAATTTATCCCATTAACTTTTTTCTCTTATTTTAGGAGGTTTTACTATGTGGCAGATTGATATCGATACTGATAAGTGCACCGGTGATGAAGAATGTGTAAACGCTTGCCCTGCTTCCGTACTTGCTATGGAAGATGGCCATGCCATCGCTGCTGAGCCTGATGAATGTCTGGGCTGTGAGACTTGCGTTGAGGTTTGTCCTGAAGGCGCCATTACTGTAACTGAGGTTTAATCTCAGTTATTGGCCCCAGGAAACTGGACTAGAAAATAAGGCCTGTCTCCTTTTTGGGGGCAGGCCTTATTTGTTTCATGACCTCCAGCAGTCTCATTGCAAGCTGAAAGCAGGTCGCAGAGGCAGGAGAAGAAGAAAGTGGCTGGCAAAGATTGGATGGGAGCAAAGATGGCGCCGCAGACCCTTCTTTTTCTGGCCGCTTTGTGTTGGTCGGTTGTGGGTGTTGCTCTGATTATCAAGGGTGGGCAGATTCTGGCCTGGAGCCCTGGCTGGTTGGCCGCGGCCTTTGCCGTCGGTTCGGTAAAGGCCTATTTGATCCTGGATAAGATGGCGCGGCGTAATGTCCGGCGTCTGCAGAGTTTTACTACACCCATGTTTGTGGGGCGCATGTTTGTCGGGCGCACCTGGGCTATTATTGGGGCTATGATTGTCTTGGGGCGGGTGCTGCGCATGCCCGGCGTACCACCGGAGTTGTCCGGTTTCTTTTCCCTGGCCGTGGGCTGGGGTCTTTTTGTCGCCAGCCGCCTGTCCTGGCGGGCCTGGTATGGTGGCTGGAAAGAGAGATCATGAATATCGTTCGTGTTGATCGAGAGGCCATGCGCCGTAATTATCAGGCGATAAAGGCCCATGTGGGCCGTGAAGTCGAGGTGATGGCCGTGATCAAGGCAGATGGCTATGGTCATGGGATGGTGGAAATGGCCCTCACCCTGCAAGGTGCTGGTGTCCGCCATTTCGGTATTGCCACGGTTGAGCAGGGTATTGCCCTGCGCCAGGCCGGCATTAAAGGCCAGCTAGTTATTCTGCTTGGTGGCCGGGCTGAGGAAATCTCGACCATGCAGAGTCACAGCCTGGAACCAGTTATTTTTGATAGCGATCAATTTGCCGAATTCAGCGCGGTTGCAGGTCAGCTGCCGGGTAGGTTGGCCGTGCATCTCAAGATTGATTGCGGTATGGGCCGCTTAGGTTTTAAGCCGGAAGAGGCTTTTGCCTGGAGTGAAAAGATTAAGGCCAGCGCCGGGCTGAAACTTGTCGGGGTGATGAGTCATTTCCCCTCAGCCGATGGCGATCTGGACCTCACCCGCCATCAAAATGAGATTTTTGGCAGGTGCGTGGAAACAGTGCGGGCAAGCGGCGCCAGCATCAAGGCCCATATTGCCAATTCCGCCGCCACGTTGCGCGGGAAGGAATTTTGTTGGGATATGGTGCGCCCTGGTTTGGCCCTCTACGGCTGCTATCCCTCCCCTGACCCGCTGTGGCAGCGCACCCCTCTGGTGCCGGTGATGAGTGTGGTCAGTACCATTGTTCAGGTGGAAGATGCCCCGGCCGACAAGGGCATCAGCTATGGGCATATTGACAGAACAAGGCGTCCGAGTCGTCTGGCGGTGTTGCCCATAGGGTATGCGGATGGCTTTTCACGCAGTCTTTCCGCCGGGGTTGGCAAGGTTTTGATTCGCGGCAGGCGGGCGCCGATTATCGGCCGGGTCTGCATGAATGTCACTGTGGTTGATGTGACGGATATCCCGGAGGCGTGTCGTGGTGATGAGGTGATCATCCTGGGCCGTCAGGGCAACGAGCAGATCAGCGCTGATGAGATTGCCGGCTGGATGGGCACCATCAGTTATGAGGTTCTCTGTCTGCTCGGTAACAATATGAAGCGGCAGTATATTAACTAGAAGACAGAACCTCAAATTCAGAATAGAGATGATGGAGTTCAAGACGCGGCATGCGCTGTTCCTGGGCATCCGTGTAAAGACATCCCTGGCAAAAAAAAATGATTAAATCACACTTGATACAATGGCTGGATAGCTGCTTTCAGCAAGGCGTTCAGCAGGGTTTGTGGTCGGATGGGGCTGCCGGCAGTTTTGTCGTGGAAGAGCCTAAGCATGAGGGCCAGGGTGACTATTCCACCAATGCCGCCATGATTATTGCCGGCATGGAGAAAAAAGCCACGGGCAGCAAGGTTAACCCCCGCGCGGTTGCCGAGCAGTTCGTCCAGCTTCTTAAGGCTAATGACACCTTGCTTGCCAAGGTCGAGATTGCCGGGCCTGGCTTTATCAATTTTTTTCTCAATGAGGCGATCTGGTCCCAGGTGGTGCCGACGGTTCTTGCCGAGGGTGATTTTTTTGGTCTGGCCCGTGAGAAAAATGGCCTGAAGGTGCTGGTGGAATTTGTCAGCGCTAATCCCACCGGGCCCCTCTCCATCGGCCATGGCCGGCAGGCCGTGCTCGGCGACTCCATTGCCCGTCTCCTGGCGGCGGTGGGCTATGAGGTTGAGCGCGAGTATTATTACAACGATGCGGGGCGGCAGATGCGGGTGCTTGGTGCCTCCACCCAGGCCCGTTATCTTGAGCTTCTTGGCCTGCCCTTCACCTTCCCTGAAGATGGCTATCAGGGCGACTATATCCGCGACATCGCCCAGGGCCTGATTGATGAGGCAGGTGATACATATAAGGACGAGGATGATGTCGAGGTTTTTAAGGTAGCGGCGGAAAGGGCGGTTTTTGCCAATATCAATGAAACTCTGGCCCGGATGGGCATCGTCTTTGATTCCTATTATAACGAGCATACTCTCTATGATCAGGGCCATGTTGATGATGTGGTCCGCCAGTTACGCGACAAGGGCTTGGTCTACGAGAAGGATGACGCCACCTGGTTTAAGACCACGGAATTCGGGCAGGAGCAGGACCGGGTGATCATCAAATCCACCGGCGAACCCACCTATCGCCTGCCCGATATCGCCTATCACCGCGAGAAGTTCAAGCGCGGTTATGATTGGCTGGTCAATGTCTTTGGCTCCGACCATATTGCCACGGTGCCCGATGTCATGGCCGGGGTCGAGGCCCTGGGCTACGATAAGTCCAAGGTTACGGTGGTTCTTCATCAGTTCGTCACCCTGATGCGTGAGGGTAAGCAGGTGAAGATGTCCACCCGCAAGGCCACCTTTATCACCATTGATGAGCTCATTGACGAGGTGGGGATCGACGTGGTGCGCTTCTTTTTCCTGATGCGCAAGGCGGACAGCCAACTTGAGTTTGATCTCGATCTGGCGGCTAAGGAGGGCAAGGAAAACCCTGTTTTTTATGTCCAGTACGGCCATGCCAGGATTTCCTCCATCCTTCAGAAATGCGGAGAAAAAGGGGTGGACTTAGGTAGCCTTGCTGACGCGGATCTGACTCTGCTTGGTTTGCCGGAAGAGCTTAAAATGATGAAAACCATGGCTGCTTTTCCTGCCCTGGTAAGTGGCGCGGCCCAGGATCTTGCACCGCACCGCATCGTTCCGTATCTGCAGGAGCTGGCCGGACTTTTCCACCGCTATTACCATGAGCACCGTATTGTTGACCCAGAACAACAGGAGCTTTCCCGGGCCCGTCTCTGGCTGGTGGCCGGGCTCTGCACGGTTTTACGCAACGGCTTGCAGCTTATCGGCGTCACCGCCCCGGATTCCATGTAGTTTATGGTAGAACCTCAACAAGGTGGCATGGCATAGCCGTGCCATGTAGGGAAAATGGCCCAAAAACAGAGCGTTCGAAAGAGAAGATTTGCCATCCGTTTTGAGCTTGGCCTGGGAGGGCTTGCCGGTCTCGGTATCATCTGTTTTTGTATTTTTCTCTGGATGTTTCTCCTTGGGGTCTGGGCCGGGCAAACAGTGCTGTTGCCCTCGGGCAAGGGTGACACCACCAAGGCCTTCAGTCGATTGTCAGCAAAGCTTTGGTCCCAGGGGCAAGAGGCGGCAAACAGTCAAAAAAAAGCGTTTGAACAGCGATCTGCAGCCAGTAAAAAGAAGAAAGCCGGTCAGAATGGCGATGAGGATGAGCCGTCGTACTTTACCCTGCAGGTGGCCTCCTATGAGAGCGAGGATGATGCCCGCCAGGAGGTCCTCGACTGGCAGGCCAGGGGGGAAGAAGCCTTTTTTTTCAAACCCCAGCAAGGATCAACGCTTTTCCGCGTCTTTTTAGGACGTTTTGATACCCTGGCTGCAGCAAATGAAAAGGTTGATCAGCTGGAAGAGGCCGAGAACTTACAGGCTTTTATTACCCTCTTGCCGGTAGCCGGTAACGATTAGGCGAGAGTTACAAGTTTTAATTGCTTTTGGGCATTTTAGGAAAAGAGGTAAGGTGTGATGATTCGTAAGGCTACCATGACAGATGTGAAGGCGATTTATGAGTTGCTTCACCATTTTGCTGATAAAGGTTTGTTGCTGGGGCGCTCCTATAGTTCACTCTACGATCAGATTCGTGATTTTCAGGTTGCCTTGAGCGAGGATGGCCATCTGATTGGCGCCGGGGCTCTCCATATCAGCTGGGATAATCTTGCCGAGATCAGGTCGTTGGCTGTCCTTGAAGATGAGCAGGGCAAGGGGGTGGGGCGTCTCCTGGTGGAGCGTTGTCTGGAAGAAGCACACACCTTCGGCATTAAAAAGGTTTTCACCCTCACCTATCAGCCCAGGTTTTTTAGCCGCTTAGGCTTTAAGCCCATTGATAAAGGCGAGTTGCCCCATAAGGTTTGGAGCGACTGTATCAACTGTCCCAAATTCCCGGATTGCAATGAAGAGGCCATGGTCTGGCAGGGATAAATTCAGTTATAAAAATGTAATTATCACTGGGTTTCAGCTACCAAGAACCAGCATTTTGGTGTTGGCGAGCTTGGCTTGCCTTTTGCGCAGGGCCTATCGGAAAGAGTTGCCAGGTAACTGTCTGTAATAACATGTAAAGATTTGCAGATCGTTCAGTGGTCAGCAGCGCAAATGAGTGGTATAGTCGTTTGTTTGTAAGAGCTAGATGTAATTAACAAAGAAGTTAAGTGGTCTTCGTGCCCAAGAGCGGCGCGTCTATTCTGATATCAGGCCAGTTGCTTCATCTTTTTTGTTCAATTGAAGGACCAGGAGTATATATGTTAGGCAAGGCACTAACCAAGGTTTTTGGCAGTAAGAATGAAAGGGTGCTCAAGGCTCTCCAGCCTCTGGTTGAAAAAATAAACACCCTTGAGCCTACCATCCAGGCGCTCTCCGATGACGAGCTCATCGCCAAAACCACAGAGTTTCGTAACCGTCTGGCCGCTGGCGCCTCCCTTGATGATCTTCTCCCTGAGGCCTTTGCTGTGGTGCGCGAGGCCTCGGTGCGGGTCACGGGCATGCGTCATTTTGATGTCCAGCTCATGGGCGGCATTGTTCTGTATCAGGGCAAGATCGCCGAGATGAAGACCGGTGAGGGCAAGACCCTGGCCGCCACCCTGCCTGTTTATCTTAATGCCTTGGCCGGCAAGGGCGCCCATGTGGTCACGGTCAATGATTACCTTGCCAAACGTGATGCCACGGACATGGGCGAGATTTATAAATTCTTAGGACTTACCACCGGCTGCATTCTCCACGGTCTTGATGATCGTGAGAGGCAAGCGGCCTATGGCTGTGATATCACCTACGGTACCAACAATGAGTTCGGCTTTGATTATCTGCGCGATAATATGAGGTTCAGCCCGGAGGAATTCTGTCAGCGCGACTTCTTTTTCGCCATTGTTGATGAGGTGGACTCCATCCTCATTGATGAGGCCAGGACGCCGCTTATTATTTCCGGCCCCGCCGATATGACGGTGGAACTTTATGATACCGTCAACCGCCTCATTCCTCAGTTTAAGGTGGATGTCCATTATACGTTGGATGAAAAAGCCCGCACCTTGGCCCTTACCGAGGAAGGGGTGGCCCTGGGCGAGAAACTGCTTAAGGTGGACAATCTGTATGATCCTCAGAGTATCGAGGCCCTTCATCATCTCAATCAAGCCCTGAAGGCCCACGCCCTTTTTACCTGTGATATCGATTATTTGGTGCGCGACGGCCAGGTGATGATCGTTGATGAATTCACCGGTCGGGCCATGCCTGGGCGCCGCTACAGTGACGGGCTGCATCAGGCTCTGGAGGCCAAGGAAGGCGTCAAGGTTGAAAAGGAAAATCAGACCCTGGCCTCGGTTACCTTTCAGAATTTCTTCCGTATGTATACCAAGCTTGGCGGCATGACCGGCACCGCTGACACTGAGGCTGCGGAATTTAAAAAGATTTACAATCTTGACGTGGTCATCGTACCCACCCATCGCGATATGATCCGCATTGATTTTGCCGATGTTATCTATAAGAACGCCAAGGCCAAATACCGGGCCATTGTTCGGGAAATTATTGCACTCCACACCAAGGGCCAGCCCGTGCTGGTCGGCACCGTCAATATCGAGATTTCGGAACTCATCTCCACGATGCTCGACAAGAAAAAAATCCCCCATGCGGTGCTGAACGCCAAACACCACGAAATGGAGGCCCAGATTATTGCTGAGGCCGGTCATTTCGGCAAGGTAACCATTGCCACCAATATGGCTGGGCGCGGTACCGACATCAAGCTTGGCGAGGGCGTCGTTGAGGTGGGTGGACTGCATATCCTGGGTACCGGACGGCATGAGTCGCGGCGTATCGATAATCAGCTTCGTGGTCGTTCCGGTCGTCAGGGCGATCCCGGTTCATCCCGTTTTTATCTCTCCCTGGAGGATGATCTGTTACGCATCTTCGGTTCTGACCGTATTGCCGGTATTATGGATAAATTGGGCATGGAAGAGGATGAGCCCATTGAACACTCCATGATTTCCAAGGCCATTGAAAATGCCCAGCGCAAGGTCGAGGGCCACAACTTTGATATCCGTAAGCACCTCCTTGAATATGACGATGTCATGAACAAGCAGAGGCAGGTGATCTACAAGCAGCGCCGCGAAGTTCTGGCCAGCGACAATGTTCAGGACATCATCAATGATATGATCCTTGATCTGGTGGAAGATGTCGCCCTCAACAGCTGCCAGGACAAGTTGCCTTCCCAGGATTGGGATTGGGTTCATATTGCCGAGCAGGTTCTGGTTACCTTCGGTCTTCAGTTAAACTGGAATAAGACGAGCAGAGAGCATCTCTCTCCAGATGATTTCGAAGACAAGCTTCTTGCCATGATCAAGGGTGCTTATGAAACCAAAGAGAAGGAACTCGGTGCCGACCATATGCGTTATCTGGAACGCATTGTCCTTCTTCAGATGGTGGACAACCATTGGAAGGATCATCTCCTTGGAATGGACCATCTCCGCCAGGGTATCGGCCTGCGTGGTTACGGTCAGAAAAATCCCCTTGATGAGTATAAGAGGGAAGGTTTTGACATGTTCAATGCCATGATTGAAACGGTGAAGTTGCAAACCGTTTCCACTCTGCTCCGCATTCAGGTGGCCTCGCCATCAGACATGGAAGAAATGGAAGCCCGCCAGCGTGCCAAACAGGAAGAACAGCTGGCCTTGAGTCGCACCCTGGGCGGTGATCAGGATGATAAACAGCAACCCAGCCAGCGTCTCGGTGACAAGATCGGCCGCAACGACCTGTGCCCCTGCGGCAGCGGTAACAAGTACAAGCGGTGCTGCGGGAAGCAGAAATAAAAAAGAAGTTTGAGAAGGTAAAGGAGTTAAAGGAGGTAAAGAAGAGAAGAGGGGGCCATTCTTTATTTCTCTACCTCCTTTAACTCCAGTATATTCCTATCCATTAATGGCACCAATAATATGAGTGACGAAAAAAAAGTGGCAGTTCCCCTCGGCGACCAGGCTGAACTGGTAGTGCCTGGCTTTAAGGCTGCGGCGGTCAAGGCTGGTATCCGTGGTAAGGATCGCCTGGATATGGCTCTGATTTATTCGGAGAAACCCGCTGCTGTGGCTGGTTGTTTTACGACCTCCCAGGTAAAGGCGGCGCCGGTGCTTCTTGATATGGAGCACCTCAAGAGCGGTTCGGCCCGGGCAATCCTTGTTAACTCCGGGGTGGCCAATGCCTGTTCCGGTGCTCAGGGTATGGCGTTTGCCAAGGATACGGCCGTTATGGTGGCCCAGGCCCTGGCAGTGCAAAACACCGATGTCCATGTCTGCTCCACCGGGGTCATCGGTCAGCAGCTTGAAATGGCCTGGTTTAATAAGGGGGTACCTGCCCTTGTTACGAGTTTGAGCCCTGGGGGTTTTGGCGCCGTTGCGCAGGCCATGATGACCACCGACACCGTGCCCAAGGTGGAAAAGATAAGCCTTGATATTGGCGGGCGGGAGGTGTCCATCCTCGGCCTTGCCAAGGGCGCCGGGATGATCATGCCCAATATGGCCACCATGCTCAGCTTTGTGATGACCGATGCTGCCATTGCCGTTGATGTCCTGCAGGCCATGCTCAGTAAGGCAGTGGCCCAGTCGTTTAATGTCATCACGGTGGATGGCGACACCTCCACCAATGATACCGTGCTCCTGCTGGCAAACGGTGTGGCTGGTCATGAGCCTCTTGTCTCGGTGGACAGTCCTGAGGCGCAGCTTTTTCAAGAGGCCTTGGATCGTCTCACCAAAAACCTGGCCTTAAAGATCGTTGCCGACGGCGAAGGTGCCACCAAGTTGATTACCGTTCGGGTCCAGGGTGCGGTAAATAACGGCGATGCCGAAAAGATCGGCCGCACTATTGCCAACTCACCGCTTTTTAAAACCGCCTGCTTTGGTGAGGATGCCAACTGGGGCCGTATTTTCGCAGCGGCCGGGAGGGCTGGGGTGGATTTTGATCAGAGTAAGGTGGATATTTTCTTTGACGAGGTGCAGATGGTGGCAAAAGGTCTGGGGCTTTTTGCCAATGAAGCGGCCGCCACGCAAGTTCTCAAGCAGGAGGATTTTGTGGTGACGGTGGATCTCCATTCAGGCAGTGATAACTGCGAGATCTACACCTGTGATTTCAGCTATGAGTATGTGAAAATCAATGGGGATTATCGCAGCTAGTGTTTGCCTAGAAATGGCCATTTTGCCCGATCCCTGCGTCACAGCTGGATGAAAAATGCTCACATAGGGCTATTATATGCTCCGCTTTTTAATCCAGCTGTTCCTTGATCTCGAACGAAATGTCTCATTTCTAGACTAAACACGGGGAGAAAATTAAAGATTCTCCAAACTCGTTTCAGGCTGCTCAGCGGTTAAACTTCTCCTCGCAGGACAGGCGCAGCTCCTGTTCGGCATCGGTGAGCACCTGGCGGGCCTGCTCCACATCCTTTTTGATCTGGTCCACCAGTTCTCCCGGGCCGGAGAATTTTTTCTCATCACGCAGGAAGCGGAGCAGGTTGACCTTGATCGGCTTGCCGTAGATGTCCTCGTTAAAGTCAAAGATAAAGGTCTCTGCGGTGATGCAGGGTCCGCCTTCATTGTCAGCGGCGAAGGTGGGGTTGACGCCGATGTTCAGCACACCGCCGTAGCATTTGCCGCCATACACCACCTGGGTTACATAGACACCGTGGCGGGGACAGAGGTCTTCGCTTGAGATGTGGAGATTGGCAGTGGGGAAGCCGAGCTCGGCGCCGCCGCGCTGCTTGCCCATCTGGACCTCGCCCCGAATCTGGTAATAGCGGCCCTGAAGCTTGCGCACTGCCCGCATATTGCCCTCGCTTACCAGGCGTCTGATCTCGGTGCTTGAGGCAATGACATCCCCCACATGATAGGGCTCCACCACGGTGACCGGGAAACCTTTCAGCTTGCCCTGGTCTTTGAGGAAGGTGGTGTCGCCCTGTCTGCCCTTGCCAAAACAATAGTCATAGCCCACCACCAGCTCCTCCATGCCTATTTTTTTAAGCAGGATTTCATCGACAAACTCCGAGGCCGGGGTGGTGGCGAATTTCTTGGTAAAAGGAATGATGATCAGCACGTCAATGCCGGCATGCTCGATGAGTTCCCGTTTCTGGTCACAGGTGGAGATCAGTTTGATACCTGCTTCCGGCCTAACAACTTGCAGGGGGTGGGGGTTAAAGGTGATGGCCACGCTGGTGCCCTTATTTTTATAGGCCCGGCTCACCACCTCGCTGAACAGGTACTGGTGGCCGACATGAACTCCATCAAAGTTGCCGATGGTAACGCACGGTTTGACAAAGGGTTCTTGTATGTCATCAAGATCTGTATAGATTAGCATTGTTTTCTCAAAGGTTATGATTGCGGCCATCCAGTGGGGGAAGAGGGTTTTGCCCCGGAGCAAGATGAATTGTATGGCGTGCAGGACGTCATTATATTGTGGTTGTATCTTTAATGCACCATGCAAATCATCAAATTAAAGACCAGACAAAAACCTTGACAAGGTGGGGAGAAAGTCGGTACATTCGCTCCCATCGTACTCGTTGCTGGTTTATCTTTGAAAAGGCAGCGGGCAGGGTGAAAGACCTGGCCCCGTAACTCCCTGATGGGCGAACTTTCAACATGCCGAAGTGGTGGAATTGGTAGACACGCTAGGTTCAGGGTCTAGTGGGTGTAAGCCCGTGGAAGTTCGAGTCTTCTCTTCGGCACCAGTTACAAAATCAAGGACGTATAGCAGATTTGCTGTACGTCCTTTTTTTTTGGTTCATCGCGGAATCCAGTGGGCCTGGTATTTCATAACAGGCCCACTGTGTCATCCATGGGATGTGTTCCTTTTTGCTTGTCTAAAAGGAACCGCAAAAGGGAACCCCTCACTGCCCTGGTCTTGGGCACCACTCGCCTTCCACCGGGAAAAGGGAATTGCCCTTCGACAGGCTCAGGGTCCGACTTGTTCAAGGGGCCTGGGTCTACCACCTGAGTTTCCGTCAGCGCTCCTTGAGCCTGTTGAAGGGAGCTCGCTCAGGGCGGAATGGGGGAATAAAAAAAATCACAAGCTCCTTATCTCAGTGCCGCTCTCATCCGTGCTGAGCTTTTTTTTGCAGTGAGGGCTCGATGCCTTTTCTTGGCGTCCCCTGAACTGCATGATGTGCGGAATCTTGCTGTAAGAATGATTACCGTTGGCTGTCATCAGGTGAGGATATGCCCGCTTCACTTCTTGCTTTTGAGGCAACAATCCATCATGATATTGTGTCGGGAAAAAGAACCCCGGCCGGCCGCTACCGTATGTCGGTCATGAGCTGACTGCGGCTTTAGCTTGGCGTAAGTAGTTTTCAAGTGGTGTCCAGCACGCCACTTGCTTCGTATGTTTTTTTTGGGAAGGGCGTGGAAATATGGGGAGCGAACTGAGTAATAACGGCAACGGCGATAGGGGACATCTTTTTAGAAACGGGATCATTGCCTCCGGGGTAACCGTTGTGGTCATGGTGGCCCTTTATTTTCTGGCTGATGCCTTTGTCATGCGGCAGGCCGAGAAGAATATTGAGAATCTGCTTCTTTCTCACAAGGGCATACATCATTATGTCCAGGAGGTCATGCATCCCGCCCTCTATAAGTATGAAGACGAAGGTGAGATCCCGGAGAGCTTTTATGCTCCGGAACTCTTTTCCTCGTCGTTCATCGTCCGCAATCAACATCAGTTCTATAATAAGGAGCGTGAACTGGCCGGGATTCCCACCCTCTATTATAAAATGGCGGCGATCAGTCCCCGCAATCCCGTGAACATGGCCGATGAACTGGAGGCCAAGCTCATCCGGATGTTCAATGACCAGAGGGATGTGAAGAAATACAGCGATGTTGTTGAAGTAGAGGGTAAGAAATATCTCTATGTGGCCTTGCCCTTTCTGGAAAATAATGAGGCGTGTTTGCGCTGTCACGGCCGGCGTGAGGATGCGCCTGTTCAGCTTCAGGAGCGTTATCCTGGCCAGGGCGGCTTCAACGAAAAGGTGGGGGACATCCGGGCGATTATATCCATCAGGGCGCCGCTGGAGCGCGAGTCGTGGACGGTGTTTATCATCGTTGTCGCCCTGTTTGCCGGTTTTCTGACTATCCTGAGTCTCTTTCTTTTTAACGACCGACTCAGAGGCCAGGTTGCGGTCCGAACCCGTTCCCTTGAAAAGGAGATCGGCGAGCGTCTTTTGGCCGAAGAAAAGATCAAGGCGGCCTCTGAACGTTTCAACGCCGTCCTCGACAGCATTGACGCCCTCATCTACGTGGCGGATATGGAGAGCTACGAGCTGCTCTTTGTCAACAAGTATGGCCGAGACACCTGGGGGGACATTGCCGGCAAAATCTGTTGGCAGACCTTGCAGTCCGGGCTGGAGGGTCCCTGTTCCTTCTGTACCAACAGTCGTCTTGTCGGTGAAGACGGAGCACCCACCGGCATTTATGTCTGGGAGTTTCAGAATCTGGTCAACCATCGGTGGTATGAGTGCCGTGATCAGGCGATACGCTGGATAGACGGCCGGATGGTGCGTCTGGAAATCGCCACGGATATCACGGCCCGGATAGACGCGGAACAGGAAAATCAGAAGCTGGAAGTTCAGCTTCGCCAGGCCCAGAAAATGGAGGCCATCGGCACCCTGGCCGGCGGTATCGCCCATGATTTCAATAATATCCTCACCCCCATCCTCGGCTATGCGGAACTGGTCCAGGAGGAGATGGCGCCGGGCAGCAAGGTCTGGAAGAACCAGGGCGAGATTATCAAGGCCGGCAACCGGGCCAAGGAACTGGTCAAACAGATCCTCGCCTTCAGTAGACAGCATGAACAACAACGCCTGCCTATCCAGATCCACCTGGTGGTGAAAGAGGCCTTGAAGCTCCTGCGGTCCTCCCTGCCCACCACCATTGAGATCAAGCAGAATATTGACAGCCAGTGTGGCTATATTCTGGCCGACCCGACCATGATTCATCAGGTGATGATGAATCTGTGCACCAATGCCTACCATGCCATGCGGGAAAAAGGCGGCACTCTGGCGGTAAGTCTTTCGGCTGCAAAGATCGGCCCTGACGACTATATCGACGAACTCCATCTGGAGGCCGGCGACTATCTGCGTCTTGAGGTGAGCGACACCGGCTGCGGGATGACGCCCCAGGTACGGGAGCGTATCTTCGAGCCCTATTTCACCACCCGCGCCCAGGGCGAGGGCAGTGGTATGGGCCTTTCCGTGGTGCATGGCATTGTCAGCGGTCTTGGCGGTCATATCACGGTTTACAGTGAACTGGACCAGGGCACGACCTTCCATGTCTATTTCCCCAAGTATGCTGAGCAGGGCAATGCCGTTTCTCCTGTGACGGCCCCCTCTGCAACGCCCACCGGCCATGAGCATATCCTGGTGGTGGATGATGAGCCGAGTGTTGTCGATGTTATTGACCAGTTTCTTTCACCCCTCGGCTATCAGGTGACCACCTTTGTCGATCCCCAGCGGGCCCTGGAGGTGTTCAAAACCACCCCGACAGCCTTTAATCTGGTCATTACCGATATGACCATGCCCCATATGAATGGTATGGATCTGGCTGGCAAGCTTCTGGCTGTCCGACCGGAATTGCCGATTATTCTCTGCACCGGCTTCAGCGAGATCATCAACGAGGAGAAGGTCCGGGCCATGGGCTTACGCCGGCTCGTCATGAAGCCGGTTCTTAAGAGTGAGATTGCCCAGGTGGTGCGCGAAGTGCTGGACGCACCCCCGGGCTAAGAACGGCGGTGATGACGCAGGGGCCATTTTAAGGTGCTCGCTCTGCGTGGCCATGTCAGAGCGCCTGCGCCTTACAAAAAATAAAAATTCTTCTAGGACAGTATTTGTCTGACCTCCTTGGGTATCCTGTTTGCAATCACACAGGTTGTTTAACTTCCCAAGGAGGGTACCATGTTTAGAAACATCACGGTTTATCTGGATAATCAACAGCAGGAATTTCACGAAAGCATTCGTTGCGGATTCATCGTCGCAGAGGATGACAAGGGTGAGGAGACGTTTCATAACGATTTGCTCGACAGCTCAGAGTATCCTGGCATTCAGGAATTGATCGACGATATTGTCGGCATCTTTGATATCCAACGGCAGCGGGTGCTTATTACGTCCTGATCCCCCCTGGTGTTGTCAGCCCGGCCCGCAGAGGGGCCCCTTTTCCCTTGCCGGCAAAGGTGTTTGTGCTGAAGGTAAATTCTGTGTCCTCAGGCAGCTGAGGATCTTGATAAATGGTGGACGGTTGCAGCCGGGGGGAGTAGCAGTATGCAAAAGATCTTGCTTGTCGATGATGAGGTAAGCGTCCGTAATGCAATCTGCAGAGTGCTTCAGGATGAGCCATGGCAGATTCTGACTGCAAAATCAGGCAGGGCGGCCTTGGAGCTGATGGCAACAACACCGGTAGATGTCATTTTGTCTGATGAGAGGATGCCCGGCATGTCCGGCGTGGAGTTGCTCAGTGCCGTGAGCAGGATCTATCCGGAGACGATCCGCATCATCTTGACCGGCCACGGCGATACCCAGTTGGTTTTTAAGGCCATACGTGACGGTGAGATTTATCGTTTTCTCACCAAGCCCTGGAATGATGAGGAGCTTGTTGCGGTTCTTCGCCAGGCCATGGGTAAAAGAAAGTAGAATTTGGCTGCTCTAGGTCCTAAAGGGAAGAGCGAGATATTGATAGAGATACCCGAATCGGGACAGAGGTGTGAGATGAGTCAGGAAAAATTCGACAAGGCGGCGGTAACCTGGGACGATATGCCGAGTCGGCGTCAGCTTGCTGCTGCAGTGGTCGTTGCCATAAAACAGGAAGTTCCTCTTGTTTATCAAAACAAGACCCTTGAAATCGGCTGCGGGACAGGGTTACTCACCTGTGAGCTCGCAGATGTGTTGAGAGATATTGTGGCCGTCGATACCTCACAAGGCATGCTTGATATTCTGCAGGCGAAAGTTGGGGCTCTTGGTCTTAATAATGTCGAGGTGAAGAATTTTGATCTCGCCTCCGGGGAAATGTTGGAGACTTCGGATTTTGACTTTATTTACAGCGCCATGACCCTCCATCATATTAAGGACACCGGGGCATTTTTGGCTGCTTGTCACCAGCATCTTAAGCCTGGAGGGATTATTGCCATGGCTGATCTTGAGGAAGAAGATGGTTCCTTTCATGATGATATGACCGGGGTGGAGCACTGTGGTTTTGATACCAGTAAACTTGGCGTCCTTGCCGGGGCCTGCGGTTTTGTGGATGTGCGCTTTATAACAGCCCATCGAGTCCGCAAGGAAAAGGGCGATGGGCGGATTGTCGAATATCCCGTCTTTCTGATGACTGCCCGGCGGCCTTAGCCTGACCTCAGGCCCTGCTAGTTGCTTTCGATCTGAGCCCGGAACCAGGCAATCTGCTGGTTGCGGGCTTTTTTCATGTCCAGAAAATAGATGTCCGGTGGGAAGAGGAGTTCGGCAGTGCCTGAGTCAAAAATGCGCTTCACCTCATACTCGTCATGGGCCACATCCCGTTTATACATATAGTCGAGATAGCTCTCGTTGGTGTGGACAATGAACTCCACCCGCATCCCCCCCATGCGGGCAAAGAATTTAAACATCCGGGTGCCTGCTGAACTGCCGATATTTTTATTGCGATGGCGGCCTGTGGTCAGGGAGTCGGAGATATCTTCCAGGACCATGAAGGAGTGGGCGGCAATGGCGCTGCGGGTGAGGTGATTCTGGAAGAGCTTGACGTCGGGCAGGTGGTCAAGAACTCCCATGAGGCCCAGCTCGTCATCAACTGCCACAGCCGGGTTTTCCTCGCCTTTGCGCAGCAGTTTTAAAACCTTGGTCTCCGACGTTTTTTTACGGATGGAGACATAAATGGGGATTTCCCTGCCGCCGGCCTTGAAGTGGCGTCTTTTCAGCAAGGTCAGTTTCTGGCCCTTTTTCAAGCTGACTTTTTCCCCCTCATCTCTGCTCAGCAGCCTATAGTTCAGGCAGGAAAAGTCTTCCGGGCTATGGTTGCTCAGCAGGTAGACCAGCTCCAGTTCGCCGATCTTGGCCTCGGCAAGCCAGACATGTTCGTTCAGGAAATGGAGGAAATTTGCGAATTTCGCCTCGATGTCCGTCTCGCGTTCCCTCTGGTCGATGGAGCCGGCCAGGTTCATGAGCAGGAGTTTGCGTTTTGCTTCAAAACGGGCCTTGGCGTGGTAGCGGTCATCAAAGATGATGAGCAGCAGGTCCACCGGGCTGGAGGTGGCGTCCACCTCGTTGGTCATCTCGACATGGGAGGCAAAGCGGTTTAATACCTTGCTTTTTAAGTAGCGAATGACACTGTCGGCGGTGCGGGAGTAATTGTTCACTGTGGCGATGATTTCCCGCTCATTGCCATTGATGCCGAACATGTTGCCGATCAGCCCGTAAGCCCGGCGGTTGGCGGCGGCACGGCGCTCTTTGCTGTGAATAAGGGCATGGATTTCTGCAAAAGAGTGGACGTCCAGAAGATCAAAGACCTGATTGCAGAGAATCCGGTATTTGGTGATTTCGTTATTTTCTTTGAGGAGCTTCACCATGGCGCGGCTGGTCGGCGAGAAGAGGCGCGTGGGCAGCGGGGTGGCCAGGGTGGCAAAGGCTCCTTTCTGGTCAAGCAGGGAAAACATAGTGTCGGTGAGAAGGGTCATGGTGTGGATGTCGCTCGCGTGTAGATGTTAAGGTTCTTTTGAGGCCTTCTAGCGGAGACCCTCGTTTATTTATCTGTCTTTGACCGTGTTTTTGGCAAGTAAATAGACGCACTATTACTGGAATAAGCGAAAAGCATGCCAGGGGAAGTGGCCTGATATTTTTTAATAATTATGCTCGCAGGGGGAAGGTTTGGCGCCCATGCCTGGTTTGTGACGAAGGAAACAAATTACATTACTGTGATCTTGGCTTTTAGTCTTATGACTTTTTTGTAATTTTACGGGGTGGGTTTTTGCATACATTGCGAAATCACTCAAGGTGTCTGGATTTTTCAATCTGGTTTGCCAATTATTCTCTGTCCGGTCTATAGTAAGTGGGTCAAGAAAGAGTCTGCTCTGTCCATGGCATGCGGGCGTATGTCCTGAGTTACATTGGTGCTAATTTAAAAAGATAAATCCGTGCGGTGAGGATATTTATGATTACACTTTTATCTCCCTCCAAGGGCCAGGATTTCGAGAGTGAGGCCGCGACTGACGTTTTTTCCTCCCCGGAACTCCTGGACCATTCCCGGCAGCTTATTTCTGAGTTGCGTAAGTATGACGGTGCTGGCCTTCAGGAGCTGATGAGTATTAGCCCCAAAATCGCTGATCTCAATGTCGAGCGCTATAGGAAATTTACCCTGCCCTTTGATCTGCAAAACAGCAAACAGGCTCTGTGCGCCTTCAGCGGCGATGTTTATGGAGCCATGGATGTTGATCAGTATGGCGCGGAAGATTTCAAATTTGCCCAGGACCATCTTCGAATCCTCTCTGGGCTTTACGGCTGCCTGCGGCCCCTTGATCTCATGCAGCCCTATCGTCTGGAGATGAAAACGAAGCTTGCCAACAAGCGTGGCCCGGATCTCTATGCGTTCTGGGGGAGGCGGATCACCGAAAGCATCAATGCTGCTCTCACCGGTCATGAGCACAAGGTGGTGGTCAATCTCGCCTCGCAGGAGTATTTCAAGGCAGTTGATAGGCAGAAGCTGGCCGGTACGGTGCTGACCATCAATTTTAAAGAGATCAAAGATGGCAAGGCCAGGGTGGTGGCCATCTTTGCCAAACGCGCCCGGGGTATGATGGCTGATTTTATTGTCCGCCGGCAAATTGATGCACCAGTGGGGTTGCAAGAATTCACCAGGGGCGGCTATCGTTTCGCTGAAGGGCAGTCTACCCAGAACGAATACATCTTTGTCCGGTCTCAGCCTTTATAACATTTGAGCCGCATGGGGTGGCAGCGGGGAGACGTTGCCGGACGAGATTTTGCTGAACTGCTTACTGAGCAGAGGAAAGTTCTTTCTTTACCGCCTGGCCTAGTTGGGCCATGGTGTATGGTTTCTTGATGAATTGGCAGGCACCCAGGGCGAGGGTCTCTTGGACCGCCTCGCTTTGGGAAAAGCCACTGGCGATAATGGCCTTTTGGCCTGGGTGCAATGCACTGATCCGGGCATAGGTCTCCTTGCCGTTAATCCCTGGCGTCATGATCATGTCTAGGATGAGCAGGTCAACGCTATGCCCTTGCATATATTTAACCGCCTCTTCCCCTGAGGCGACAGTGGTCACCTCGTATCCAAGGGCTGTCAGGATTTTTTTACAGATCAGCCGTTGCGATTGCTCGTCATCCACCACCAGAATTGCTTCGCCGTTGCCCTGGTAGTCTTGCGGATAGGCCTCTTCGGTAGCAAGGGTGATGGCCTCCTCGCAGGCCGGGAAGTAGAGATGAAAACAACTGCCCTTGCCGGAGCTCTCGGCAGTGACCACACCGCCGTGGTCGTGCAGGGTATTCCAGACCACGGTCAGACCGAGACCGGTGCCGCTGCGGCCCATGATTTTTCTGGTGAAGAAAGGTTCGAAGATCTGGGTGAGATCTTCGGCGGCAATGCCGGGGCCGTCATCGCAAACAGTAATGACGGCGTATTCGCCGGGGGTGAGATTATGGGCCATGGCAAAATCAGTGGTAATCTGTTCCTGGCGGCTGCTGATGGTGATGGTCCCTTGTTCGTTGATGGCCTCGGCCGCATTGTTGATCAGGTTGGTGAGGACCTTCATGATGTGGACACCTGAGCAGCGGATGTTTTTCAGGTCGGCGGTCAGATTGGTCTGAATGTTGATATGGGGGTGGCGGCGAGCGAGTTCGTTGTATTCCCCTGATTGCAGATAGGCGTTGATAAAATTGTTGGGGTTGGCGATTTCCGTGGTTTTTGCCACCCCGCGCGCCACGGTAAGGAGGTCGGCCACCACGGCCGCCGCCCTGGATCCTGATTCTTTTATGGTCTCCAAGGGCTTGCGCATGGAGCTGTCTGCAGGCAACTGCATGAGCAGGAGCTCTGGGTAGCTGACGATGCCGGAAAGGATATTGTTGAGATCATGGGCCACGCCCCCTGCCATCAGGCCGATGGCCTCCATCTTCTGAGCCCGGTTCAGCTGTTGTGCCATGAGGGTTTGTTTGGCCTGGGCCTCTTTGAGGTCTGAGAGGTTGACGTCCACGTAGTATATCTCAGGCTCGCTCTGATGATTGTAGGATAGGGCATGACTGGAAAAGATCGGGACAGGGCTGCCGTCCTTATGGTGCAGGGTGACTTCTGCGGCGGCAATGGCAACGCCGCGCTCAAACCAGCCGTTCATGGCCGCAATCACCTCGGCACGCATTGCTTCAGGAATGATAAGATCCTCAATCTTCTGGCCCAGGGCCTCCTCCTGGCTGTAGCCGTACAGAAGTTCGCTGCCCTTGTTCCAGAGAACCACCTGTCTCTCCTTGTCATAGCCTTGGACCGCGATATTGGGCAGGTCGTGGACCAGGAGGCGGAAACGTGATTCGCTGGTGCGTAGGGCGCTTTCCGATTTCTTTCGTTCGGCAATCTCCCGAAGCAGGGCGTCCATCACATCACCAAAATAAAAATAGACGACAAAGAGGGTGGCGATCAGCATCAGGGTGGTAAAGAGTGCCGATTTGATGAGATAGGCCTTTTTGCCGGCGAGGGTCGCGGTGATGTCTTGCAAGACCAGAATGCCGCCGATTTCCTTTTGTTGAAAGTTTTTGAAGATGGGTCGGCAATGGAGAATGTAGATGTGGCCGTTTAAGGTCAGTCGTTGCGAAGAGGTGCAGATTTTGACGTCGGCAGGAAGCTTTCGGAAGATATCGTTATCGTCGTGGGTAATGACCTGAAAATCACCAAGGAGACGAAGACGATCCTTGTCAAAAAGAAAGGCCTTGGCAAAGACGTCCTTGTCAAAATAGGTGGTGGTGGTCAGGTCCTTTTTGGTGGCCAGCAGTTCCAGGACCTGATGGGCGATAATGCCGAATTCAAAGGCCCCGACATATTCGCCGTTGTGAAAGATCGGTTCCACCACCCGGAAGAAAGGCCCGTAACGGCCGATTTCAAAGCCAGAGGCGGGTTCGTGGACGCGGTTCACAAATGCAATCATGGGACGGACCAGGGTGAGGTCATCGTCGTAGAAATCAGGCTTGTGAACCCGCAGAAAGGTTCTGCCATCGGGAA
>JAHJKA010000058.1 GCA_018822545.1 Pseudomonadota bacterium
AGTCTGGAGAGTATCGTCGGAGGGCAGATGTCCTACCGGTATTTTCCGGTCCGCCATCTGGAGCTTGCGGCAAACATCAAATACACCAGCCTAAAGGAAGGGAAGTTCGATCTGGGTGGAGGGGTGCTCCTCACCACCAAATATCTCAATCACCCGGTGCTGTGTCTTGGGTATCGCTTTGAGTATAAAGGTAAAGTGTTCTGTACGGCATACGACACAGAGCCCTTTCAGAACCTTTTTTGCACTGATCCGTCAGACCCGTCTTATGATAAGGACATGGCTCTGGAGGGAAAGGCTGTGGCGGATGAGCAGAACAAAGCCATCGAAGATTTTTTCCGGGGTGTAGATGTTCTGGTGCATGATTCACAGTACACCAGGAGAGAGTACAACCAATCCAAGGTAGGTTGGGGACATAGCTCAATCGAACAAGCAGTCGCGGCGGCAAATCGGGCCGGAGTAAAAAATCTGGTACTTTTCCACCATGAACCGGGTCGGACTGACAAGGAGATCGATCAGATCGCGGCCGAATTGAGAGAAAATAAAAAGGGTGCAACCAACCTTATCTTTGCCCGGGAAGGCATGGTGCTAGATTTGTAAGTTTGTCAGATTTCATTTTAATCCAACCTGCGTAGCTGTCTGAAGCAATTCAAAAAATAAATCTGTACTCAAACGGTTTCCTCTCTTCCGTCACCCGGAGATTGTGATTACCCGATGCCTGTCTGTCCGGAAAAGACCGGTAGACCGATGGTCTGGTGGAATGGTTTTGCTGCGGTGTTAATCAATATCAATTGATCCCATACTGGCTGTGGCACCTTCGCCGGATGCGGTATTTGCTGAACTGCTGATATTGGCAGTGTTAGAAACCTTCCCCGTGACCTTGGCGTTTTGCACGTTCACGCTCCCCATATTGGCGGTGGCATTTACCCCTTTGGCGGTATTGGCTGATTTAGAGATATTGGCGCTGTTTTTGATGGAGCCACTGATGTTGCTTTTTCGGGTAGTAATCGAACCCATGTTGGCAGTGGCGTTTGCTCCTCTGGCCACATTGGCAGATTTGGTGATATTGGCCTTGTTGTTGACGGATCCTGTTACCTCAGAGTTTTCGATGGTGGTGGCTCCCATGTTGGCGGTAGCATTTTCTCCGATGGCCATGTTGGAAGATTTTTCAATATTGGCGCTGTTGGTAACAGTCCCTTTTACCTTGGAGTTTTTGATTACCCTGGTTCCCTTGTTGGCACTGGCGCCCTTGCCTTCGGCAACGTTGGGTGAATTTTCAAGAACGTCCAGGTCAATAAGGATGTCTTTGATCCCGGAAAGCCAGCTATTTCCAACTGACCGTGCCTTTTCCACTGCCCCGTCCTTATCGGCGGCTACCTTCGGTTTATCCTCGACAGTGGCATCTGCCCAAGTAACAGATGAGGCGCCGATCAGTGCTGCTATTGTGATTATACCCAGAATTATCGTCTTCATTATCATGTCTCCTTTTGGCTTAACAGCTGACTGGTTATAGACAAGCCCATGATCAGCGAATTTATTTTATATCTTATAGCCAAGAGAGCGATTAGTCCAATTGTGATTTACCGGCGCTTTAGACTGAACCCCATTTCTGGCAGATCTTTTTTTGGAAAAATGATTTAATTTCCGTTTTACACCACCCTTTTGCTACACTGAAAGTCACTAAAGTGAAAATTGTGGGGGCAACCGGGCCTTCTGATTTAAATACGATGAGAGAAAAATGGACGACAATGGATTATATCTGCAGCTTTTTAGTATTCATGGTCTGATTCGCGGCACCTCTCCCGAACTGGGGCGCGATGCCGATACCGGCGGCCAGGTCAAATATGTTCTTGAGCTTGCAAGGGCCCTCGCATCCCGTGAGGATGTGGCTCAGGTCGATCTGGTTACCCGCCTTATTGACGACAAGGCGGTATCCAGAGAATACAGTCAGGTTATCGAACCTCTTTCCGAAAAGGCGCGCCTGGTGCGAATCGCCTGCGGCGGCCGCCAATATATCCGTAAGGAACTGCTCTGGCCCCATCTTCAGGAATTTGTCGATAACACTATCCGCTTTATTCGAAGTGAGAACAGGTTGCCGGATCTCTTCCACGGTCATTATGCAGATGGCGGACTGGTGGCCATGGAACTGGCCGCCGCTTTTGATGCCCCGTTTATCTTCACCGGTCATTCCATGGGCCGCAACAAGATGGGCAAGCTGCTGGCCGACGGGATGAGTCATGCCGATATCGTCAAACAGTACCATATGGATACTCGGATTCAGGTGGAAGAGGAGATTATCAGCCACTCCGACCAGATTATCACTTCCACCCAGCAGGAGATAGACAAGCAGTACGGACTCTATGATAATTTCAACGAGGGGAGATATGAGGTGATCCCGCCCGGTATTGACATGACCAGCTTCTACCCCTATTACGATTCCCAACTCGATACCGCTTTGATGAGCGAGGAGGTCAAACAGACCAGAGTGACCTTGCTTGCCGAGCTCAAGAGGTTCTGGGCCCATCCGGAAAAACCGTTTGTTCTGGTGCTGTGCCGCCCGGACCACCGCAAGAACATCACCGGTATCATCGAGGCATACGGCCGCAACAAGGAGCTCCAGGCCCTGGCCAACCTCGCCGTCTTTGCAGGCATCCGCCAGGATATCACTACCATGGAGGAAAACGAGCAGGCCGTGCTCACCGACATGCTGTTGCAGATGGACCGTTTTAACCTCTACGGCAAAATGGCCATTCCTAAAAAACATGATTTTTCCACCGAGGTCCCGGAGCTCTACCGCCTCTGCGCTGAAGCCAGGGGCGTTTTTGTCAACCCGGCCCTGGTGGAACCATTCGGCCTCACCCTGATCGAGGCTTCGGTTTGCGGCCTACCCATTGTCGCAACCGATGACGGCGGACCGGTGGACATCATCAACAACTGCCGGAACGGTATTCTGGTCAATGCCAGGGACCCAAAGGCAATCGGCAAGGCTATCCAGACCATTCTGGTAGATCCCAAACTCTGGGACACTTACTCAAATAACGGCATCAACGGCGTGCTCAGTCATTACTCCTGGCAGGCCCATTGCCAGAAGACTATGGAGCAGATTCAGAACGTCTTTCCTGATCTGCGTGCGACCACCGCCTTGGAAGAGGAAGCCCTGCCGGCGGCGGCCCACAAGCGTCCCTCATTTGGAAAGCGGCTGACCGGTCTTGAACATCTCTTCATCACCGATATCGATAATACCCTGATCGGTGATGACGCAAGC
>JAHJKA010000059.1 GCA_018822545.1 Pseudomonadota bacterium
CTACGCCATGGCCGACCTCCGCACCTATCAAGAAAGCAGCATAGCCCAGGCCGAACACAAATTATGGGCAATGACCATGGCGAAACGAATACGCTTTTTCGCTCTGGCCTGTGCCAGTATTGCCGGCTGTCTTATTATAACGTTTCTGCTGCGCAGTATTTTAATCAGCAGAATAGCGGAGATGGTAAATGGTACTAAAAAAATTGCCACAGGCAATTTGGCTTACCGCCTGAAGATCACGGGCTCAGACGCACTTGGCACCCTGGCGCAATCCTTCAACACCATGGCCGAAACCTTGGCCGCCAAGGAAACCCAGCTTCGCCGAAATCTTGAACAGCTCCGGGTCAGCAAGATGCAGCTCGGCATCTCTCATCTTGACCTTGAGGAGAAGGTCTTAGAGAGAACCGCGGATCTGCGGGCCGCCAATGAACAACTCCAACTCATGGGCGAGGTCTTTGAGCACTCCCTGGAAGGCATCATCATTCTTGACACGGAAGGCCTGGTCATTAAGGTCAACCCCGCGTTTTCCACCCTCACTGGCTACGCAGAACAGGAGACCATCGGCCACGACTCCCGCTTTCTGGAAACTGATGAGCATGACCTTTTGCCCTACGCTGAAATACGAAAAACCGTCGTAACCAGTGGTTCCTGGGATGGCGAGGTGTGGATCCAGCGCAAAGACAAGGAGGTCATTGCCGTTTGGCTGTCCCTCGCCACCATGAAGGACGAAGATGGGGTCAACACCGGCTTCATCGCGATCTTTCATGATATCAGCGAGCTCAAGAACCAGGCGGACATCATCCAGCACCAGGCGCTGCATGATCCTCTCACCGAGTTGCCCAACCGACTTCTGCTCAAAGACCGCATGGATGTTGCCATTTCCCACGCCCAGCGCAGTAAAGAAAAGCTGGCCATTGTCTTTCTTGATCTTGATAATTTCAAGACCATCAATGACACCCTGGGCCACGACCACGGCGATATCCTTCTCCAGGAGGTAGCCTCGCGGCTGATGAAGGTGATCCGACCCGGTGATACGGTATGCAGGATGGGTGGGGACGAGTTTGTGGTGCTGGTTGACAATCTTGAGGCCAAGGATGGCGTACGGGTGGTGGCCGCGCGTATTCAGAAGGAGCTGACCGCGGCTTTCATCATCAAGGGCCGCAATCTCTTTATCAGTGCCAGTATCGGCATCGCCTTTTTCCCGGATGACGGCGAGGACACAGAGACCCTGATCAAACACGCCGATCTTGCCATGTATCAGGCCAAGACCAAGGGTAAGAATATCATCCAACTCTTTACGGCCGGCATGAATGAGGCGGCCTTGGAACGTCTGGCCCTGGAGGAAGATATCCGCACCGCACTCGGCAATGCCGAGTTCACCGTCCACCTGCAGCCAAAAATCAGCCTTGCCACCCTGGAGGTGCTGGGGTTCGAGGCCCTGGCCCGCTGGCACCATCCCATTCGTGGCATGGTCAGCCCGCTCACCTTTATCCCGATCTGTGAAGAGGCCGGCCTTATCATACCCTTGGGATTACACATCCTTAAGGTCGCCTGCCTTAAGGGCATGGAACTCATGGCAGGCTATGCAGAGGCACCTCTCCATATTGCGGTCAACATCTCCATCAAACAGCTCCAACATGAACGCTTCATCACCGATATCAAGCAGGTGATGGAGGAGACCGGCATCAAGGCCGAGAATCTTGAGTTCGAAATCACTGAAAGTGTCCTGATGTCTGATCCGGAGCGCACCTTAAAAATTCTGCACACCATTGCCGATATGGGAATCAGCATTGCCATTGATGATTTCGGCACCGGCTATTCATCACTTTTTTACCTCAAGCATTTTCCAGTCTCCACCCTGAAGATCGACAAGAGTTTTATTGATGATCTCACCACCGATGCCAGCAGTGACCAGATCGTCGAAACCATCATCGCCATGGCCCAGCGCCTGGGTCTGCAAGTGGTTGCCGAAGGCGTGGAGCACAAGGAGCAACTTGAACACCTGAAAAAACTGGGCTGCGACATCATCCAGGGTTATTATTTCAGTAAACCTTTGCCCAGCCACGAGGCCGCAGCCTTTCTTGCCACCTTTCGCGGCACCTGATCCAGACACGAGTTTCTTTGCGGCAAGCACTTTGCATTTTGCTGCAAAATGGCTGGAAAAATTGGCATAAAGTCGCCAAGGCTTCCCTGACAAACTGGTAGCGAACCCTTTTTCTCACCACAACGGCACAAAGACACCGAGGTTTTCTTTATAAAATCCCTCTGTGTCTTTGTGCCTTTGTGTTTACGCCTTTCCCTGCCTTCGCCGAAGAACCACAAAAAAGCCCCCTCCCATTGCGGGAGAGAGCGGGAAAGACGCCGCGCAAGATGGTGTGGCTCAGGCGGGCAATCCCAAACCAAGGCGCTTTGCCTTGATCCTCTGGTCAATATGCTCTGCGGCCTTAAAGGGATCGGGCTCAATCAGAAAACAGGCGCCCACCAGTTCATCAAGGCCCTTCAAGGCCAGATTGGTAACGAGCTCAGAGCCGGTGATATTGGGGGGATGGCCCAGGTGGGTGTAGATTCCCGAAGCCACGCAATAGGTGCCGATGGCCGCCGCTTTTTCGGAATACCACTCCGGCGACGAACCAGCCAGGGGCAGATCAGAAATATCCACCCCCAACTCATTGGCCAGCATGGCGGCCAGCTGAATAATCCGGGCGTTATCCACGCAGCTCCCCATGTGGAGTACCGGCGGGATGCCTAAGCTCCCGCAGATCTCCTGAAGGCCAGGGCCGGCCTGACTGATCGACTCGGGCATCAGCAAGTTCGCCTTGCCGGCGGCGGTGGTGACGCAGCCGGTAACCAGCACCAGAATATCCCTCTTGATCAACTCCCTGGCCAGATTAACGTTGCAGTAATCCTGCTGGTATTTGGGATTATTGCAGCCGACAATGGCCACCGCCCCGCGCACCTTGCCGGCCTTGATGGCCTCGATCAGCGGCGTGAGAGTGCCGCCCAAGGCCGCCAGCAGGGCCTCGTTGGAAAAACCGGTCATCATCGGCACCGGCCCCTTAGGAATCTGGACCCGTTTCTTGTCGCGCAGGGCAAAACGCGCAATGGCCATCTGCACCACCTTGCGGGCCTGGGCCATGCCGTTGGTCATCTCGAACTTGACATGCTCGGCCCCCGTGAATTTGGCCTTGTCTGCTGTGGTCACCATCTTGGTGTGATAGCAGTTACCCACCGTCACCAGACTGGGCATGATGCACTGATAATCGACAACAATGAGCTCCACAGCGCCGGTGACAATGGCAAGCTCCGTCATCAGATGATTGCCGGCCATGGGGATACCCTGGCGCATCATGAGTTCGTTGCCTGTACAGCACAGACCGGCGACATTGATGCCGCTGGCGCCCTTCTGTTTGGCCAGGGCAATGAGTTCAGGATCATTCACCGCCTCGACAATCTTTTCGGAGACAATGGGATTATGGCCATGGACCAGGATATTGACCTGATCCTCCTTGATGACGCCGAGGTTGGCCTGGGACATACGCGGGCTCGGGGTGCCAAAGAGGATATCGGAGATCTCAGTGGCGATCATCGACCCGGCCCAGGCGTCGGCCAAGCAGGTGCGGGCACTGTGGACCATGGTGTTGACGGCATCGTTATCGCACCCCATGTGGGTGCGATGCATCATCTCGGCAATCTCACGATCCACACCGCGGGGCGTCATACCCAAATTGTGCCAGATATCCTTACGCTTTTGAGGTACCCTGCACAGAAAGGAAACTTCGTCGCGCCTGCTGCCGTAGTTTGCGTAAAATTCCTCGGCCAGATCCTTGGCCACCTCCAGGGTTTCGCGGCCCTGTTCGGCAATGCCAAGCTCCGCCGCAATGCGCCGCAGCTTATCCTCATCTTTAATAGTGTAATCCTTGGTTTTACCGTGGGCGACATCATAGAGGGCCTCAATACAGTCGCGGCCATGGTCGGAATGGCCGGCCGAGCCACCGGCCACGAAACGCCCGAAATTGCGGGCGACGATGACATCGGCATCGGCACCGCAGACGCCACGTGGCGCTTTTTTGCTAACCCGACACGGCCCCATGGTACATATCCGGCAACAGACCCCGCTTTCACCGAACTGACAATGGGGGCTTTGCTGCTCCAGACGGTCCCAGGCGGTTTCCACCCCGTCTTTTTCTGCCTTGGCCAGCATCTGGCGGGCATCATCCCAGATTGATTTTTGGTCGATGTTTTTTATTGCCTTTGCCACTGCTCCTTCCTCCCTCTCTCAATTTTACTCCTCAACAGGCTCAGGGACCGATCTCTGAGCCTGCCGAAGATCAGCTTTCGGCAACCTGCCTGCAGATATCAGCAAACTCTTCAGGTTGCAGACTGGCCGTGGCCACCATGAGGCCGGCTAGACCAGAAATTTTCATGTATGCCCCGGCATTCTTGCCATTCACCGAGCCGCCATACAAAATGGGACTGTCCGGAGCGATGGCCATAATTTCGGCAAGGGCCGCCTTGATCCGCTCCGGTGCCGGGGCAATAGCCCCCCCCACCGCCTCCACCGGTCCATAGCCGATGATGCTCGCCTTCACTTCCGTGTCGGTCAGGGCGGCAAGCTGGGCCAGGGCATAAGGCTGATCAACGCAGACAATGGGGGTCATGCCCACGGCCAAGGCCTCGCGGGCCTTGTTGGCCACATCATGATGGGTTTCGTGAAACCAGCGGCGCCGCTCCGAATGACCGACCAGGGCATAGCTCACCACACCTTCGAGCATTTCAGCCGCCACCGCGCCGGTATAGGAGCCAAAAGGAAACGATGAGATATCCTGGGCAGCGAGCACAACGCCGCTTTTATTGTCGTCAAGAAACTGGTGCAGGGGGAAAAGAAAGGGCATGGCCGGGGCAACAATGACCGTAAGATTAGCTTGGGGAGTGTGCACCTTGAGGAAACGGCTCAACCACTGACTGGCCTGGGCAAGGGTCTTGTGCGATTTCCAGTTTGCCACCACATATCTGCTCATAAATCACGTCTCGTAGAAAGGTTAGTTAGACAAATTTTAGGTATTTCAAAATGCCCGTGAAGGTGCTTTCCGACCTGCACCCTGTGATCGTTTACTCCTGACAAATCTCACTCGTCAAGGGCACTACGGACAACCTGGGCCAATTCATGCAAGAGAAGAGGTTTCAAAATAACCTTTTTCACCCCATATTTTTGCGCCGTCTTACTATTGATGCGGTGACTGAAACCGGTGCTCATGATAATCGGTAGGTCGGCGCGCACCCCCAGCAAGAGCTCAACCAGCTCAAGGCCTGAGAGATGGGGCATGTTCATATCGGTAATCACCAGATCAAAATTGTCAGGCCCAGCCTCAAAAGTCTTATGGGCCAGGGTGGGATCGGTAAAGGCGGTCACGGTATAGCCCAGGCTCTCCAACATCCGCACTTCCAAGGCAACAATACTCTCCTCATCATCAACGATGAGGATGCGCTCCTTGCCGGTGGGCATCTGAACCTTGGCGGCGGCCACCCTTGGCAGGGCCACCTTATCCTCGGAAATGACCGGCAGATAAACCTGAAAAGTCGTGCCTTTGCCCTCCTCACTATAGACCGAGATATAACCGCCCATGGCGCGGACAATACCGTGGACCAGGGACAGGCCAAGGCCAGTACCCTCCCCCTTTTTCTTCGTGGTAAAATAGGGCTCAAAAATTCTCTCCTGATCCTCTCTCTTGATACCCATCCCCGTATCACTCACCTTCAAGCGCAGGTAGGGCCCAGGTTTCAAGCCCGCCATATTTACGACATCCAGGCCCGCCAATTCCACGGGCTGGAGGGAAACCAGCAGAGTACCACCGCTGTCACGCATGGCATGATAGGCATTGGTACAGAGGTTCATGACAACCTGATGGACCTGGGAGGGATCAGCAATAACCAAGGGGCTCTTGTCAGCTATATCGATTTCAAAGCTGATGGTGGTGGGGATACTGGCGCGCAGGAGCTTCAGGGCCTCCTTTATTACCGGCCGGACATGAAGGGGCTGAAAGTCCTGCTCTGCCTGGCGACTGAAGGTGAGAATCTGTTTGACCAGCTCCTTGGCGCGCAACCCGGCATGGTGGACCTGGTCAATATCTTCACGGGTTTCAACAGCAAGGCCAGGAGAAAGTAAGGCCAACTCAGAAAAGCCGATAATGGCGGTGAGAATATTATTAAAGTCATGGGCGATACCGCCGGCCAAGGTACCAATGGCCTCCATCTTCTGGGCCTGGCGCAGCTGCCTTTCCTGCCGGCGGCTTTCCGTTATATCCTTGGCATAATGGACAAGGCCAATGATCTCGCCGCTGTCGTTGCAAATGGGTGCCGCTGACTCGGCAAAAATCTTGTCCGAATTTCTATGCTCAACATCTTGATGGTGCAATATGCCATCCTGCAAGGCCGCTACTTCCGGGCAACCCTCACAGGGTTTATCGGTGCCGCAGAACATCTCGTAACAATACCTGCCCACCAACTCGGCCGCCGGGGCGTTAAAGGTCGCACAGGCAGCCCGGTTCACCCGGGTAATCCGCATATCCTTGTCCTGGATGGTGATGATGTCATCAATGGCGTCAAAGGTCGTTGCCAACTCCTCCAGAACATTTTTCTGGGCCTTATGGGCGGCGAAAATTGCCGCATCTCGTTTTTTGATCTTCTGGAAACTCCAGAGGATACCTATACCACCCAGTAGCCAAAGGCTGACATGCAGAAAGAGGGCGTTACGGGTATGGACTTGCTGAAAGGGCTCATAGGAGGCCATGGGCACCGTGACGCTGATGCCGCCGAGAAAATCCCCCACCTCCAGCCCATGGCCCGGTCGGTTTTTTACGCAGCCCCTGGTGGCCTTGATCGGGTAGATAAAACGCAGGACCTGACTACCATCCGCATCCACCAGCGCGCTGACCTCGGTTCTCCCCTGTTGCAGGCCGGCCAAGGCCTGCTGTTCCCAGGCATCCGGGGTATCCTCCGGCCCCAGGGGGAAGATGGTTTTGATGGCCGAGACCACCTTCACACCATTATCGGCGGGCAAGCGCTTGCTGGCCATGGCCAACAGGTTCTTGGGAATCATCAGGGTAAAGAGCCTGCCATCAGCACTGGTGATATCGCGGTCGGGGCGATGGGCCAGCTTTGTATTAGGGGCAATGCCCTTGCCAACCGCCATATAGGCCCCGCCACTGGCGATGAACAGATCGCGATAGATGGCATCCTTCTGGGCATGGGCCCGGGCCGCGCCTTCCGCCAGCCTTTTTACGTGCTCCAGGCCATGGCGCTGATCGACCACAAAGGTTAAAACCAGGAGCAGGGAAAGGCCGAGCAACTGAGCCAGGGCGATGAGATGAAGTCGTGAGCCCGCCTGCTCGGCCTGTTTTTTGAGGTCTGTCTGATTCATGGCATCACGCATTAGCTTGGCCCCTAACGCACGCCGCGATAAAAGGCGAGACGCTGGGCATAGGGCTTAAAAATTATTTCCAGCTCTTCTCTTTCTCGTTTCGACAGAGGCTGCAGCGTTTTGCCCATGCCGGCCAGGGTCTGCACCTCGGCCAGGGTGGAACAGCCGATGATGGGCAGGGTGATATCAAAGGAGAGGGCGTATCTGATCAGCAGTTCCGCTGAAACATCGAGCTTGGGCAGGATATAATGGGAGGCACCCAGCACCTTCATGGCGATAATGGCGATGCCCTTTTTGTGGGCGGCAGGCAGGGTGTCGGTGAGAAAACCGCCGATAGTACCCTCCACCGGATTCACCGGCAGAAGCACACTATCCACCGGCCAGTCGTTAACCGCCTGGGTCAGGATGTAGGGATCATGGTGGCCGGTGACACCGATGGCCTTGACCAGCCCCTGGGCCTTGGCCTCGACAAAGGCCTCCAGGGCACCGCCGGGCCGGGCAATGGCCTTGAGGTCATCAGTGGTGCGGACATCATGGATCTGCCAGAGATCAAGATAGCTGGTTTGCAGACGCTTCAGGCTGTTCTGTAAATCAAGGCGGGCGCCTTCTTTATCACGGGAGGCGGATTTGCTGGTCTGAAAAATAGACTTGCGAAGCTCCGGGTTCTTGCCCCAGACAGCGCCTAAATACACCTCACTGTCGGAGTAGACCCGGGCCGAATCAAAATAGGTGATGCCTTGGCTCACGGCCTCTTTAATGACGGCCTGGGCCTCCTTGGTACGATCATAGGTCCTGAGGATTCCCTCGCCCCCCAGACCAACTGCTGAAATCGCTCTGTCCTGACTACCGAAATGAATGGTTTTCATCTGGTTATTATCGCCCGAGAGTTGCAGAAAAGTCAATTTCTAGCGAATCTACTCAACTTATCACCAGAAACAAACCACCTTGCTCATCAGAAACTCCTTTTTTGATCATTAGGCTGGCTTCTTTCAGAGAGAAACTTTCCTCGACCAATCCTCTCAAAAAAATGCTGCTAACACCTCGGTATCAAAGGAATTTCAGGCACCGAACAACGAACAAACTGTCGTAGTGCGACATCTTACCACACAACGTCTTTAACCCTTACCCATGTTCTGTTTTACAGTGCCAAAGTTCTTTTGGTCGCGGAATGGCTACTCTGCAGGCATACGAATTGCTTTAGCAGTTTTCAGGGAAGGGTTCTTTGGGAGGAGAAAACCCCCGCAGGTGAGAGAGCATATTTTTCTTTCCTGCTCGCAGTGGAGGAAGTGCACATGAAGGAGAGAGTTAAGAAGAAAATCTACACCGCAGTTTGCTGTACCGCCGCCTGTCTTCTGGCAGGCAGCGCCGCCGAGGCCGGCACCCGGGTTTACGTAAGCCCCAAGCTGCCTTTTACCATTAACGATGTCCAGTGTGATTCCACCATCCGTGGCGCCGCCTGTCTGGACACAGCCAACCCCCTGGTTGATCTTGATTTCTTCAAGGACACCCTGACCCATTACGCCATTGATTCGGCCTATGGCTATGATGTCATGGATTTTGACCCCTCGGTGGCCGAATTCCCCAGACCCATGGATGGGGTCTATGTTGAGGGCTATATTGCTGAGGTCACCGACTCAGGCGGCAATGTCATCGGTGTCACCGTCAAAAACGACGAAACGCCAGGCTACCTCACCGGCATGATGAAAGGCGAGATCATGGCCGGGCTGGGCGGTCTTTCCGTCAAGGCGGGCACGGAAAAATACTGCGTCATGGACCACATCATGAACGCCCCCTGGATGCCGCCCCTGGTGGAAATTCAGCGTGACCCCATCACCGACGAACTCATGAACCTCGGCGATTTTACGACGCGCTGGAAGGATGACGGCAA
>JAHJKA010000060.1 GCA_018822545.1 Pseudomonadota bacterium
AGTCGGGGGTTGACCATTACCATTCAGAAGCTTGACCCCTATATCAATGTTGATCCCGGCACCATGAATCCCTTCCAGCATGGTGAGGTTTTTGTTACTGACGATGGGGCCGAAACCGATCTTGATCTGGGCCATTACGAGCGGTACACCAATGCCAAACTGGGACAGAAGAACAATTTCACCTCCGGTCGTATTTATTATTCGGTGATTTCCAAGGAGCGCGCCGGTGAGTATCTGGGCGGTACCGTGCAGGTGATCCCCCATATTACGGATGAGATCAAGGCTGCTATCCACAGTCTGGAGGGTGACGCCGATGTCGCCATTGTCGAGATTGGCGGTACCATTGGTGATATTGAGAGTTTGCCCTTTCTGGAGGCCATCCGGCAGTTCCGTCTTGATGTGGGGCGTGATCAGTCACTCTTTATCCATGTGACCTGGGTGCCCTATCTGGCCACGGCCGGCGAGGTTAAGACCAAACCCACCCAGCATTCGGTAAAAGAGCTGCGGGCCATCGGTATCCAGCCTGACATCCTCCTCTGCCGGACGGCAGTTGATCTTGATATCGGTCTGAAGAAGAAGATTTCTCTCTTTTGTAATGTGCCAACCGAAGCCGTCATCACCGCCAAGGATGTTGATAATATCTATGAGGTGCCGCTTTGTTTCCATGAGGAGCGCCTTGATGAACTCATCCTTGAGCAGCTCAATATCTGGACCAGGGCTCCTCGTATCGAGCCATGGCGTGAATTGGTGGACAAGGTCAAGAACCCCACCCACAAGGTGACCATCGGCATCATCGGCAAATACGTTGATCTGGTGGAGGCCTATAAGAGCCTTAATGAGGCCTTGGTTCATGGTGGTGTTGCCAACGACGCCCGGGTGAATCTGAGATATATTAACTCCGAAGAACTTGAAAACGGCAGCGATATCGCCGCCAAATTAAACGGCTGTCACGGCATTTTGGTGCCCGGTGGTTTTGGCCAGCGCGGTATTCAAGGCAAGATTAACGCCATCACCTATGCCAGAGAGAACAAGATTCCCTTTTTCGGAATCTGCCTCGGTATGCAGCTGGCCGTGATCGAGTTTGCCCGTAATGTTGCCGGGATGAAGGATGCCGACTCCAATGAGTTCACCAAACTTACCAAGCATAATGTCATCTACCTCATGAAGGAGTGGTATGACCCGCGTACCGGGCGTACCCATATCCGTAATGAGGATTCTGAAATGGGCGGCACCCTGCGCCTGGGCAGCTACCCCTGTACCCTGGCTGATGAGACCTTTGCCATTCAGGCCTATGGTGAAAAGGATATTGATGAGCGTCACCGCCATCGTTTTGAGTTTAATCCCACCTTCCGTAAAGACCTGGAAAAGGCCGGGCTTGTTATCAGCGGCACGTCCCCGGATAATAATCTTGTGGAAATTGTCGAACTTAAGGATCACCCCTGGTTTCTGGGTTGCCAGTTTCATCCGGAATTCAAGTCGAAACCCATGGCACCCCATCCGCTGTTTCGGGAATTCGTGAAGGCCTCGTTAAAACAGGCAAAAGAATAAGCTGCCGCATGGTGGCATCCGTCAAAAGATAAACGCAAAAGGCACAGAGACGAAAAGCTCTGTGCTTTTGTGGTTTTATGACCGGGAAAAGAGAGTCCTTATGAATAATGTTACAATTGCTGGAAAAATAAAGATCGGCGCAGGCAATCCCCTGGTTCTTATCGGTGGTCCCTGCGTGATCGAGAGTGAAGCCATCATCCGCGAGACCGTGAGCGGTCTGAAAGAGATTACCTCGCGCTTGGGGATTCCCTTCATATTCAAGGCCTCCTTTGACAAGGCAAACCGCACTTCCATTTCTTCCTACCGTGGCCCTGGTCTTAGGGACGGCCTAGATCTTCTTGGCAGGATTAAGGAGGAGTTCGGGGTACCGGTGATCTCTGATATCCATGAGGCATCTCAGGCTGCCGAGGCTGCCAAGGTTCTTGATGTTATCCAGATTCCCGCCTTCCTCTGTCGGCAGACCGACCTCCTGGTGGCCGCCGCCAAAACCGGCAAGCCGCTCAGTATCAAGAAAGGCCAGTTCCTGTCGCCCTGGGATATGAAAAATGCCGTGAACAAGGTGCGGGAAAGCGGTAACGATCAGATCATACTCACTGAGCGCGGTATCATGTACGGCTACAATAATCTGGTGGTGGATATGCGTGCCCTGCCGGTGATGCGTTCCCTTGGTTGTCCGGTGATCTATGACGCCACCCATTCTGTCCAGCTTCCCGGCGGGGCCGGCGGCAGTTCAGGTGGTCAACGTGAATTTATCCCGCCGCTGTCAAGGGCCGCGGTGGCTGCCGGTATTGACGGGTTGTTTATGGAAATCCACCCCGATCCGGCCAAGGCCCTGTGCGATGGCCCCAACTCCATGCCCCTTGCCGAGGTGGAGGAATTGTTGCAGAAGTTGGTGCAGATTCATGAGGTGGTGCATGGCTGAGTCGTGTCCCACTCCCACGGAAGGTGCCTACCCGGGCGACTGTGAGTTTACACAAGGTCTGCTCAAGAAAGCGGCAGCCCGCACGGCATCAAGCCGCGGTTATTCCTGGAAAAATTCGCTGCCCAAGGCCAAGAAGGTGAAGCTGCTGCTTCTTGATGTGGATGGCGTGCTCACCGATGGCTCCATTACCTATAGCGATGAGGGTATTGAGCTCAAAACCTTTAACTCCAAAGACGGTTTTGGTCTCAATCTCTTGCGTAAGGTCGGAGTGGAGGTGGGGATTATCACCGCCCGCACGTCCAAGGCCCTGGTCAGGCGCTGCCAGGATCTGAAGATTGACCATCTCTACCAAGGACGGCGCAACAAGGTTGAAGCATTTCGGGAGATAGTGGCTGTGCTCGGGCTAACGGCTGAAGAGGTCGCCTATATGGGCGACGATTGGCTGGATCTGCCGCTGCTTGCCAAGGTAGGATTTTCCGCCACCGTGGCCGATGCTGTGGCCGAGGTGATAGAGGTTGTCGATTTTACCTCTCGGTTTAACGGCGGCCAAGGCGGGGTGCGCGAGGTCTGTGATCTCATTGTTGAGGCCAAGGGCAGGTATGAAGTACTGCTGGCTGAGTATCTGGAGCGTTCCTAGGATGAATTTTTCCCGCAACAGGGCGTGGCTTGTGCCGCTTATGATCCTTGGTCTGTATCCTCTCTGGCAGCCGCCTGTGGCCAGATTTCTTCAGCCGCGCGACAGTAAGATTGTCTTTGCCGACAAGAAGGCGCAGGAGGATGATCGCAATCTTCATCTCTATGGGATTACCATGTCACAGAGCACCGGGGAGAAGCTGGAGATGGTCCTGCGGGCCGACTCCGTGGCAACGGGCGGTGCGGGCGGTGATGAATTTCACTTTCAGAAAATAGATTGTCAGCTCTATAATGACCAAGGGATGCCCACCCAGATTAAGGGCGGGGAGGCTCTTTTGGCCACCGATAAAAACGTGATTACCATTGTTGAGGATGTGGTTGTGGTCACCGGCGACGGCAAATACCGGATCGCCACTGACGCCCTGCGTTATTTCACGGTGTATAAGGTGGCCAAAACAGCCACCCCCGTCCTTTTTAAAACCGAGGGCCTCGAACTTACCGGCAACAATATGATGTACAATATGCGCACCAACGCCTTCCGGGTCGGCGGCAATGTTATTTGTGATATGTGAGGGGTTGAGAAGACAGAAGGTGAGAGATAAGAATTTAAGAAATAAGAATTCAGCATCCAGGAATCAGAAGGGGAGAGGCTCAGAATGATATAAGCGCTGCGAGCGTCACAGAAAGTGTTTTCTGCCAGCGTTCACCTGTCAGGAAAGCTTTTTTCTTCGCCAATTCTCACCTTCTTATTTCGCTTCTCCTTAATTAATTCCCAGCAGTTCCGCACCATTTTCCCCAAGTATCCTTGCTGTCAAATTATCCCCCAAGTCCAAATCCAGCAGCAGTTTTTTGACGCCGGTCTGATCGGCCCAAGGTGAGTCAGAGCCAAAGAGCAGACGATCGGGTCGGTGTTCTTTGAGAATTCGGCACGCCTGTTCTCTTTCCAGAAACTCCAGGGCAAAGGCGATATCGAAATAGACATCCTCGCCCACCAGGAATTTTTCCACTTTATGCCATTGCTGCCAGGAACCTAAATGGGCAGCCACCAGTTTGAGATGGGGGATGGCGCTGATCAGTTCCTTGATCTTGGCAGGATCTGCCCGTTCTTCTTCTGGAAAGCCGATATCGTAGCCGCTGTGCAAGATGACAATGAGCCCTTCGTCGGCAAGCTGTTCAAAGAGGGGGCGCATTCTTTTTTCATCGACATAGAAATTCTGGTAATAGGGGTGGAGTTTGATGCCCTGAAAGCCGGCCGCCTTTATTCTTGTGATCTCAGCGCGGAGATTCTTAGAATCAGGATGGATGGAGACAAAGGGGATGATACGTTCGGAGCGCACTGTCTGCGACCAGTCCAGGATCGCTGAGAATTGACTGGGTTTGGTGGCAATGGAGCAGATCACCGAGGCATCGATGCCAGCTTGGTCCATGGAAGCCAGCAGCCCGGCAGCGGTGCCGTCGGAGGCAGGGCTGACCTTGCCGGCCTTAGCCAGGGCGGGGACGGTGGTTACGGCCAGATGGTCAGGGAAGATGTGGGTGTGGAAATCAATACAGGGCATGGGAGAGTCGTGTCGCAAGGGCCTGAAGCCCTCAACCGCAGGGCGGCTTGAAGGAGGTGCTGGGGAATTTCTCGTTCTGGTGGGTTATTTCCTCGCAGATGCGGACCCCCATCCGCAAGTGATCGTTGGTGTAGGTGGAGAAGATGTCCTGGGCGCTGTCCTTGCTCTTGATGCCGCCGGTGCGCAGGGGCAGGTCAGAGACCAGCATCAGGGCGCCGGTGGGGACGCCAAGGGCATAGCCCACCGAAAACAGGGTGGCGATCTCCATATCAACGGCAATAATCCGGTGTTTGAAGATGTAATCGATAAACTCCTGGTCAAATTCCCACATCCGGTAGTCCGTGGTGAGCATAATACCGGATCTTGGTCGTTTGCCCGTGGATTTTTGGACAATCTGCTCGGAGATCCGGGTCAGTTCGACACAGGGGATTGCCGGCACGTCCTGGGGCAGGTAATGGCGGCTGGTGCCCTCATCGCGGATACTCGCGGTGGGTACGATGTAATCACCAATCTCGCAGTCATCTTTAATGCCGCCGCACATGCCGAGCATGAGCACCGAGTTGATATTGTCGAGAAAGGAGAGACAATGCATGACGATGCCGGCCGTGGGTGAGCCGACACCATGGTTAATGATGGAAACGTCGCGCTCCACGTCGTGCACCACGTCCCAGTATCCTGACTGGATCGGGTTGCCGGTATGCTCGGCAAAACTTTTTACGTAGCGTTCAAAATTGCACAGCAGGATGTTCGACCTGAAATCCTTGACTGAAGAACCAGTGTATCTTTCCAGGGTGTGACGGGCGTAACTGTCGGGTCGAAGTAATTTCCCCATAGTGCATTCCTTTCATTTAATTTGCGGTCATCAATTTCTGATGGTAGAAGTTGGAGTATGATTATTTAGGTGGAAGATGATAACTCCCCATAATTTCTTATATTCAATTCTCTTTATAAAGCTCAAGTTGAGCAGCTCGTCTGCTTAAACGAAACTTATACCCTTGTGGTATAAAGCTCAAGTTGAGCAGCTTGTCAGCTCAAACGAAACTTATACCCTTGTGGTATAAAGCTGAAGTTGAGCAGCTTGTCAGCTCAAACGAAACTTATACCCTTGTGGTATAATAACAAGGTAGAGTCGGAAAATGGCAAAAAATATTCCATTAAATGAACGAATTATCCTGGCCCTTGATGTGGAACATCCGGAGATCGCCAAGGAATGGGTCAAAAAGACCGAGGCCAAGATCGGCTATTATAAAGTAGGCCTGCAGCTTTTTCTGGCGGGCTGGTTTGATACGGTGGATTGGATCATCGATCGCGGCCACAAGGTCATGCTGGATCTGAAATTTTTTGATATCCCGGAAACCGTCAAATTGGCGGTGGCCCAGATCCGCGATCACGGCGTGTCCATGGCAACCATCCACGGCAATGATCCGATCATCAGGGCGGCCCTCACCGAGCGCGGCGATTTGCAACTCCTTGCCGTCACCGTGCTCACCAGTTTTGGTGAGGAGGATCTGCGGGCCATGGGTATGACCCAGTCCATTGCTGATCTTGTTTATTTCCGGGCCAAGAGGGCCCTTGAGCTCGGGTGTGACGGGGTGGTCTGTTCAGGGATGGAGGCGCCCAGGCTGCGCGAGGGCTTAGGGGATAAACTTATTCTGGTGACACCCGGTATCAGACCCGGGGCCAATATTCTTGATGGCAGTGACGATCAGACCCGGATCATGACCGCCCAAAAAGCGATTCTTGGTGGTGCCGATCATGTTGTGGTGGGGCGGCCCATTACCAAGGCGGATAAACCCCTGGATGTAATCAGCGCCTTGCAGGATGAAATCGCCCAAGCCGTTGGCTGATGTTGGCCTCGGCAGTTGGATCTAAAGCGTTTCCCCAAGGTCAGCAGTTAAAACTGAGGGAGGTTTTGTACTGACCTCAGGAAAACAATTCTTATCATTCGTCATTATGAAGCACCTGCGCCGTAAAAATAGGCCAGGTGCTTTTTTTCTTTTCTGTGCAGATCAGCCTGGCGCGGCGAAACTCCCGGCAGCCTTTGGCATCTGCAAATTCAGAGCATTCCACAGCACACTCCTCATAGGTGTTACCCTGTTCGTGACCTGACGGACGGTTAATTGCTGCAAGAGCTGATACACTCACCAGCCATGCTGCGCCTGATACCGTTAAGGCGAGGAAGAGTTTTTGAGTCATATATGCGCTCCATTTCCATGGGGATGGTTGGTGATATTGAATGGGATCAGCATAGGTGAAAAAAATGAGGCTGAACTGTCTGACCACAGCGGCCTCGTGTGATTGTTTCCCTGATCTCTGGCAAGAAGGGTGCCAACATATTAATTATATTATTAATTTCTGAAATAGATACAGGAAAGACGTTCTTTCAGGGAGTTGTTGTGTTTGTTGTGGCGAGGGCAAGAGCTGGAATGTGTGGCCGGGCAGGTGGGAAAGGACAGAGACTGACTATGGGCTGGTTTGAATCTGGTTACTATGCCATTCGGCGACTAGAAAATGGCATAGAATGACAGAATCTGCATACAGGCCAGGGTATAGATGCCGGCCATGACATCATCAAGGACGATGCCGGTTCCACCGTGGAGATGGTTGTCAAACCAGCAGACCGGAAAAGGCTTCCAGATATCAAAAATTCGAAACAACACAAAGGCGGTGACCAGGGCAGGCAGGGTGAGAGGGGCATTGATGAGCCCGATCAACATACCGATGATTTCATCAATGACCACCATGCCCGGGTCTTGTTTATCAATGATTTTTTCCGCCATACCGGCGGTGATAATGGCCAGGATCAGGATGGCGACCAGGGCCAGATAATAGCCGTGGCCCGGCAGCAGCAGAAGGAGAAAATGAAGGGGAAAGGCCACCAGGGTACCCATGGAGCCGGGGGCTTTCGGGGTGTAGCCGGTGTAGAATCCGGTGGCAATAGCCATGACAATTTTATCCATGAGTCGTGAGCCTTTATTGCTGCTGAGTTGCAGAATAGGTTGATCTTCTGCATGTTTTTTAAGAAGTTGAGGTTTGTTTTCAGTTTACGGTTCACGGTTTACAGCTTGTGGAAGTTGTCTTTTCCTAAAAGAAATTCCTCGAACCGTACACAGCACACCGGGAACCGTAAACACTTTGACCATTGCCAAGGAGTATTTTTAGGGCAGCTGACCCCGGCCATCACGTGGCGTTATGTCCCAAGACCTCATGATAGATTTGCTGAATAGGTACGCCCTGCTCTTCGGCCAGGCGGCGGCACTCTTCATATTCGGGGTAAATCCGGGTGCCGGAAGGGGTGTCAACCTCCTTGGCCACCATGTTGCCGAATCTGGTTTTAAGGGTAATGGCCCGGCGGGGCAGGGTCCAGCGTCGCTCTTTTCTAAAACGCAGGCCAATGGCTGTGGTTTCGTCAAGGATGAGGCGTTTGCATTGCTGGGCATGGTTATTTTCAGCCAGGACCCGAAGCAGAAAACCGGGACGCCCCTTTTTCATCTGGATGGGGATGAGGCTGACATCCAGGGCCTGGGCGGCAAACAGCCGATCGCAGAGGTAGGGATAGGTCTCCGGGGCCCAATCATCAAGATGGCAGTCAATAACCTCCACCTCCTGGGCCTCGATGATCTCTGTTTCCTGGCCGATAAAGAGTCGTAACATATTGGGACTGTTATCGGTGCGCACATGGTTGCCGGCTCCGTAGCCCGTGTGGCTCAAGGTGAGGGATGGCATGGGACCGAAATTATCAGCCAGGGCCTTGATAATGGCGGCACCGGTGGGGGTGACCAGTTCCTGCTCTTGGTCAACGCCATAGATTTGCATCTCTTTGCAGAGCTCCACCACAGCCGGGGCAGGCAGGGGTAGTCTGCCGTGCTCGCAGTCCACCCAGCCATGGCCCATGGGCAGAGGGGAAGAGACGAGACTGTCGATGCCGAAAAAAGAAAAGCCGACACAGGCGCCGACAATATCGAGGATGGAATCAACAGCGCCCACCTCATGGAAATGAACCTTGTCAAGGCTGACACCGTGCACGGTGGCCTCGGCCTCGGCCAGAGCGGTAAAGACAGCCAGGGCATTTTCTTTGATGTCTTCGGCCAGGTGACTTACCAGGAGCAGCTGCTTGATGTCCTTGTAGCTGCGCTGCGGCTGGCCTTCCTGCACAGAGATTTCCACCTTGGTGGCGCTCAGGCCGTGCGTTACGATTTTGCCATGGCTGACTTCAAAACCTGCCAGGGCAAGGAGTTTGAAATTTTTTTCAACAAGGGCAATATCGAGGCCGGCATCAAGGAAGCTGCCAAGGAGCATGTCACCGCTGATGCCGGAAAAACAATCAAGATAGGCTATGGTCATGGTTTTGGTTGGCTCAAGGTTGAGGGCAGAACAGGGGGCTTACCCTGCATGGAAATAAAGGAATCTGCTACGAGAATACAACTCCTGGTTCCAGGGTATGGCCACGCAAGAAAGCATCGACGGGCATCTGGTTTTTACCCTCAAACTGGATTTCCCGTACCAGAAGATAGTCGGCACCGGTGGCAATCACCAACCCTTCTTTGTCGATACGCACCAGAGTTCCCGGTGCTTCTTTGACCGCTCCTTTTAAAACAACAGGCCGAAAGGGGCGGAGCCATTTGCCCTCAAGATTGGTGTGGGCCTTGGGCCAGGGGTCGAGGCCACGAATCTGACAACTGATCTGGCTGGCTGTATGATGCCAGTTAATGGGCGCTTCCTCCTTGGTCAACATGGGGGCATCTGTTGCCAGGCTGTCATCTTGTTTTATGGGGGGAAGCTTGTCCTGGCGTAAGAGTTCCAGGGCCTTGACCAGCAGGTCGCCGCCCAAGGCCGCCATTTTGATGGCCAGGGTGGTGGAGGTGTCATCGGGGCTTATTGGGAGACTGCCGGGCAGGAGGATGTCGCCGGTATCCATGCCTTCGTCCATCTGCATGATGGTGATGCCGGTGATGGTCGCACCGTCAAGGATGGCGCGCTGGACAGGGGCCGCACCCCGATACTTGGGGAGCAGGGAGCCGTGAACATTAATGGTGCCCAAGGGCGGCAGGTTCAGCAGGGTGCCGGGCAGAATACGGCCGTAGGCGGTGACTACAAAGAGATCGGCCTTGTAGGTGCTAAGCTCGTCGAGGTACTCCTGGGTTCTGATTTTGGTGGGCTGGAGAACCGGGATGCCGCGGCTTTCGGCCAGAGCCTTCACCGGCGGCGGCTGGACCTTACGGCCCCGGCCTTTAGGGCGGTCGGGCTGGCAAACAACAGCCACCACATTTTCGCCATGATCAAGCATGGCCTGCAAGGTGGGTACGGCAAACTCAGGGGTACCCATGAAGATGATACGGTTGATTTCAGCCATAATTTATTGGTTATCGTTTGGGACTATAACTCGCTGACCTCAGCAAGTTGTTTTTTGCGCTTCTTTTTGTACAAGGCTCGCTTCAAACTGCTGAGATGATCAATAAAGAGGGTGCCGTTTAAATGATCCACCTCGTGCTGGATAACCCTGGCAAACCACTCTTCGGCAATAAAATCCAGGTGGTTGCCTTCCGCATCCTGGGCCTTGACTCTGATTTTGCTAAAACGTTTGACCTTGGCTGTCAGGTCCACCACGCTCAGGCAGCCTTCCTCGTCAATCTCGGAACCCTCGCCTTCGGAGATCTCCGGGTTGATAAGGACAATGAGCTCAGGCTCTTCTTCTCTGCTGGTGATATCCATAACCAGAAGCTGCAGGGAGGCACCGATCTGCGGGGCGGCCAGGCCGACCCCAGGGGCATCGTACATGGTTTCAGCCATGTCCGCGATCAGCTTTTGTAAAGCGTCATCAAAGGCGGTGACCTTTTCTGCTTTTTTGCGGAGAAGGGGGTTGGGGTATTTTAAAATTTCACGTAGTGCCATAACTCTTGTCGGGTAAAGAAAAATAAAAGCGGTTTTAGTCTGCTCCCTATGTATCAGAAACAGTGAAATTTTTCCAGTGTCTTATTGGCAAGACCATGGCAAACGGCGAAGAGTTCCCTGCTTCTTGCCCGGCAAAACTTGTCTTCTTTTCAAAGCATACTGTCCGGATCGATATCCAGGGTCATGCGGACCTTGTTATTTCGCACCTGCACAGGGGGGGTAGTCCGTAAGAAATGGCCGAGGCTGGCGAGGCTTTGCAGATTCAGTCCTTTTAAAAGAAGCTGCCAGCGGTAGCGGTTGCGTAATTTTGATAGAGGAGCCGGGGCCGGGCCGAGGATTTCCACGCTGGCGGCGTTTTTACTTTTGCGGGCTATCGCCGCACATTCCAGAGCGGCCTGGCGCACCAATTCGTCTTTTTCCCCGGAGAATTTGACATTGATCAGGCGGCTGTAGGGCGGATAACTCAAGGCGTGGCGCAGGCCAATTTCCCGTTCGTAAAAACTTTTGTAGTCATGCTCCCGGGCTGCCACCACGGCGTAATGGTCGGGCTGAAAGGTCTGGATGATGACCTTGCCCGGTTTCTCGCCACGCCCGGCCCGGCCGGTGACCTGGGAAAGAAGCTGGAAGGTGCGTTCGGCTGCTTTGTAATCGGGCAGGGCAAGGCCGGTATCGGCCCAGATAATACCCACCAGGGTGACATGGGGAAAATGATGGCCCTTGGTGATCATCTGGGTGCCCACCAAAATGTCAGTTTCGCGGTTGTGGACGGCGCGGAGAATTTTGATGAAATCCTTGCGGTTTGAGCTGGTGGTGTCGCGGTCAAGGCGGGCAATGGTGGCCTTGGGCACCATGGCCCGCAACTCCTCTTCAATGCGCTCGGTGCCGAAACCGCATTCTGTGACCCGGGCTGATCGGCAATGGGGACAGATGGCGGCACTGGGGGCCTGGTAGCCGCAATAATGACAGATCAGGCGCTGCTTTTGTTTATGGACGGTGAGGGTCACCTCGCAATGGGGGCAGGAGATGGAATGGCCGCAGTCCTGGCAGAGCAGAAGATTGGCAAAGCCGCGCCGGTTTAAAAAAACCAGGGCCTGATCACCTCTGGCATAGGTGTCCTGCAGGGCGCGGCGCAGGTTGGGGGAAAACAGCGGTGACTGCTCGCTCACCGTGGGTACCTTTTTTAAGTCAACAATCTCCACCTCGGGCAGGGGCCGGTCATAAATTCTTTTTGCCAGGGTGAGGATGGTGAACTTGCCATGCTGGGCATTGTAGTAGCTTGTCACCGAAGGGGTTGCCGAACCGAGCAGCACCACGGCCTTGTTCTCTCTGCCCCGGAGTACCGCCAGATCCCTGGCGTTATAGCGCAGATTATCATCTTGCTTGTAGGCCGGGTCATGCTCTTCATCAACAATGATCAGCCCCAGATTGGCAAGGGGTGCAAAGATGGCGGAACGGGCCCCGATCACAATAGAGGCCTGGCCCCGCGTTATTTTCTGCCATTGGTCAAATCGTTCGCCGGTGGTGAGACCGCTGTGGAGCAGGGCTATTTTTTCCCCGAAGCGCGAGAAGAAATGGCCCTCAATCTGGGTGGCCAGGGCAATCTCCGGCACCAGCACGAGCACGGAACGGCCCTGGGCCAAGGTGGTCTCGGCAGCCTCTAAATAAATCTCGGTCTTGCCGCAGCCGGTGACGCCGTGGATCAGAAAGGGGGTAAAATTCTGGGACTTGATTTGCGGCAGAATCTGTTCAAGGGCCGCTTCCTGCTCAGGGGTAAGGGTCTCAGGGCGCGGATAAAAAATAGGCTGTTCGCCAAAGGGGTCACGGTATATCTGTTTGTCAATCAGGGTAAGTACTTTCTGAGCTTCCAGGGAGCGAATGGCCTTAGCTGCCCCGGAATAAACCTTGATGATATCCCGTCTGCTCACCACACTCTTTTGGCCGCCAAGGTGCTCTTTGATCAGCCCCAGGGTCTTTTCCTCTGGTTTGCTGAGGGTGATGGCAGGTAGTGGTTCGACCAGGGCCAGGCACACCTCTGTTTTGGCCTTGGTGGTGGATTCCTGCAGGATTTCGGCAATGGTGATGAAGCCCTGGTTTTGCCAGTCAAGGAGCAGCTTTTTACCCTTGCCGCGCCAGATGTTTGTGCAGGCAGCCTTGGAAAGGGCGCCGCTTTTGATGAAATCAGCAAACCATGACTCGGTTCCTGAGGGCGGGGAGTTGAGAAGGGTGGAGAGCTTCTCAAGACCATTCCCAGTTAACGCGACCTTGCGGCCGGATTGGCTGGTAAGGCCACCGGGCAGGGCGCATTTGATCACTTCGCCGATGGGGTATTGGTAATAGTCGGCAATCCACTTGAAAAAAGGCACCATGTCGGCCCCAAAAAGGGGTTCCTGGTCCAGGATGTCGAGGATGGGTCGTATCGTATATTCTGTGTCAAGTTTCGGAGTTGTGCCTAGGACGTAGCCTGTGACCCGGCGTCGTCCCAGAGGGACGAGGACGCGTACACCAAGAGCGGGTGACTTTAGGCCCATGGGGGCGTAAGTGAGGGTTTCAAAGAGGGGAGCGGCGACCGCTACGACAAGATAATCCACGATACCAGCAGGCTACAGGGTTTTCGCCACTTCTTTGATATGGTCGCTGAAGTTTTCACAGACATCGGGATGGCGGAGGGCAAAGGCGATAATGGCTTTGAGGTAGCCCATCTTGTCACCGGCGTCAAAGCGGGTCCCCTCAAACTCATAGGCGTACATGCCTCTTTTGTTGGCCAAGGCCAGCAGGGCGTCGGTGAGCTGGATTTCACCGCCGTGACCCGGGGTAGTCTTGCCGAGGATGTCAAAGATGTCGGGTTGCAGGATGTAACGGCCGATAATGGCCATGTCGGATCGGGTGGTGCCGGGGGCTGGTTTTTCCACCATGCGCTCAATTTTATGGACCCTCGTTGAGGTGGGGGTTCCCTCGACAATGCCGTATTGATAGGTCTCCTCGGCGGGCACACGCTGGATGGCAACCACCGATTCCTGCACCTCGTTAAAGAGATTGGTCATCTGCTTGAGGCAGGGCTGTTCACTCAAGACCAGGTCATCGCCGAGGAGCACGGCAAAGGGCTCGTTACCCACGACATCGCGGGCCATCCAGATGGCGTGGCCCAGGCCCATGGGTTTTTTCTGGCGCACCGAGACCACATCGATGAGGTTGGAGATGTGGTTCATCTCCTCGGCCAGCCTGGTTTTCCCCTTGTCGGTAAGGGCGTGGTCCAGGGCAAAATCATAGTCGAAATGATTTTCAATGGCAGACTTGCCGGAGCTGGTGATAAAGATAATTTGTTCAATACCGGAGGCCACCACCTCTTCCACGATGTACTGGATGGTGGGCCGGTCGACAATGGTGAGCATCTCTTTTGGGATGGCCTTGCTGGCCGGCAGGAATCGGGTGCCGAGCCCGGCAACGGGAATGACAGCTTTGCGGACTTTCATAGGCAGTTGGGGAGATGGAGGTTTGTTGGTCTGTTTTTTGAAACCAGTAGGAAATAAGAAAGAAAAACAATACAATAGCCTATCACTGAGGCCTTTGAATGGCAAGGATGAATTGTGTTGCCTGTCCGCCTCTTTACTGAAGAATGTAAAGAAATAGAGAAGTTATGAGGAGGTCTAGAAACCACTCAAGGCATTCTTCCTTTATCTCTTTTATCTCCTTTATCTTCTCTAACTCCTTTAACTTCTGTCCTTTAAAACATGCATCCTCTTGAAAAAAAAATACTGCAGCTGCTGACAGATAATAAACTGCTTATTGACAGGGAAGCAGTGCTTGTCGGAGTCTCTGCCGGAACAGACTCCATGGCCCTTTTCCATCTCCTTGCTGGATTTGGCAAGGCGTTACCTCTGAAAGTTACTGCTGTTTATGTCGACCATGGTTTGCGGCCCTCTGAAACCGAGGCAGAGGCGAACCTTGTTCAGGAGGCGGCGGTAAGACTTGCCGCCGGTTTTGCGCTGGTCAGGGTGGATGTCCGTGGTGAGGCGGCGCGGCAGAAAAAATCCCTGGAACATATGGCCCGAGATCTTCGTTACCAGGCCTTTGACCAAGTGGCGGCCCAGGTGGGTGCTGGCAAGATTGCCGTGGCCCATACCGCTGACGACCAGGCCGAAGAGATCATCATCCGTATGCTGCGCGGCGCCGGACGCGGTGGCTTTTCAGGCATGAGGATGATCCGCGCTAACAGGATCATCCGGCCCCTCCTGACCACGCCTAAAGAGGAGATCCTCGTCTACCTGCAGGACAGAAATATCCCCTTTCTGGAGGATAGCTCAAATCAGGATTTACGTTTTTTGCGCAACCAGGTGCGCCTGGAGGTCCTGCCCTTTCTGGAAAGATACAATCCTGCTGTCCGCGAAACCCTGCGGCGCAGTGCTGCTATCCTTCAGGATGAGGAGGACCTCCTGGCTGAAGAGTCTGCGCGTTGTTGGCACGAATTGGCCTTGGTCGATAAAGGAAGCGTTGATGGCGGGCCAGAGGTGACGATCATGACAGGTAAACTCATGGAGCTTCATCCGGCCCTGCAGCGCAGGGTAGCCGAGCGTATGCTGCTTACCATGGAGGCCAGACCGGACAGCCGGCAGATTGAACACTTTATAAGTCTGGCACGAGAGGGGCAGGGCAACGCGCAGCTTCATTTTAGCGGAGGGCTGAGAATCAGGAAACACAAGGGGCAGCTTATCTGTTCCTATCCCCAGGGGAAAGGCGCAGGGCGTGGTGATCTGAGCTAGGAGCTCATGACTGGTCCAAGGTGCGAGGGGCTCTTAATGGATAACCTGATTTATTTTTTCTTCCAGCACAGCCAGGGTGAAGGGCTTAATCATGAATTGATCAACCTTGAGCTGGAGGGCCATATTGATATTGTCATTGCTTGCTGCTCCCGAGGTGAGGATGAAAGGGGTAGCGGCCAGGGAATCATCAGCACGAACGGCCTTGAGCAATTCATAGCCGGTCATATATGGCATGTTCCAGTCGGAGATGACAAGATCAATATTCTGCGTCTTCATGATGTCAAAGGCACTTTCGCCATCAGAGGCCTCGGCAATTTTTGTGAAGCCCATGTGGCGCAGCTGGGATTTTAGTATGGTTCTGATGGTTGATTGATCGTCTACCACAAGTATTTGCAGATATGGATTCTTCATGGCTTCCCCCTGGGAAGAGTTTAAATATAGCCTAAAGGCACTTCCGGCACCAATAACTCATCGGGATTCCAAGGAAAAACTTAAAAAATATCTTAAGCCGTCAGGAATAGTGTCGCCCTCTTCCTGTTCTTGCCTTATCAAAAGATGCCTGTTATATAGTATTGCTTCCGCCCCGGTGAAAGCAGACGTGTTGAACAGAATCGGGAGTGGAGAAAAGTTTTGGACGGGTAGCTCAGCTGGATAGAGTGTCGGCCTCCGAAGCCGAAGGTCGCGGGTTCGAATCCCGCCTCGTTCACCAAAATAAAAAACGGCCAATCAGATTTTTTCTGATTGGCCGTTTTTTTTTGTTCGTGATGGCCAGAGCCTGGCTGGCGGCTGCCCTGGTAATTATCCAGGGCGGCTCAACCCTTGATCACGGCCAGGGGGTGCAGGGCGACGACCACCTCCACCAGGTCGAGCTGGTCATCGATGACCCTGTCGATGTTCTTGTAGGCGCCAGCTGCCTCGTCCAGGTCGCGGCGCGAACGCAGGGCATGGATGATGCCCTGGTTGTCGAGATTCTTGATTTCCTGGTCCAGGTCGAGCTGGCGTTGCGCCTGTTTGCGCCCCATCTTGCGGCCGGCGCCGTGGGAGCAGGAGTGGAAGCTCTCCTCGTTGCCCCGGCCCCGGACGATATAGCTCGGGGCGCCCTGGGAGCCGGGGATGATGCCATACTCCCCGGCCACCGCCCGGGTGGCCCCTTTACGGTGGACGATGACATTCTTATGGTAGTGATGCTCCATGGCCGCGTAGTTATGGGCAATATTGATAAAGGTGCCAAAGGTCACCGGCGCCATGACAAGCTGGACGATCTCCTTGATCCGCTCCATCATGAAGGTGCGGTTGGCCAGGGCAAATTCGACGCAGTACTCCATCTCGGCAAGATAGCGGCGCCCCTCTGCTGAGTCCAGGGGCAGAAAGGCCAGCTGCCATTTGGCAGGGATCTTTGAACCCCATTGGGCGTTGAGCTGGCAGGCCAGGCGGTTGTAGAAATTGGCGACCTTGAAGCCCAGGTTGCGGCTGCCGGAGTGGATCATGATCCACACATGGCCATCGCTGCCCTTCTGCACCTCGATGAAATGGTTGCCGCCGCCCAGGGTGCCAAGCTGGGTGCGGGCGTTATTGTACTCCTGCTGGACAATGGGCAGGTCTGACAGGACGAGGCCGGCCGGCGGTTTGGGCATCAGCTCATTTTTTTGTTTCTTGTCATGATGCTTGAAACCAAGGGGGACCTTGTGGCGGACACCGGCCATGATGGCCTTGAGTTTGTCGGTGCTGATGTCGGTAAGCGAGGTCTGTTGGGCGCACATGCCGCAACCGATATCAACCCCCACGGCATTGGGGATCACCACGTCATGGGTGGCCATAACCCCGCCGATGGGCATGCCGTAACCTAGGTGGGCATCCGGCATGATGGCCACATGCTGATGGATAAAGGGCAGGTTGGCAAGGTTCCTGGCCTGTTCCAGGGCCCCCTCTTCGATATCGTCAAGCCAGAGTTTGATGGGGAGCTTTTCGCTCTTGATTTCCTTTTTCACCGCTGACCTCGCAGGGAAGTGTCACAGCCGGGCAAGGCTGGTTTGCGATCGCTGGCCAGATGGCCAGGGGGGTGCCTGTATGTTGCCCCTTCACCTTTGAGGCTATGATTAGCGGCCGCACCTTGTCAATGGAAATCCACGACCTTTACCAGGGCTTGGGTGCCAGGGCGGGTAAGTGATTGCCCCCTAGAGAAGGTTCAGGAATTCTTGTTGTTGATTGGTCGTGACCGGCTTGCCGTTGAGGTAGAGGGTGATCACGCTAAAGGGGTTCTCCTCTCCAACTTTTTCAGCAATATGGGTGGGGCTGACTGTAAAACGGCCAAGGGTTTTTTGGGTGGGCCATTGTATGTTGGCATAAGAGACATAGATTAATTCGGAGCAGACGATACGGTCATTGGTTTCGATATCAAAATTAAAGTCGTATGGTTTGCCAATCTGTCGGAAGGCTCTGGTCAAAATTTGGGCAAGGGTCGGCGGGGCAAGGTTTGCTGGTCGCAGGATGGCTAAATCATCGACATTAAGAAAATGGTGCAGGGAGTTAACGGTAACGCCACAGCGTAAGGCCTCAATGATTCTTTTGCCTGCCCGGATCTCCTCATGGTACGGGATGACTGCCGGGTGGTCCCAGATGCCTAAATCAATTAAATCCTGTTCTGAACCCAGCCAAATGGCGACATGGCCCCAATGTCCAGGGATGAGTTTGTCTGTGAGGCGGAAAGGTGTCTTTTCTAGCAGGATATCCCCGGCTCTCAGTTGCGAGAGAAGAGAGTCGTGGACATGCGGATCATTATATAAATAGCCTTTTCTGGTTTGGACAAGTCCCACAGAATTACCAAAGAGTAAGCTGAAGAGATTGACTCCGTCATCTCTCATTTTGAGGAGTGTGTCTGTCGTTACCCCTGCCAAAAACAGACCATAACGGTTTAAAATGTAGAAAGGCGAGACCTGCAAGGTGCTGTTGTAGGAAGGGCTTTGGGTGATAAAGTCATGGAAATAGGAGTTTCTGTCCTGGAAGCTTGCTGACTGGCTCTGTATTTGCTCCTGGAAAATGCTGATTGCCTGTCTGATCTGGTGCCTTTTGGTCAGGGAATTGTATTGGGTTGTTACTTCAGTAAGCGAGAAAGAGCCAATATCATAGCTAGGGTGTCTGGCGTTGATGTAGCGCCGAAGTTTTTGGGTTTCATGAAAGAGGGAGAAGGCGACAAGGTAGTTGTCGTAAAGCGCCAGGGCCGCAGAGAGGGAGAGTATGACGCCTTGCAGTCGTAATTCAGGATCAACGCCTTCAGGGGGCTGGTCGACCCATGCCTTATATTTGTAAGCTGCTTGATAAAGTTCGGCACGTAAATGGAGATGGTCGGTAAGGCCATTATTCAAGGTGTCTAAATCTGCACCAGACAAGGGCATTTTTTGGCTGATTTCTTGTTGAATATGGTCGTAAAAAGAGAGCGTTTCTTCCCGGTAGGTCAGAGATTTTTCCAGCAAGAGTTGGAAACGCTCGAAATCTTGATCGAGATCTCTTTTTGCCTCATGGCAAGAGAGGTTGTGCGCAGGGAGAGGCGGAGATAGCTGTGGGTTGTGGACATACCCTGTGGTGCAACCTCCCACAACAAGGATGAGGAGAAGGCAATAGCTAGATGTTTTCATTTTTCGGGTGGTTGGCGGGTTTGTTATGAGGGGAATTACTATCTGTGTAAAACGTACCTGATTGGGGAGAAGTGAGCATGGAAAATGTTCGAGGTGTTGATTGGGGTTTGTAAATGCGCTGGGGTTCAAAGAGAGTACGGCTCCTCAAATATTGTAATTCGGCTTGCCGTTTTTACGATGGGGTGGTCAAAATGAAAAACGAGGCATGAACGGTTATGCAATGGGGCTGAAATAACAAAATTTCAAAGGCCCTGGACAACCAAGGATATAATAAGGAGGAAAAGAGCAATGGTATACAAGGTAGTCTTTCATATTAATCTTCCCGACGAGGGTGCACTGAATCGGGCCTTGGGCAATGTCGCCAATCTGCTTAAGGGGATCGGGGACAAGGAGCATGATGTTGTTGTGCTCCTTAATGGCCAGTCGGTCAGCCTGATTGCCGGAGATAACAGTTTGCCCTTTCAGGTGCGGATTACAGAGCTGCACCGCCAAGGGGTACATTTTAAGACCTGTAGGAATTCGCTGAAGAAAGCGGAGGTTGACCCTGCCAGCCTGCCGCCGGAATTTGACATTGTTCCGGCTGGTATTATTGCCATTATTGAGCTGCAGAATGATGGATTTGCCTATGTGAAGCCGTAGACAATAAGGATGTGGGGGACGGGCTTTAGGCTGGTGATTGCGCGAGGATAGGGCGAACACCAGCCTTTTTTTTGTTTAACAGAGGTGGGCTAACTCTTGGGTGAGATTGCGGAGTTTCTCGTCGTAAAAACGAAGGCATGCCCGCTTGAAGGATTTCATGGCAGCCTCGGAAACGAATTGGTTGGCCATGAAAGGAGCGTCTGAGCACAGGGAGTTGAGGGTGTTGTGGTCGATACCAGGCGTGATCAGAAAGGCCATTTTGGCCCGTAACTCCTGAATCCGCTCATCGGTCTCAATGCGGTCCGACAGTGCAGCTAGGTGTCTTGTATGATCAGAATTCATAATATCTCCTCTCTTCCTTTGTTTAAGAAATACTTAAAAAACGTATGACTTAAAAAACATCTTAGTCTTGGCAATAGAGGAAAACAATAAGCCCTTAGTTTAAATGCGACCTAAGCGAAACGCCTAGAAAGGGGAAGTTTTACAGGGTAAGAAAAATTATGATTTAGACCTGAGCATATAGGGACTGATGTTTGAGCCGTGTGGATTATGGCATTTCAGGCAGTTTGTCGAGGCGTTTGCGTGCTGGCTGGTGGCGCCTTTAACGTGGCAGGTCTGACAGATGTCTTTGGCCTTTATTTTGAAGTTGCCAGCCTGGGTTGGAGTGCATGTTGGGCCTGTCGGGGTATGGCACATAATACAAGCTTGGACTCCGGCCATCTCGGCGCCAATGGGGCCGTGCATATGCTTGAATTTTGTCATAAGTTGATGGCAGCCGTCGCTGAGACACCCTGTGGCAAGTGTCGAGACAGGAAGCACAGGGTCTATGATGAAGGCGAAGATAAGGCCGACCAGGGCTGTTTGGAATTTCATAAGGTATTTTAGGGTACTGCAGATTTCTTGGGTGAGACTTTTGCCCGTATCTGACACGGATTTTAGGTTGCAAGACGTCACAACCATACCTTGAAACATGCTTTGGGAAAAGTTTTTTGTCTCGCGGTAGATGAACATTCTTTGGATGATTGCTAGGTATCTTGAGCTTACTCATGAAGCATGATACGAGAGCGACCCTTTGAATTTTCTTTGTGGTGCTCTGGTCGAACAAGCCATCCATGCATCCATATGCTATGGTGCTAAATCGTTGCCTGAAGCGGAAGGGCGATTTCTTTAAAAGTGATGTTTTCGAGGTGTAGAAAGCATGTTTTTTATTGGTGGTTGTAAGAGGGACGTGTCGGAATCTCGGTTTAAATATTTCTTGATTTAAGGCATGCTTTACATTTTGCCGGCACCTATAAAAGTGTTAAACTAGAGAAGTTATTTAAGTTAGTTATGTCAATAAGGAGTGGGATTGCAATCATTTAATAAGGAAAATTTTGTAGCTGTCAGCCGTGAGGAAATCCTGGCCGGTTCTGAGAAGCTTTCCTTCGATCTCTACTCAATCAATTTAGAGCAAGGTATGCTGGAGCCGGTTGTTATCTGTCGGCGTGGCACCTCGTCTCATGCGGTGGCAAGAGCTATCTCCGGGCGTCTTCTGGATAAGCTCTTTGTTCGAAAACAGGCACTTCAGGATTTTTATGATCACATGGAGGAATCCCTGGGCGCACTCATCGACAATCCTCGTCTGCCCACCAAAAAGAAGTCCGATATCCTTTATCACTGCGCCTCCAATGTGATGCAGGATGTCTATAATGATCCCCGCAGTGGCGAAAACATCGAACGGAGCCGGGAGATTAGTAATCATATTATCAGATTCAGCCTGAATGATCCCGCTTCCATCCCCACGCTGCTCTCTCTTTCCTCCCATAATTACTATACCTTTACCCATTGTGTGAATGTGGCGGTGTTCGGTGTCGGTCTCTGGCAGTTTGTTGGACTCGGTTCGCCATCTGAACTCAGGGAATTTGCTCAGGGCGCCATTCTTCATGATGTGGGCAAGAGCAAGATTGCCGATGAAATCCTCAATAAGCCAGGCAAACTGACCGATGAGGAGTTTGAGATCATCAAGACCCATCCTCGTAATGGCTATGAGCTCATGGAGGGCAAGGTTTCTGATATCGCTCTCGACATCATTCTTCACCACCATGAAAGATATGATGGCAGCGGTTATCCTGAGAAACTAGGTGGCAGCACTATCTCTGATAATGCCAAGGTTGCTATTCTTGCCGATGTCTATGATGCCCTGACCACCAACCGTCCTTATGGTGATGCCCGTGATCCTTTCCAGGCCATGCTGCTCATGAAAGAAAAGATGGTCGGCCATTTTGAACAGCAGAAATTCATCTCCTTTATCAGGTTTTTAAGCAACACCCCGACTGCCTGATCTCTTTCCCCCTTTTTTTTTAGGTTTAGCTCTCTGATTTTATGTAATTTACCTTTGCAGGCTCCCTCTTTTATTGGTAGGAGTTGCCTTTGTGGAAATCCTTTTCAACTCATATGTATCTTGCCAAAGAGTGACGCATGACAATGCTTGATGCCCTGATTATAAAAAATCAGGAAGAACTTGCCTCTTTTGAAAAAAAACTGGACTACGTCTTTGCTGATGTTTCTCTGTTGCAGGAAGCCTTTATCCATAGCTCTTATGCCTTTGAACAGGGTAATGACTTGAGCCGTGATAACGAGACCTTAGAATTCTTGGGTGATGCTGTTTTGGATCTCACCGTGGGCCATGCCCTTTACCTGCACTATCCTGAGATGCAAGAGGGCGACCTCACCCAGCTTCGGGCGGCCCTGGTCAAGGAGAGCCATCTGGCTCGTATGGCCCGAGAGATCGATCTTGGTCCCCATCTTCTTTTGGGCCGGGGCGAAGACCATTCCCAGGGCCGTATGAAAAATTCCATTCTTTCCTGTGCCTTCGAGGCGGTCATGGGGGCGATTTTTCTGGATGGGGGGTATCAGGCTGTAGAAAAGGTGGTGGCAAAACTTGTGGTGCCTTGGTTTGAAAAACGGTACAAGGCCCTTGATGTTGCCGATGCCAAGAGCAGATTGCAGGCCATGCTCCAGGACCTTTTCAGCGAAGGCCCCACCTATAATCTGGAAGAAACCTCCGGGCCTGATCATGACAAAATCTTCACGGTTTCTGTCCGTTTCCGGGATCAGGTTTTGGCGCAAGGACAGGCGAAAAATAAGAAAAAAGCTGAACAGCTGGCTGCTGCAAAGGTAGTTGAGAATTTTGATTCCTATAATTTTACTGGTGGCACAGAATCGGCTGGAGATTGATGGCAACCGGTGAAATGCAGTTAGTTGCCAGGGGCGCCATGATGGATGTAATTTTGTTAATTCATAGGCCGCAACAGGGGCTGGTGGAGAGCAGTTGACCCCTTTTGTTATTCCCTTTTTCATTGCCCATCAGGGCTGCCCGCACCAATGTGTGTTCTGCAACCAGCACGCCATTTCTGGCAATACTTCCGGCAAGGTGACTGCCGCCCAGGTCGCCGAAGAGATTGCCCAAAAACTTGCCTGGCCCAGAAGCTCCGGGAGGATGGTGCAGGTTGCTTTTTACGGCGGCAGCTTCACCGGCTTGCCTTTGTCTCAGCAGCAAGAGTTGCTGGCAGCGGTGACCCCCTATCTTGCCACGGGCCAGGTGCGGGAGATTCGTATTTCCACGCGGCCTGACTTTGTCAGTTTGGAAATCATTGATCATCTTAAGTCTTTTGGGGTCAGCCTTGTTGAGCTTGGTGTCCAGTCCCTGGATGATGAGGTGCTGCAGAAAAGTGGCCGAGGCCATACCGTGGCCCAGGTGGAAGAGGCCTTTGCCCTCTTAAAAGCTGGCAGGATGCAGATCGGTGGCCAGCTCATGGTAGGCTTGCCAGGTGATAGCAGACGGAAAGCCCTGAACAGCGCCCGGAGGTTAGCTGCCCTGAAACCTGATCTGGTCAGGATCTATCCCACCCTGGTCATGCAGGGCAGCCCTTTGGCCGCTTCTTTTACCAAGGGACTGTTTCGTCCCTGGTCCCTTGGCCTTTGTACGGCGGTATGCAGTTCCATGAAAGATATCTTTGACCGGCAGGGCATCACCGTTGCCCGCATGGGGTTGCAAAGTTGTGAGACACTGGAGCAGGATCTGTTGGCTGGTCCCTATCATCCTGCCTTTGGCGAGCTTGTTTTGAGCCGTCAATATTATAAAAAACTGCGGGCCATTCTTTTTTCCGCCCAAAAAGATGCTCGCGGCCAGAGGCTTACTCTCCGTCTTGCTGAGCGCGATCGTTCCCTTTTTACCGGGATGAACAAGGAAAATATGGGGCGCTACCAGCGGCGTGCTCTCCTCAATAATGTCGAGGTGGTTTTTACTCCGAATCAGCGCCGTTTTACAGTAGAGGTCTCCTAGTCTGAAAGCAGCGCGGGTTGAGCTGAAAGGTTGCTGGATCGTGTGTCGCAAAGAGCCTTTTCATCCTATTTTCTTTAAGAAATTCCCTTCAGAAAAACACGAAGCGGCGCTGGATAGCCTTCGACAGTGAGCGCTGGATTCTGTGGATCAATAAAATCGGTATAAGATTCAAAATCCATCCAGTCGGTGCGCCGTTGTTCGTCACTGTTCATTTCGTGGCTGCAGAAGATCTCCACCTGGCTGAATCCGGCCCGTATCATCCAGTTTTTCACACAGGTGCCGGTGGGCACAAAATAGGTGCCCGGTACCTTGGCATAGCGGCCTTCCGGGAAGAGGGCCACTGGCTCCTGGCCGGGAATGGCCTGGGACTCGACAATGAGGGTACCGCCCGGGGTCATGGCTTTTTTGATCTCTTTAAGGCAATCCACCGGTGAGATGCGGTGGTAGAGAATGCCCATCAAAAAGACAACGTCAAAGCTTTCGGTGAAGAGGCCCAAGTCTTCGACACCCAGAAGTTCCAGTTCAAGGTTGCTACAGCCGGCAAAGCCGTTCAGCATCCTGAAGGTGAAATAATGGTGGAGATAGGGCTCAAAACCCACCACAAGCTTAGGGTTATAGTGCTGCATGCGAAACATGTAATAGCCGTTGTTGCTGCCCACATCGGCAATGACCTTATCTTTCAGGTCGGGCAGGACAGGGAGCAGTCGGTCCCATTTTCTGTTTGAGCGCCATTCGGCGTCGATATCAACACCAAAGATGGAAAAAGGTCCCTTGCGCCAGGGCATAAATTCCTTGAGGGCGGCCAGCAGCTTGTCGCGGTCTGCAAGACTGATTTCGTCGGCCTTGCCAATGGTCACCGCGTCCCCTGAAAAATCAAGATGGGCTGCTTTGAGATGGGGCAGGCAGTCGGCCCGTTCGCGCAGGCTGCGGATACCTTTTTTTAGACTTGTAAGGCGTTTGATGTTTTCCTGTTGTCTCTTGAGCAGTTCAGTGTGGTTTGCCTTGGGCAGCAGTTGGTAATACTCAGAGTTAAAGTCCATCACTCTTTCACCGCGGCAAAAGAGACAAAATTGAACCATTGGAAAAAGCTCTCGCAGTTGACAAACCCGGCCTCTTTCAGCAGGCTCAAATTTTCGGCTATGGAAAAGGGGATGAGGATGTTTTCAAGGGCCTCGCGCTTTTTGGTTATTTCAATTTCGGAATAGCCCTGCCGCCTCTTGAAATCGAGGTAGATATCAATAAAACTGCGGTTGAGAAGGGAGTGGTGGGAGATGATTTTTTCAGAGAGGATCAGGATGCCGCCGGGTTTCAGCGCTTCATAGATTTTTCGAAGAAAGGCTGCTCGGTTTATGGGGCGCAGGAACTGGAGGGTGTAACTCAGTAATACCACTTGGCAGGGCTCAAGTTCTGCGCTGGTAATATCGGCAAGCTTAAAATCAATCTGGTTGTGCTGGCTGTACATCTCAGCCTTGAGTCGGGCCTTATTGATCATGGACTCGGAACTGTCCAGGCCGATATAACGCAGTTTTTTTGATTTGAGCATCTCAGCCAGGGCTATGAGTGGCCGCCCGGTGGAACAGCCCAGGTCATAGATGAGGTCATCATCATGGACAAAGTTATCCAGAAGTTTCCCCGTCATATCGATAACCTGACGATAGCAGGGCACTGAACGCTCGAGCATGTCGTCAAAAACCTCAGCGACCTTGTCGTTAAAGGTAAAGTCAACGGAGCTGTTTTTATTGGTGAAGAGTTTGTCGATGGCCATTTTGTCGTGCTGCATGTCGATGGGAGTAAAGATTTTTGCCACCATACCGCAACTTGTGTTTTTTTGGCTGGGAAAAATTTGTCTGCAACAAAAAAAATGCCCCTACCCGGGAGAGAGTCGGGTAAGGGCGGGGTGGAGAGAGTTGGAGCTAAACCTCCTTCACCATGAGGGAGGGGTACTGCTTTAAGGAGGAGAGCTTTTAATGGGTAATGCTAAAATCCACAGGAGGTCCGTGGAGAATATTTTCTAAATATTTTTTCAGGTCGTTGTTTAACTTATGCACCGAACCGCCAGGCCTGATGCCATCATCCTTCCAGGCAGCTTCGAAAAGCTCAGGCGGTACGGGTACCTTGGCGAGTTCTTCTGAGCCTTTCATTGTTCTTTTAATCAGGGTGACAAGGGGAGCTTCCCAGTCAAAGAGGACAAAATAATAGGACTCATCATGTGCGCTGGCGACAAAGTCGTTGCCGCGAATCCAGCCCGTACCCCATTCGAGATACATTTCCACAGCCTTCTCTGGGGTCATGTGCCAATCAATTTTATTGAGCAGCTTTCGGTCTGATTGTAATTGCGAGAGCGTGAGCATCTGACACCTCCTGGCTGATTTGTTAAAATTAATAATCATTACTACATGTGTCAAGGGGAAAAGGAGGTGGATGACTTTCTGAAAGAGTGTGGATATGGAAGGCGTTGCGGGAGAGGAAAGGAGGTTGGGCAGCAGCACGTTATGAGTACCGCTCATCTTCCTTATAGTATTGGGGGAAATCGAGGGTCTCTTGCAGGTGTGAAAAGGAGATGTGTGCGGGATAGTCGCCTTTCTTGAGAGCGGCCAGAGATTTTTCCATGGCCTCTACGGCCGAGCTCAGAAGGGTGAGGGGGTAGGCGGCAATTTTAAAACCGAGTTCCTGGAGTCGGGTGGGTGGCAGAAGAGGGGTCTGGCCATTTTGGATCATATTGGCCATGCAGGGTGCCTTAATTGTTGCACAGAAAAGAGCCATTTCTTCCTCGCTTTGGGGGGCCTCAAGGAAAATGATGTCGGCCCCTAGTGCGGCAAAATCCCGGCAGCGGTCAAGGGCCTCATCAAAACCTAAAGGTGCCCGGGCATCAGTGCGGGCCATAATCAAGATATCTGCCCCTTCTTCACGGGCATCAACAGCAGCCTCTATGCGCGTGCAGGCCTCGTGACGGTTGACCACCTGTTTGCCTATAGTATGTCCGCAGCGCTTGGGGCTTACCTGATCTTCAATCATGACACAGGCAAAACCGGCCTGGGCATAGCCCCGTACGGTCCGTTTGGTATTAACGGCATTGCCATAGCCGGTATCGCCGTCGCCAAGCACGGGAATGGTTGTTGCCCCGCAGATCAAACGACCCTGGTCAACCATTTCGCCGTAGGAAATAAGCCCGGTGTCGGGAAGGGCCAGGCGGCTTGCCGAAACAGCAAATCCGCTCATGAAGGTAAGTTCAAAACCGGCCCGCTCTATGAGTTTCGCCGACAGGGCGTCATAACAGCAGGGCATGACCAGCAGGCCAGGTGTGCTCAGCAAGGTTTTGAGGCGAGAGGCCGCTGACATCATCCTGCCTATCCTTTCGGAATATGGATGGTCTGGTCAGGAGGCATATCGGTGTTTGGCCGATACAAAATGATGATCCTGCCAATGATCTGAACCAGGGCGGCCCCGCATTCCGCAGCAAGCGTAGCCGCGGTTTCAGGACGATCAACGTCAGCAGTGCTCTGAACCTTGACCTTGATCAGTTCATGGGTGCGAAAGACATCATCGACAGACTTGATGACCTGTGGTGTCAGACCGTTTTGGCCGATCATGACCAAAGGGTCAAGATTATGGGCCAGTCCCCGTAGAAAACGAAGTTGTTTCTTGGCAAGGATGGGAGCCTTCTTTTTGGTTTTCTTAGCCATTGTTCCCCTTAAACGAGGTTAGAGATGATTTCATAGCCACCTACCCAGGTGCCGATCATGCTGCCGATTCCCGGCAGTAAAAAGGCGAGAAAAACCTTGAGCAGATTGTTGTGCCACCAGCCCCGTAACGTGGCCATGTCTGCCATGGCATTCTCAAATTCACGAACAAGGGGAGGGCGCATCATGGCCTGGATAAAGGCGCAGACATAGCCCGCTCCTATAACTGGTGTCAAACTGGTGATGGGTGCAGCAATAAAGGCGGTAATGATGGTTGCGGGGTGGGCCAGGCCGATTAATGCGCCTATGGAAGACGGGATGCCGTTGGCCAGCACCCAGTACAGGGCATTGTCTCCTGCTGCCTGACCTCCCTTGTTAAAACCGATATAGGCGATGGAGCCGAGAATGAGAGCCGGAATGAGCCAGCCCACTATTTTCCAGGTTGGTGAAACAGGCGGGATGCTATTAATTTCTGTCATTTGAGCGCTGCGGTCCTCAAGAAGGGCTTTTTTGAGGCCGGCAACATGACCGGCGCCCACCACAGCGACAATTTTCTTGCCGTGGGCCTCCTTAATTTTCTCTGAAAGATAGGTGTCGCGCTCATCGATGAGCACCTGCTTAATCTCCGGCAGGGCTTCGCCCATTTCGGCAAGGAGTTCGGAAAGGGCATCACTTTCCTTTAATTCGCTGAGCTTCTCTTCACTCAGCTCAGTGGTGTCGAACAGGCTGGCAAAAAGAGAGGTGAGCAGATAACCCTTTTTGAAAAAGGAGGTTTTTTTCCAGGCCCGCCTTAAGGTAACGCGGACGTCCCGATCACACAGGGCAATGGGGATATTGAATTTCTCAGCGTACCGGGTGGCTTCCAGAAGTTCAGAGCCAGGGGTGACCCCAAGCTGGTCACCCAGTTTTTTCTGGTAGGAGGCCAGAGTCAGGTTGATCATCAGGGTGGCGAGCTGTTTGTTTTTGATGATCTGCTTGATGTCGAGAGATTGCCAGCGCTGCTTTTTCGACAAAGATTCGTAGCGTTTGTCGTCAAGCTCCACGCAGACGCAATCAGGACGTTCCTCCTCAATGACCTGCTGGACGAGATCCACAGATTTCTGGGAAACATGGGCGGTACCGATCAGAATAATCTGACGATCTTGTTGCTGGACAATATGGACGTCGGTGGAGTCGTAGGATGTCAAAGTGGATAAAACCTGGGCAAAGTGATTTAAGGAAATGGTTAACTTCAATAACAAAGAGGATGCCAATGGCATCCTCTTTGTTCCGGAAAAAGATCAGACTAGAAGGTGGTGTTTAAGCCGACAGTAACCATATGGGCGGCGGCGTTTTTGAATTCACCGACAATGGAATTGTTGTCATCAACCCGCAGTATGCGTTCGTCTTTGTCGTCATAAAGGTAGGCAAGTCCCAGTTCGTACTGGTCGTTGAGCTTGTACTTGCAGCCAAGAGAGTAGATCTTCGCGTCCGAGTCGGGAAGTTCAAAGCCCAGGGAGTGATCAGGAACCGGGGTCTCATCAATGGCAAAGCCGGCCATGAGGGTGAGACGGTTCTCTAACAGCTTCTGGGTGACGCCGATCCGGAAGGCGTCGGAATCATTGTAGTCTTTGGCTACGGAATTGTCGAAAAGGTAGAAAGGGTGACCTGCTGCAAAGGTTTGGGCGTAGTCAAAATCCAATTCGTCATAGTCAGACCAGAAGGTGCGGTCCCAGACCACCTCAATGGTGGTATTTTTCAGGGTATAGGCCACTGCCAGACTGAGAATCTCCGGTAGCGGCACACTCACTTCGCCGTCATCATCATAATCAAAGATCGTCGTAGGAGCATATTTTAAGGTAGCATCACCTTCCAGGGTAAGATTCACCTTGGAACGCCAGGTGACGGAGGTGGTCAGGTTGGCCATGGGTTTGACGGTGAGGGCCAGGTTATAGCCTTCGTCACAGGAATCACCTTCAAGCTCGCGGGATATAGCAGCATCGCTGCTCACCCGACCTTCGCTGTGGACGGCACGGACACCGGCGGCCACTGACACCTTGTCATGGAGTTTGTAGGACAGGGTGGGGTTAAGTTCAAGAACCTTCAAGGAAAATTCGCCAGCAGTGGCACCTGGGTAAGGGTCTGCCCAGCGTTTAGAAAGACCACCGGGGACAGTAAAGGAGAGGCCGAAGCGCATATTGCTGAACTCCGGGGAGACCAGATGAAACAGGGGCAGGACAAAATCCTCTTCTTTGGAATTTCCATCCAGGGCAGGAGTGGTCAGGTGGGTGAACTCAACAGAGGTGAGATGGATGTACTGGGCGTCCACTTCCAACTGCCAGTTTTCCTTATCCTCTTCAAAGCTCATATTGGCTGGGTTGAAATAAGCGGCATCGGCACCATGGGCATTGGCGATATAGGCGGCGCTTAAGGCCGTAGAGTTCACAGATTGCTCTGGGATACGCCAGCCTGAGGCCAGGGCGCTGCCCGCGGTAAAGACTCCTGCTAAAACAAGTAAGGCGATTTTCTTCATTTCTTCCCCTTGGCTGCTCTGACAGCCCTTACATAAAAAAATGAGTGATGGCTTTTATTGGCCATCAGCATAGAGATACCGTTTGATTTTATGGGTAGCCGTCTTGATAAACGGTTCTTGTCGTTCTGTAAAGTGGTGAATTCTTGAATAGGTCGGCAGCTGGGCATTGATCTCAGATTTCAGCTCGGCCAAGAGGCTGTTGATATACTCAAGTTGCTCTGGCACGGAATTGTTGGCAGTCTCGCGATTAATGACATCGTGGTCCAGATAGATCTTGGCCTCGAGCTGGTTGTTATTTTCAATAACCAAGGATTCTGCCACCCACTCCACCCCATTTAATTTTTCCTCAATGGTCTCAGGATAGATGTTTTCACCGCTGGACAGAACAATAACGCTTTTAGAACGACCTTTAATATATAGAAAGCCCTCATTGTCAAAATAACCAAGGTCACCGGTGGCCAACCAGCCCCCAGGTTTCAAGGACTCTTGTGTTGCTTCGGGATCACCCTCATAACCCTGCATGATATTGCTGCCCCTGGCCCATATTTCGCCAATGCCGGTTGCCGGATGGGGAGCATTGATCTTTATTTCCACGTCGGGCATGGGCATGCCACAGGAGCCAAGGGGAATAATAACATCGCCAAGAGGACCACCGGCGAGAAGCGGGGCCGATTCGGTGAGGCCGTAGCCCACCATATAGGGCAGGCAGGCCTCACGGAGAAAATGTTCAGCCTCGTAATTTAAAGCGGCACCGCCAATGCCGAGAAATTGTAGCTTGCCGCCAAAAAAGGCAAGGAGGCGGCCGCCGATTTTCTGCATGATCATGCGGCGGATAGGGCCAATCTTACAGGCCAGGCGCAGGATTTTTTTCTCGTGCAGGACGGCAAGTACCTTTTTTTTGTAGATTTTCTCGATGACCATGGGCACCACAATCATGGCGGTGGGCTGTTCTTTCTGGCAGATGCGTTCCAGGAAGGTCGGGGTTGGAGGTTTGCCGGCAAAGACTACCCTGCACCCCTGACTTAATGGGATGAGCAGCCCAACGGTAAATTCGTAGGTGTGGCTCATGGGCAGGATGGAGAGAAAGACCCACTCCGGGGTTGCTGTGGTCAAAACCTTGTTGCCGGAATTGACATTGGCGCAGAAGTTGCCATGGGAAAGCATGACGGCCTTTGAGTGCCCTGATGTGCCGGAGGTGTAGATCACAGAGGCCAGGTCATCTGTTTTGACATCCTGGGCAATTTTCTCAACTTTAGTTATGGTTTTTTCGGGCAGATGGTGTCCTTTGGCAAGAAAAAGAGTCAGGGGCTCTACTTCATGGGATGCTGAGGGGTCGAGGCTGTCGTCAAGGGTGATGATGGTCTTCAGGGATGAGGTGGCTAGCTCATAGGTCTTTTCGATGTGGCGCTGGCTGGTGAAGATGATCTTGCACCTGGCTTCAGAAAGGATATGACGCACATCAGCATGGGGAAAGTCAGGCAAGATCGGTACGGCAATAGCCCCCAGGCGGATAATGGCAAAATAGGCCACGACCCAGTTCGGTGAATTTTCGGCCAGAATAGCCACTTTGTCTTTCTTTTTGACGCCTTCGACATGGAGAACTGCGGCAAGTTTTATGACCCTGGCATGGAGATGAGTATACGAGAAAGGGTCCTCAAAGGCCAAGCTCAGGGCGGGCCGATCGGCAAACTTGCTGCAGCTGAGGTCGAAAAGTTGGTTTAACGTAGCGAAGGTCATGGGCATGAAAAAATAGGTGTTTTATATACTCGTTGCGAGATTGCCGCCCCGAAAGAATTTCCTTAGTAAAGCAGTTGCCACGCCCATAACACGTGTGGCTTTTTGATGACAGATCGGCAGGATGATATCATCTGTTCTTATTGCGAACAAAAGCGTTCGTCAAGAGTTCTTGGTGGCGGCAAGGGAAATGGTAGGTGCGTCAAGAAGGGGCTCCCTATTGTTACCTTGGCAGTTCGACAACAGTCGAGCAATCTAAAACGGCCCTGTGCCCATACACTCACTAGGGGTGGAGACTTTATGGGAGGTTAGAGTCGCTGGAATTCCCAACTCACCGGTTGCCCTTTGTCATAAGGCATATAGCCATGGAAGGGGCGAGGATCTTCATCAAACACGAGGGGTAAAAAATGGCGATCCCCTGGCCACATGGGGAGGGTATGAAGTTCTTTAAGGGCATGCCAGGCCAAGGGTCCTTCCTTGTTTGTCAAGTAGGGTTGCCCTGAAAAGGCCGTGATGAGAAAGATAAACCCCAACCAGTTTTCCCCTGCGGGTCCGAAGTTCGGCCAGTTAACGGTGCCGCGTAACTTCATTTCTAAACAGCTCAGGCCAGATTCTTCATGAATTTCACGACGCATACAACTGGCGACATCCTCGCCAGCTTTCATCTTTCCTCCCAAGCCGTTATATTTGCCGAGGTGGTGATCACCCTCTCTTCCAATGCGATGGACCAGCAGAGTTTTGTTGGCGTCAGGGGAGAGGATAAAGCCAAGGGTGCCAATTATAGGGGTATACATGGTGAATTTTCTCTGGTGAAAGATGCCTTGATATCTCTCTTTACGAAAGATTGGTGGTGATAAGTAAGATTTTTTTAAAGGGCTCTATGTGGTGTGGAGCTCATCTGAAAAATTAAGGGATAAAATGCAGAGAACAAAAGGAGTTTGCCAGTATAATAAGATAAGGATGTTTGTTGACAGTACAGCGAGAAGTTGTTATCCACAAGCAGGGAAGTAAGCTCTTCTTTTTGCAGCTTCTTTGAAGGGTCCAGGCCATTTCGACACCAACACATTTGTCGATAAATTCAGCAAATGGAAGTTTTTCATAGTGCTTCTCACTCCCCACGATTGCACAGCCCTTAAGTGCAATGCTCGGAGGAGGAGTTTTAGTGGTGTGTCGACAGTTTGTGAAGGGGCTCAACGCCTCGCTTGCTTTGTAACCAATAAAGCCAGTGGCGCAAGGATTTTTTGTTTTTAAGACATTCTTAAATAGTTTTGGAATCTCCGGCTTGTTGGTCGCCGTGTTGTGGAAAGTGTGACAAGGGTTCGGTGCGGCATTAATGGTGAAGGCGGTCGTTGGTCAGACACAAGAGATCGAAGAGCGCCTGCAGGATGTCTACCCTAATTAATGGTAGATATTCTAAAATGGTAATAAAATTTAACAAAAGACCTGTTTTGGTATTTTTTTTATTATTTCAACATGTTCGCTTCTTGACAAGGCCTCTGGGCAAATCATAGAATAGAAAATTGGTATACTTACCAGTGTGTTGGCCGTTAAATAGCAATAGATGAGTATGTGACAGTATAAGGACTTAAAGCATTTCTTTAGTGATTTTAAAATGTTAGGCCTAGTTGCTCCAGGTTCGCTGCCTGATCTGCTGAAGAAATAATGGCTTTATTAAAAAAAACAAGTAGGGGGAGAGTACGTGCCAGACATGATTTTGACAGCAGAGACTGTCGATGCCGTGAAGTCAATAGTCAATGATAAACTGATCAGTGAAAATGTTCAGACTGTTTTGGTTATTGATGGAGCTGGGAATATTTTGGCCCATTGCGGTCAAGATACTGATGGATTGGATGCTATCTCGTTGGCAGCATTGACCGCCGCAAATTTCGGCGCCACCTCTCAGATAGCTAAGCTTATCGGTGAAAATGACTTCTCCCTTCTCTATCACAAGGGGGAAAAGGCCAATATCCATTTTGCCAGGTTAGGTGGTGAGATGATTTTGGTGAGCATTTTTGGTGATGATGTTTCCCTTGGCTTAGTTCGTGTGCGCGTTGACGAAATTGCTGAGGATATTAATAAGATTTTTGAACAATAAGATTTTTAAAGGGTAATCAATGGCCTTAATTGACCTTGGAAAGAAAGAAGTACATTGTAAGATTGTTTATTATGGTGCGGGAAGATGTGGTAAGACCACCAATCTTCTCTATATCTATAATGCCATGAGCGACAATGACCGTGGCAAGATGCTTACTATTGACACCAAGGGTGATCGAACACTCTTTTTTGATCTGCTCCCCCTGAACCTTGGCAAGATCAGTGGTTTTGATATTCGGATTCAACTTTATACTGTTCCTGGGCAGGTAATGTATGAGGCCACCCGGAAATTAGTTCTTAAGGGTGTGGATGGTCTTGTTTTTGTAGCAGACCCCCTCAAGGTAAGACAGGAACGGAATATTGAAAGTCTCGACGATCTACGACGTAATGTCGCCGATCATGGTTTGGATCTCAAGGAGATGCCACTGGTGCTTCAGTACAACAAGAGAGATCTCTGTGATACTCCTGTGCCGACTTTGACTGTCGCAGAACTTGAGCATGACCTCAATCAGGAATACAAGGTTCCTGGGTTTGAGGCCATAGCCACCAAAGGTCCCGGAGTTTTTGAAACCCTTAAAGAGATAAGTAAGCGTACGGTTAATTATGTGGCTAATAAGCATCTCTTTAGTAAATAAAGATTTTCTTTGCGCGCTGAGAGCACTCGCAAAACAGTACAATTGAACTAAAAGCCTTGCAAGAGGCGGTAAAAAATTCTGTAAGGGATTACCAGATAAGGAGTAGGTGCTGATGGGCAGTAACGATATAATGAATCGTGGCGATTTTAATGCAAAAATATCAGATGCCGTTGATGACCTTTTTAATGCTGTTCGGCAGATTGAAATCGACCCGGCCACCAATGAAGTGAGGGAGTTAGGACGTCCCGCTCCTAAGGCAGGGGCAGCAGCCCCGGCTCTGGAGCTTGAGAAAAAGGGTGGTAGCCAGGCTGCGCCGGCTGGAAAAGCTGCAGCGCCAAGTGCCAGTGCACAAAGCCATCACATATTGTCCAAACTGGATCAGTCCCTGATGACCCTTGACTGGGAGGTTAGCCGTTCTAATGCCGGCAATATGCGCGACCTTCTTGATAAGGCAGCCCGTGAGTATGATCTTGGACCCTTGCAGGGTGAGGGAGGCGTTATTTCCCTGATGCATAAAATACTGGCAATCATGAGTGATGCGCCGGAAAGTGTGCCCACCTCTGGTCCTCTTGCTTTGAAAAGTAGTTTGACAGCCTTAAAGGCTGCGGCCCTTGAGGGACAACCATACAGCGCCGAGACAAGAACGAAGCTAGAGCAGGCTCAAAATGCCCTACTGTCAGTTCTCCCGGAACAACGGGGTGTAGTGTCTGCCGCACCTTCGCAAGCACCGGTTGCTGTAAGTGCTGCGCCTCCACTGCCAAAAGAGTTTCAAGTTACCCTGAAAAATCATATCGCCCGCCTTGACCAACTCATTAACAAACGGCTCATCCCTGTTGAGAAGTTTTTTGGCAAGACAGCCAGTCTGGCAAAACTTTATGTTGTAATGAAAGCTGTTCGACAACAGTTGGCTGAACAGTCTGAGCAGCTCAAGGCTGCTCTAGCAGGGCGTTACAGTAATGTTATGCCCGTGGCCGATCCTGTGGGTATCAGTATCAAGCTTGGTAATGAATGCCAGCAGCTTATGCAATATCATTTACAGGTCCTGAATCATTGTGCCCGACGCGTCGCACCTATTGAAAAATTGTTTGCCGATCTGGAAGGACAGCATAAATTACATACCATCCATTTTGAGATACGGAGCGGGTTAATGGGGCAGCTTCATTACGTGGCTGCCGCTCTGGACGGAGATTTTGGCCCTCTGCCGCCCTTGCCTAAACTGGCAGCGGCGGCTCCAGTAGCCGCGCCTAGGCAGGCTGGTGCCGCTGTAGCTGCCTGTCCATGGCCGACCATGATGGTGGGGCGCTGGCGGGGAGAACATGTTGCCTTTATCTCTGATCAGGTTTGTTTTGAAGGGAAGGCCGGTTTCGGTTCTGGGAATATCGTTCGCCAACAGTCTTTAAAATTGAAAACACTCAAGTCCTGGCCCTGGTCCGGATTGAGATCAAAATTTCGTAGTGGGCTGGCTGAAAAGACGAATAAAGAACTGGCTAGTCTGGAGTTCCCTGTCCTGGACTTACCACTGCCTGCCTCCGGTTTGGGTGGAAAATATATAGTTATTCTTTTCCAGGCAGCTAAGGGTGGAGTTGTTCTCATTGATGCTCCTCTTGAGGAGCTGGAAATCGGTGATCAGTACAAGTGGAAGGCCAGCACTACCAGCGAGGGAGATCTTGTCTGTGGCACCATTTGCTCTGACTTTGGTGAACCTATTCCTGTGGTGGATGTCACAAGACTGTAGGATGGCTTGACAAATCAGGTTTTTTTCAAGGTCAGATAAGCGTAGACTGCCCCTTTGCATTCCGTGGAAGAGTTTGCGATCATCAAGCATGAATTTGGCCGACAAGACAATCCCAAGGTGGCCCTGATGGGCCCCACTTCACCTTGGGTCGCGTTCAAGATCTTAATCGCACATCTCTGATGATGTGTTTTGGTGTGTTTCCTAGCCTCAACCAGCAATAGCAATGTCGGAATCCAAACAATATTTTGAAGATCGCTTAGCAGAAGCAGAACTCTATAAGACCCATGGCCTTGATAAAGAGGCGTGTGCCATATATGATGAGCTCCTTTCAAAAATTGATGCGGAAAAACATGCCAAACTCTATAGCCAGATCAAAGAACGTTTAGATTCGGCCCGTGGGCCTGCCGAGGTTCATATCAAAGAAGTGGCTCCGGCTTCTGGTGCTAATGATGAGCGCCGTCTTGAAAATTGTGATGGTCTTGTTGAAGCCGGTTTTTTTCAAGAGGCCATTGATGAGCTTCATAAGCTTTTTGAGTCCTCCATTCAGCCTGGCCTCATCAGTTTTCGAATCGGTCAATGCTATAATCGCCTTGAAAAACCTTATGAGGCTGTTGATTTTTTTGAAAAGGCCTTAAGCGATGTAGGACTTGAGGATAAGGATCGGTTGGATATACTCGACCGGCTTGCCCTTGCCCAAGAGCAAAACGGTAATATGAAGGAGGCTATGCGGGCTCTGGAAGCTGTCTGCTCTCTTGATTCCACCTTTCGCGATGCCGGCAAAAGGCTTGAACATATCAAGCAAAATGCCCAGAAATCAGGACGTTTTTTTCGGCTCATCAGTGGTGGTTATCTTGTCCAAAATGACCTTGAACAGGCCAGAAGAACTGCCCAGCAGCAGGCCAAATCCATCGAGGCTGTTCTTGTTGAATCCTATAGTGTCGATAAAGGTGAACTGGGCAAGTCTTTAAGCGAATATTATGGTTGTCCATTTATTGAATACACTGAGGGGAGTGTCGGTCCGAAGCCTGGCTGTGTTAAGGGAATCAGTGAGAAGTTCTTTCGGACCAATAAATGTATTCCTCTCTACGATGAGAACCATAATCTCCTTCTGGCCATCGACAACCCCACCGACAGTGTTCGGGCCGATAATGTCAAAGCATCCCTGAATTCCCGGGATATTGAGCTGGCCGTGGCGCTCAAGGATGATATTGATAAAATCATTGACGCCTACTACGGCATGCAAGAAACAGCTGCCGAGTTGGATGGTGATGACGATGTCTTTGAGCAGCTTGAACTCGTCGATGAAACTGCCGAAGAGGAGGTTGTCGATGATAGCGGTGCCGTTGCTGAGGGCGTTGTCGTTCAGATGGTCAACAAGATCATTGAGGATGCCTTTCTCAGGGATGCCTCGGATATTCACATTGAGGCCATGCCCGGCAAGCGCGGGGTGCTGATCCGTTTCAGGGTTGACGGACAGTGTCTGCATTACAAGACTGTGCCCGCCCAGTTTAAACGGCCGTTGGTGGCCCGTATCAAGATTATCTCCAAACTTGACATCTCAGAACGGCGGATGCCTCAGGATGGTAAGATAAAGTTCAAGACCCGCGCCGGCAAGATTATTGAACTCAGGGTGGCAACCTTGCCCACTGTTGGTGGCAATGAGGATGCCGTGCTTCGTCTGCTCGCGGCAAGTGGCGCCATGCCTTTAGAGAAAATGGGCCTCCTGGATCACGTCTATGCCAAATTTATGGAGGTCCTTGCTATACCATACGGGTTGGTTCTTGTGGTCGGTCCGACCGGTTCTGGTAAGACAACCACCCTTCATGCCGCCTTGGCCAAGATAAACACCCCGCAAAGAAAGGTGTGGACGGCCGAAGATCCGGTGGAGATTGTCCAAGATGGTTTGCGTCAGGTTCAGGTCCAGCCCAAGATTAATTTGAATTTTGCCAGGGTATTACGCGCTTTCCTCCGTGCCGATCCTGACGTCATCATGGTTGGTGAGACCCGGGATGAAGAAACGGCGGAGATCGTTGTTGAGTCAGCTCTGACCGGTCATCTGGTTTTTTCGACCCTGCATACGAATTCGGCGCCGGAGACGGTAACCCGTCTTCTCGGTATGGGTATTGATCCCTTCAATTTCGCGGATTCTCTCCTTGCTGTACTTGCCCAGCGTCTGGTTCGTCGCCTCTGTGTGCATTGTAAGGAAAAGTATCAACCCGACCAGACAGAAAGAGAACTTATCCTCACCCTCTATGGCAATCATAAGGTGCATCCGTTGACGGATAAAGATCTCCAGGTGGATTTGTATCGCAGTAAGGGCTGTCCGAAATGCCAGCATTCAGGCTATAAAGGGCGACTGGCTGTTCATGAGCTGCTGACCTCCAATGATTCTCTGCAGCGTAAAATTGCCCTCGCCGCCCCTGTGGGTGAGATTCGTGATTTAGCCATGGACAACGGCATGCTCACCTTGATGCAGGATGGTATCTGGAAAGTAATTCAGGGGCACACTGATCTCATGCAGATTCGCGCCACCTGTGCTAAGTAAATTTTGATTTTAAGTTGTTTTAAGGAATGGGTATGAAAAAGATATTGATTGTTGATGACGAGAATAATTTCTTGTTGAGCCTTGAGGATGGCCTGAAAGAGTTCAGTGATTCCTTTTCCATCGCCACTGCCAATAATGGTAAAGAGGCCGTGGCGGTCATGGAGAAGGAAAAAGTCAACTTGGTCATCACAGACATAAAAATGCCAGATATGGATGGCTTTGAGTTGCTTGCTCATTTGAGTGCTGTTCATTCTGATATCCCGGTCATCGTCATGACTGCCTTTGGTTCTTCTGAAATTGAAGATCGTCTCGATAACATGGGGGCTTTTCAGTACATTGAGAAGCCCATTGATTTTGATGTGTTGATTGAAAAGGTGAAAGATGGGCTTGCTGCCGGGGAAAAGGGGCATATAACCGGAGTGTCGTTAGCCTCTTTTATGCAGCTGCTCTCCCTTGACAAAAAAACATGTACCCTCAAAGTCACCTCAGGTGAACATGTGGGGAGTGTTTTTTTTCTTAATGGTGACTTAATGCATGCCTTCACCGAAAGTCTACAAGGCCAGGAGGCCGCCCTGGAGATTGCCTGTTGGGAGCCAGTTGAGATTGAGATTCAACATTTTTGCCGTCAGCGGGAGAGGGTGATTGAATCGCCACTTGGTTTTGTTCTCATCGAGTCTGCCCGCATGAAGGATGAACGGAAAGATCGTGCATCCGGTGGTAAGGGGATGGCGGAAGAAGAGCAACGGGAGAAGAAGAAAAAAGCACCCCGTGCAGAGGAAGGTGTTGTCCGTGAGATAGATCCTGCATCCCTGGTGCAGCCGGCGGAAACAGCAGAGGGTTTTGCCAGAGAGATTGATCCGGCTTCTTTGGTTTCTGAACCAGAGGCACCATCGGTTCCTCCGCAAATTATCCCCATGTTTGAAGCATTGAAGGTCATGGAGGGAGTAACGCGCTTTGCCATTTTAAACCGCGAAGGTCTCTTGATCGCTGAACTAAAAAATGGCAATGAATTTGGTCCTTATATCACTATGTTGCTTACCGCGACTGAAAAACTTAATGCTGACTTAGGCATTTCGGCACCCCAGAGTTTAGTAATCAACAAGAGAACAGGAAGCAAAATCCTCATCATTGCCGGGCCGCACATCATTGTCGGTCTCGATCTATCGAATGATGCCTCAGCAGGATCAATAGCTGATAGTATGCGTCCCATGGTTCAACGGATTTCACTGTAGGTTTTTTTTACTATATGCATAGTATTTAGGTGCAGCTGCTATTTATTAGAGAAATGGTTTTTGATTTTAGATTGGGAAAATAAATGAACGATTTATTGCAAGAGATTAAAATGCTCAAGGGCGTGCTCGGCGCATTTGTTTATACAGATAAATTCGGCCTGGTTGCCTGCGAAATGCCTCCTTCGGCAAGCTTTACTTTAGCTTCAATGGAAAAAGTTGGTGTCTTTGTAAAGCGCTTTTTTAGTAATCCGACCACAGTGGAATTCGGTGTCATGAGTTACGAGATCAGAAACAGCGAGTCGTTGTTGCTTCTGAAGAAGATTGACAGTCATGCGACCTTGGTGACAATCTGCGAGCCCGTAGTTAGCATGCCCCTTGTGAATATGACCACCAGCATGTTGATTGCCGAGTTAAAGTCGGCTGTTGATTTAATTACAGAAAAGCCTGATCTTTCAAAATTTCAAGGGCAGGGGAAAGCTGCAACAATAGCTCCTGTCCAAGTAAAGAATGTTGCCAGCCAACCCGCCAAGCCTGCTGTTGCCCCCCCACCCAAGTCAAAGGTCATTGATGTTGAGAAACTGATGAGCGAAGGGCCTTTTGCAGCTATTGCCAGAAAACTTGAGGATTCCATGGCGAGAGCTATTGGTCCTGTTGGAAATATGGTAGTGCGGGATTGTGTTGATAAATGGGTGGCAAATGGGTCACCTTCTAAAGATCGTTTTGGGGAACTTATGACGCTCCTTCTTAAAGAGATAGGGGATAGCCGTCTGGAAGAAGAATTCCGTCAGGAAGTTGGTTCGTTGTTAAGCTGAGTTGCGTGCTGTGAAGAGTAAGTGCACAAAAAAAACCTGATTGGATGTTCATCCAATCAGGTTTTTTTGTGCACGAAAGGAAACTACTTCCCGTTAGTCGGCGCCCATTTGGTTGTCATCAAGGGTACCGGTGATGTCGGAGTGACCTGTCTTATCAAACAGCAGGCTTTGAATTCCTTCAGTTTGCATTGGGGAAGCTGCTAACGGTTTCATGACCTCCGGATCCTGCATAATAAGAACCTGTGTTGGTTCATAGGGAATCGGGTTTGCTTCATCTGTCGCAGGAGTCGATGATTTTTTTTCAGCTTTTGGTGCTGACTTGGCTTCATCGAGGGGGTTCACAAAAGCAGCTATAGCATCATCACCGCCCGATTTTTTTGCCAGGGCCTTAGCTTCCGCTAAGGAATTTTGGGCCCGCTTATTATCTGGTTCCAAGGATAGGCCAGTTTCATATGCCTTAACTGCATCTCCTGGGATGTCGAGATTAATGTACATATCACCCATACCAAAATAACTCTTGGCATATTTCGGGGCCAGTTTGGCAGCGATCTGATAATGTTTGAGGGCCAGCTTGTATTTACGTAAACGCTCCATGGCGTAAGCGTATTCAAAATTTATAATAGGATCATTGGGGCAATCACTAATGCCCTGCTTAGCCAGTTCCTTACGTTGCAAAATGTCAGATTGCTCTTCAATCTGCTTTCGAATGGCCAGGCAGTCGGCAGCAAGAACCTCGCTGGCAAAGCTATGAAATACAAGCAAGGAAAGGAGAAACCCTGAGATGATAAGGGGATATTTTTTCATTTTAGCGCCTAGTGAGCATCCTGGCTACGCTGATCCGGAGCCGGTCTATAGCTCTTGAAAGAGAGCCAATCTCATCGTTTGATTTAATAACAACGGGTTGGTCAAGGCTTTTGCCAAGACTTATTTCTTCGGTACGGCTGTTTAACCGCATAATGGGCTGCACAACACCTTTCTCGAGGAAGATGCTGATGACAAAGAGGGTGAAGATTAAGCAGCCGGCACCAATACCAAGAAGAGTCATGGCGGTTTGCTTGGCTTGGGCAATGGCCCCGGAAATAGGAATATAGACAAGTAGACTTGCCACAATTTCATTCATCTTCCAGTTGTAGCCGCTTTCTGTTCCATAAATAACAACCTGATCCTTTGGTGCAAGGGCAGGGTCAGAGTGGCACTCAAGGCAGGCAGGATTATCAACCTTAAGGGGGATAGCCTGAAAATAAAAGTCAATGCCATTCTTTGTAATGGTGCCGGTAGTTTCTTTGAGTTTTTGGTCGGCTTTGAATTTGTCTAAAATTTGTACCTCAAAGTCATCGGCCCGGTTTGTTTCCTTAAGGGGATTTGTTGCCGCATATTTAATCGTAAAGCCAGGCATTCTTTGGTTGAAGTAATCAAAAGTGGTACTGGTTGCAGCAAAACCAGACATCAGGTTTGGGTAGAAACGATCTTTTTCAATAAGCTCGTTAATGAGTGGAGTTTGGTTTTTTTGGAAAAAATGGCGTTGGGATTGTAAATAGTTAAAGATAATCTCACCCTTATTGCCAGCTTCAATCATGGCAGCTCGACGGCTGAATTCATAACTGGCAGCGCCCAGTGCAACAAGAGCGAGCAGGCTGAGAATCCCCATGATGATCAAAAAACGTGTTCTAATACCCACTTATCTTCTCCTTATTTATAAAACTGTTTTTACTTCACACATTATTAAAATAACATTGTTTTTTATATTAGGAAACATCAATAAAACTGTCAAGGATACCCTGATGACATACAAAACTGAAAGATGATAAAAACGTTAAATTCTATACAAGCAATGCCTGGCCGTGAAAATTCATCGTGAGGAGGGGAATGCAGCAAGGGTACTCTATAGGGACTGTTTGTAAGAGGCAGTCTCATAGGAACGTGCCTTTGGAATGGTAATGGTTACCGTGGTGCCTTGGCCTTCTATACTGGCAATATCGATGGAGCAACTCATCTGAGCCAGCATTTTTTTTGATAGGGCAAGTCCAAGTCCGGTGCCCTTTTCCTTGGTGGTATAAAAGGGCTTGAAAACATCATGAAGGGATGCTGCTGCAATGCCACAGCCGGTATCTTTGATTTCTAACAGGGTGCTTGGACCATGGGAGCGGGCGGAGATGGCCAGGCGCGCCTCCTTGTTGTCATGCATGGCATCCATGGCGTTAGCCAAGATATTCATGGTAACTTGTTGTAGGGCACGACGATCCACCTTAACCATCTCTGATCCAGGTTCAATATCAACACTGATAGCTATCAGTGTATCTTTGACACTTGAGTAGGCGGTAATGAGCTGGGTGTTATGCATGATGAAGTCCGAGAGGTCCATCACCGCTGTCTGCGGTTTTTCATACATGTTGAAGTTCTTGAAGGATTTTAAGAGTTGTTCAATTCTTGCTATTTCTTCAAAGACACGGACGAAATAGACCTCAATTTCGTCCGGAGAGTAGCGATCAATATTCTTTTGAAGGACAGTGATAGCCATTTTTATGGAGTTAAGTGGATTTCCGATTTCATGACGAATGCCTGAAAAAATGTAGCCGACATTGTTCATGGTAACCACGGCTTCTGCAATAGAATCCATCCTTTTTTGGTCAGTAATATCCTGCAGAAGAATGGAAATAAAACGCCGCGATTTATCCGGGGAACCAAAGGTATAGCCAATAAAACGTTCGCCATGTTTTTTGACGGTTTTCACCTTCTGGGATGTTTCTGAGTCCAGAAGTTCGGATACGGATGAATCAATTATTGGAAATAAAGAGTCGAAATCAGGAGAAAGCTTGATGAGATTAAAAATCTCTGCCGCCTGCTGGTTGCAATAGGTGATAATCTTTTTTTTGATGTCAATAATGACAATGCCAAGATGAATATCTTGGAGAATGTCTCGGAAAATTTGACCGTCGCAGTCTTGTGAAGGAGTGGCCATGGAGGCAAGGAGATGGTGACAGCTTTTAACTGGCAGAGGTTACTCTTAAAATTTACATTATTATCTTTTATTTTTTTTTGTCAAGGGAATGGGGATAATGTGCTGTTAAAACAAATGGTTATTGTTTATTGTTCGGTGGAGGAAATGTGATAGGGCTAAATGTGGTTGCGTTAATCCTTAAGTCAGGATAGTCGTAGGTAGATGGAGCAGTCTGATGTGATCGTTTTAACTAGCTGTTTTTTAAAACTTTATGTAGGAGTTTTTGCGGAATTTTATTTGAAATACTGGTGGTATTAATGGTTTTATTGTTTGCGGTTAAAGTATAAAGTTCGACGGGGCTTTCTGAGGTAGTTGTTGACACTGTTTTTATTTTTTTTCTAACGAGGGGAAAATGAGGCTCGTATGTCAAAAAGAGTACGCGTAAATAATGATAATTTGGCGGCAATCAAATGCCCACACTGCCAAAGCATGAAGCTTATCTCTGTACACAAGTTTAAAGGGCTCAAGCATTCGCTCAAGGTGAAATGCACCTGCAATAATAGTTTCTCTGTTTCTTTGGATTTTCGGGAGAGGTACCGGAAGTCGACAAATATAGATGCTAAATATGTCAAGTTTGATAAAGATATAAGGATTGTTAAGGGACAGGCAGAACCCAACCTGAAATGCAAGGTTGCTGATTTGTCGCTGAGCGGCTTGGCCTTGACCATAATAGGCTCCCACAACCTACAGGTGGGTGATGTACTCATGGTGGAGTTTGATTTGGATGATAAGGCGAATACCCATATAAAGAGAAAGGCTATTATCCGTGTGATTGGCCAGGGGTTTGTGGGGTGTCAGTTTGATGAAGCGGGGTCGCCGGCCTATGACAAGGCTCTAGGTTTTTATTTGATGCCCTAAAAGTCAGTTCCTATCTTTTTTTCGGGCCACGTTTTTTAACTCATAAAAGCGTGGCCTTTTTTTTATGGTTTCAAGTCATGATTCTGGTTCAAAAGATGAATAAGTCGTCCGATGTGTTTGGTTGCCAGGGCGGTTATTGCAGAATCCTGCTGGAAACATTGAGGGAAAAGGTGTTTCATCTCGATTGGTGGTTGATTTTCTGAAAGCCTGAGATATATGGTCCTTAAACTAAGTAGCCCTTAACGCAAGGGGTTGCTTTCACTGTCAGAATCATGGCGATGTGGAGATTGGTTTGTGTGGGGTGGGGAAAAGGGAGCACTATTGCCTGTGCTGCTTAATTATTGTGAAAATCAGGCAGAGGAAGAAGCGAGAAAGCTGTGGGGGTGATGGAAGTGATACAGATGTTGTGGTCTGGTTTGGCGCTGCCTTTGATGAAGTTGATTTTTTTTGTTTCCTTAGGCCTGGCCTTTGCAAATTTTATTGAATCGTTGAACTGGACCCATAAAATTGCCAGTCTTTCGAAGCCCCTTATTCGTTTGGGGCATCTTTCCAGCGATACGGGCGCCAGTTTTTCCATGGCTTTCTTTTCAGGAGTTTCTTCAAATAGTATGCTGGCTGAGGCATTTGATCAAAAACGTATTGATAAAAAAGAACTCATTTGTGCGAATCTTTTCAACTCGCTTCCCACCTATTTTCTTCATCTGCCCACCATGTTTTTCATTACCGCACCTCTTATCAAAGGTGCGGCGTTGATTTATGTCTCGATAACTTTTATTGCGGCGATGTTAAGGACGTTCATTATTCTGGTTGTAGGCCATTTTTTGCTTGAAAAGAAAAAATATGAATCCTCTGAAGTTGCTGAAGAGAAACGTTTGACTGTGCGAGAGGCTCTTGTGAAAACCTGGCAGAGGTTTCGTAATAGGTTGAAAAAGATAGTTTTATTTACAGTGCCAATCTATACGGTTATTTTTATTATTAATAAATCCGGTGGATTTGACGTGCTTGAAGACTTTATGGCCACACATCTTAGTATTCTTTCCTGGCTTCATCCGCAAAGCCTTGGTATTATTGTATTGCACCTGGCAGCAGAATTTACTGCCGGACTTGCTGTGGCCGGCGCCCTGCTTGATGCCGGAACCATGAGCTATCGTGAGATAGTCTTGGCCTTACTGGTGGGTAATATATTGTCGTCACCGGTACGGGCCGTTCGTCACCAGTTCCCTTATTATGCCGGGATTTTCTCGCCACGCATTGCCATGGAACTGATATTGTATAACCAGGGTTTTCGGATAGGCTCTCTTGTTGCAGTGAGTCTGGGTTATTACTTGTTTTTTTAATGAAGATGTAAGCCTATGCGTCGTTTCTTCCTTTTATTTGTCACTCTCTGTTCTCTTGGGGCTCTTGTCGGGTCCGTATCGGCAATGGCGAGTAGTGAGCCGTTCCCTATCCATGCCTCCATGCGTCCCAATGTGGAATTCTGGAAAAAGATCTACTCAGAGTATCCCTCCACTCAGGGTGTTCTTCATGACAGTAATAATCTTAAAATTATTTATGAAGTTATCGAGTTAGAACCCCATGGGCCCGGCAGTAGTCGTGTCAACAGTGAGCGGATCAAAAAGGCCAAAGATCGCTATCTGTCAATGCTTGATAAGTTTGCCAGGGGGCAAGCGCCTTCAACGCAGCTTGAATGTCGTATTTATGACATGTTCGGCCCGAATCCTAAGCGCGAAGAATTTCGCCAGGCCCGAGATGATATTCGTTGCCAGACAGGGCAAAAGGATAGATTCCTGGCGGGTGTGAAGCGCTCGGGAAAGTATCTTGAGCGGATAAAGGATATTTTCAGAAGTCAGGGGCTCCCTGAAGATCTTGCTTATCTGCCCCATGTGGAGTCATCCTATAATTACGAGGCCTACTCTAAATTCGGCGCTGCCGGGATTTGGCAGTTCACCCGTTCAACAGGGCAACGTTATATGCAGGTAGATTACGTTGTTGATGAGCGCCGTGATCCCATTGCCGCGAGCTATGCAGCAGCAAAATTTCTCAAAGAAAATCATGATCTTCTCGGTAGTTGGCCTCTGGCCTTGACTGCATATAATCATGGCCCGAACGGTATGCTCCGCGCTAAAAAAGAAATGGGGGATTATGCCAGAATATTTGACGAGTATGACGGGAAGAGGTTCAAGTTTGCATCTCGAAATTTTTATTCTGAATATATTGCCGCTCGCCATGTCGCCAAAAATTACCGGCTCTATTTTGGAAATGTGAATGTTGATAAGCCTGTTATCTATCACTCCATTGAGCTTGAGGGCTATGCGCCAATGGCCAGTATTTGTAATTTTTTCCATGTCGGCATGGATGAGATTAAATGTGTAAATCCAGCCCTGCGTTCCCCTGTTTTTGACGGTCAGAAGCATATACCGAAAGGTTACAGGCTCCGTTTGCCAGGCCATTCACAGAAAATGGCAAGGATGTCTTCGGTTTTGCCGGCCTCTCTGTTTGAACGCGGGCAGAAAAGATCGAATTTCTACAGGGTTCAACGGGGAGACACAGCCGGTAAGATTGCCAAACGGCATAATGTCAGCATCAACGAACTTGCAGCGGCTAATGGCTTGAGTCGCCGGGCCACAATTTATGTCGGCCAGAATCTCCGCATTCCTGCAGGGGATGAAAAATCTACGATGCTGGCTTCTGCATCAGGTAACAGTAAAAGAAGTCCGTCAGTGCCTACCATGGCCATTTTAAAGGAACAGGTTTTGGCTAAGGCCACCGCTCAAGAAAAGAGCAGTTCTCCCGTGGTGGGGAGTCTTGCTAAATGGCGCCCGCGTGGCAATCCCCAGGGGCTGATCGCTGCTCGTGAGGAGGAGACACCTCCGCCATCTCTGGTGGCCCGGGCTGAGAAAAAGGTGGTTGAGGCCCTGGAAATTCCGCTGCCTGCCGCTCCTGAAGAACAGGTTGCTGTGCTGGACGAGATCCCGGCACTTGCCCAGGCAGAAACGGTGGTTGTTGATATATCTGAGATTGAGCCCCCCATGGTTGTTGCGGAAGTTGCGCAACAACCGCTTTCTGTCCTTGAAGAGATTGTCGAATTTGTTCTCCCGGCCCCGGGTGTTGAGGCTGAACTGGTGTCTGAGTTGGCAGAAGATCCGCGAGAAAACTTAGTTCTTGCTGAGGACGAAGTCTTTGCAATGGCATCAGATGCAGTTGAGGAAGAAGAGGGCGTAGGGGCTGAAGTGGAGGTCGCTGAGGCTGTTGAAAGTTTTGAGACCATTGAGGCCGCCGAGGTTGTAAATCCCTTAGTTCTTGTCGGAAATTTCGATGTCGGTAAGATGAAAACCGTCAAAGGCACTGCCACGGGTACCATTCAGGTCGAAGTGGAAGAAACCCTTGGCCATTATGCGGATTGGCTGGAAATTCCCACCCAGAATATCAGACGCTTGAACAGCTATCGGTATGGCAAACCCATCCAGTATGGGCAGAAATTGAAACTGCCCTTTGCCAAAGTTTCCAAGGAAGATTTTGAAGAAAGGCGTTACCTTTATCATAAGGAAATGGTGGAAGATTTTTTTGTCGCCTATAAGATTGATGGGGACAAGACGTATCGGGTGAAGAAAGGGGATAATCTCTGGACATTATGCCACGATGATTTTGAACTGCCCTTCTGGCTCATCAAACAGTATAATTCGAATTTTGATTTTCACGCCCTGCGCCTAGGCTCTGAAATCAAGGTGCCCGTGGTCAGTAAGGTTGATTCTGACAGTCAGGTTGCGGAAGTGAATCCAGGCAGCCTGCCTGGAAAACCCTTGGCAAAAAGGATTTCCGTCAAGAAACTGGCAATTCAATAAAAAGGGGCGTTTTCTTTCAGCTCTATTTTATTGATACCTTCCATCTTGAAGTGCCCCTCTTTTCTGGTGTTCCCTTATTACTCAAATACCCTTTCAGGATGATGTTATCCTTATTTAAATTATATGAAACTGTCTGAACCTAGAACTGTTTATCTGAGTGAATATCAGCCCCCTGATTTCTATATTGATACTGTTGACCTGTCGATTGCCTTGTTTGATGACAAGGCCCTTGTTACCGTTGTAACGTCTTTGCGCCGGGCGGAACATGGCATGTCAGATGTACCCTTGATACTTGACGGGGAGGAACTTGTACTTGTCGAACTGGCCGTGGATGGCAGGGTTCTCGAGGGGAAGGAGTATGAAGCGGATGCGCAAAATCTTACCATCTTCAAGGTTCCTGGTTCCTTTACCTTGCGCTGTGTTACAGAAATTTATCCCCAGAAAAACACCTCCCTTGAAGGCCTCTATCAATCAAGTGGTAATTTTTGCACCCAATGTGAGGCCCAGGGCTTTCGCAAGATAACCTATTATTTCGACCGCCCTGATGTCATGGCCCGTTTTACCACGACCATCGAGGCCGATCTCTCCATCCCTGTTCTCCTTGCCAACGGAAATCTCGTCGACCATGGTGCCGCTGGTGAGCATCGTCATTTTGCCCGTTGGCAGGATCCATTCCCAAAGCCCTGTTATCTTTTTGCCATGGTGGCAGGTGATCTCGTCGCCATCAAAGATACCTTTACAACAAGGAGTGGTCGGCGGGTTGATCTTCATATCTATGTCCAGGAGCATAATAAGGAACGCTGTGACCATGCCATGGCCTCTTTGAAGAAGGCGATGAAGTGGGATGAAGAGGTCTTTGGCCGTGAATACGACCTGGATCTCTACATGATAGTGGCGGTGGATGATTTCAATATGGGGGCCATGGAGAATAAGGGGCTGAATGTCTTTAACTCCAAATATGTGCTTGCCGAACCTGCCACAGCCACTGATGATGACTATGAAGGCATTGAAGGCGTCATCGCCCATGAGTATTTTCATAACTGGACTGGCAACAGGGTGACCTGTCGGGATTGGTTTCAACTCAGTTTAAAAGAGGGCCTCACTGTTTTTCGTGATCAGCAATTCTCGGCGGATATGACCTCCGTGGCCGTGAAAAGAATTAATGACGTTCAGACCCTTCGCAATGTGCAGTTTCCCGAAGACAGTGGTCCCATGGCTCATCCTATCCGTCCCGATCATTATATGGAGATTAATAATTTCTATACGGTCACTGTTTATGAAAAAGGCGCGGAGGTGATTCGGATGATTCATACCTTGCTTGGACCTGAGAAGTTTAGGAAAGGCATGGATATCTATTTTGAACGGCATGATGGTCAGGCGGTGACCTGTGATGATTTTGTGGCTGCCATGGCTGATGGCGGTGGGAGAGACCTCAGCCAGTTTAAGAACTGGTACAGTCAGGCCGGCACCCCGGAACTACGGGTGGAGGGCGAATATGACGGACAGAATAAAACCTATAGCCTGCATGTAACGCAGTCATGTCCGCCCTCGCCAGGCCAAAATGTCAAGGAACCGTACCATCTGCCCCTCAGGTTTGGACTTGTTGGGGCTGATGGCGGTGTCTTGCCGTTTATCCTTTCTGGAGGAGATGGAACCCCACGTGAGTCCGAAATTCTGGAGATTCGTGAGGCAAGCCAGGAGTTTGTGTTTGAGAATATCCCGGCAAAACCCATTCCTTCGCTGCTTGGCTCGTTCAGTGCGCCGGTTAAGCTCCATTATCACTATAGCGATGAGGAGCTGCGTTTTCTCATGGTGCATGATCCTGATGCGTTTAATAGATGGGAGGCTGGCCAGCGTTTGGCCTGCCGTCTTCTTCTCAAACTTGTCGATGATTATCAGGCTGCGCGGCCCCTGGCGCTGCCTTCGGACTTTGTTGAAGTGTATGGCAGTATCCTCAAGGAATCCTCTGATCCGGCACTTATGGCCCGTCTGCTCGTGTTGCCCACGGAAAAATATCTTGGCGAACAGATGGCTATTATCGATGTGGATGCGCTTTTTGCGGCAAGGCAATTTGTGCGCAGTGAGCTTGCAAAGAAACTTTTTATGCCTTTTTTGTCATGCTATCACGCGGCAGTTTCTGATGCCCCTTATCGATATGACCCCGCCTTAAGCGGGCAACGGCGCTTGAAAAATACCGCGTTAGCTTACCTGATGATGTCTGGGAAACAGGAGGTGGTCGAGCTTTGCCTCAGGCAGTTTGAACAGGCAGATAACATGACAGACGCCTTCAGCGCCTTTACGGCCATCATGCATAATCCGGACTGTGCCGAACGGAAATCAGTTCAGGTTGCTTTTTTTAGTCAGTGGCAGCACAACAGTCTGGTCTTGGATAAATGGTTCACGGTTCAGGCCACCGCTCCCCTCCCTCATACCTTGGCGGAAGTTAAGGAGCTGACCAGACATTCTTCATTCTCCCTGGCAAATCCCAATAAGGTGCGCGCTCTCATCGGTGCCTTCTGTTCTGCCAATCAGGTCTGTTTTCATGAGGTATCAGGGGATGGGTATCGTTTTCTGGCAGATCAGGTGTTGGCCTTAAACTGCAGTAACCCCCAGATTGCCGCGCGGATGCTGGCTCCTTTAAGCCGTTGGCAGCGTTATGATAGCGGTCGGCAGCTGCTGATGAGGACGGAGCTTGAACGTATCCTTGCCCAAGGAGCATTGTCAAAAGACGTCTATGAGATTGCCGCTAAGAGTCTCGGCGACGCTTAACTTTTTAGTGACTTACTCGGCAAGTTCCACTATAAAAAACAAGTAATTTTTAACGTGACTTCAGCTGGATAACCACCAGATAAGCGAACAAAGAGAGACTTCGAGTCACGTATACCCCTCAAGGGGGGTACTAAAAAGGTGCCGTTCTAAAATATATTACCGTCAAAGGTGTTAGAGGAATACGATATGGATATCTCAAAGGCCATTGCTGCCATGAAACAGAAACCTGAATTTGCCCAGAATGTTGGTATGCTTCTGGTACATAACGGCGTGGTCCGGGCTTGGTCCCGGCAAAGCCATGATCAGGTGGAATACCTGGATGTACGTCCCGACCAGAAAAAGGTGGAAGAAATCCGCCAGGAATTTTTGCAACGGGAGGGCATTTTTGATATTGTAATCGAGGCCAAGGAAGGGCGCTTTCTGCCTGGCGATGACCTGCTCTTTATGATTGTTGCTGGCGATATACGGGAGAATGTCAAACCAGCCCTTGCCGATCTCCTTGATCGCATCAAGGCCGAGGCCATCACTAAAAAAGAGATCGTCACCGCTTGATTCTCCCTGGCAAGTCGAGTACATATCTGCCTGTTTCTTTATTGATGAGATAAACACCAACCAAAAAGTGATTTTATGTATACCTCCTCAGATTTGCGGAAAGGCCTGAAAATAGAGATCGACGGCGATCCTTACATTATTACCAATTTTGAATTCTCCAAACCGGGGAAGGGCCAGGCCCTTTACCGTTGTCGCCTGAAGAATATGGTTTCCGGTAATGCCTTTGATAAGACCTATCGCTCCAGTGAGAAGTTTAAAAAGGCGCCCCTTGATGAACGGAAGATGCAGTTTCTGTACAACCAGGGCGAGGACTACCATTTTATGGATACCAAGAGCTTTGAGCAGTACATTATCTCCAGGGATCAGCTTGATGATGTCACCAATTTCATGGTTGATAATATGGAGGTCGATGTTCTGCTGTTTCATGACAACCCCATTGGCGTCACCCTTCCTAATTTTGTAAATCTCACCGTTACCAAGTCCGACCCCTGGGTGAAAGGCGATACCTCCGGTACTGATACCAAGCCGGTCACCGTGGAAACGGGCTTTGAACTGCAGGTGCCACCTTTTGTTGTAGAAGGTGATAAAATTCAAATAGATACCCGTACCGGTACGTATATTACCCGGGTGAAAGAATAGGTTGCTTCACGCATGAATGTACACCGACTTCAGCAGCGGGCTGCCATTATTCAGGCAGCCCGCTTTTTTTTTGGAGCACGCGGTTATCTTGAGGTTGAAACCCCAATCCGTTTGCCTGCACTTATCCCTGAGGCCAATATTCTCCCCCTGTCTTCGGCTTCCTGGTTTCTGCAGACCTCTCCCGAGCTCTGTATGAAACGGTTGCTCGCTGTTGGTGTGCCACGACTCTTTCAAATCTGTAAATGTTTCCGCGATCACGAAAGGGGCAGGCGCCACCTCCCTGAGTTTACCATGCTCGAATGGTATTGTTTGGATGGTACCTATCTGGATTTGATGACGGAGACCCAGGCACTTCTTCAGGCTCTGGCCGAAAAATTCAAAGACGAGGTAGGCTTTGATGGGGAAGTTGTCCGCTTGCTCTTAGAGCTTGATTGGCAGAGATTGACCGTCCATGACGCTTTTGCCCGCCATGCTCCGATCTCGGTGGATCAGGCCCTGGCTGATGATTGCTTTGATGAAATACTTGTCGAGTATGTGGAGCCGAAGCTAGGCATTGAACGGCCCTGTTTCCTCTATGCTTACCCGGTTTCTCTCGGTTCGTTGGCCAAGACGAGTCGGCAATATCCTGAGCTCGCCGAGCGCTTTGAACTCTATATTCACGGAGTGGAACTGGCCAACGGCTTTTCGGAGCTCACAGACCCTGCGGAACAAAGACGCCGTTTTGTAAAGGAAACAGAGCTTGGCCGGAATAAGGGGGTGTCTTTTGGAGTTTTGCCGGAAAAATTTCTTAAGGATCTTGTGAAAATTGAGGCGGCATGCGGGATTGCCCTGGGCATGGACAGGCTGGTTATGCTGTTGACAGGTGCTAAAGACATTGATGAGGTGGTCAGTTTCACACCTGAAGATCTCTAAGATTTGGCAGCGCACTCCGTGGGGTTTAATGCGGGGCTGTCATGCCTTTTTTATCTGTTTAAGTTTATGCTGGATGAGCTGCAGGTCGTACCAGGCCGCTTTTTTTAAGTCAGGGACCTGGATCAATTGGCTGGGATGATAGGTTGCCATCAGCGGTATCTTGTTGAACTGGTGAAACCGGCCACGCAAGGCAATGAGTTTGTTTTTGGTGCCGATAAGGGCCTGGCTGGCCATCTGCCCCATGGTGCAGATGATCAGGGGCCGGAGCAGGCTGATCTGTTCTGCGAGATGGGGGCGGCAGTTCTGAAGCTGTGTTGCCAGGGGTATGTCGCCTGGCCCAAAGGCACATTTGACTATATTGGTCTGGAAAACATCCGTCACGCTTATATTGATGGCAGCAAGCATCTTGCCAAGCAAGTCTCCCTCCTGGCCCGAAAAAATCTCCCCGTGTTCAAGAGCTCCGCTACTTGCGGCATCGCCGACAATGAGCAGGACAGGACAGATCTGTTTTCCCTTGCCAAAAAGGGGTGTCGGGCGTTTTGCTTGCGGTAGACAACGTTCACAATGACTAATCGTATCTATAAGGACGCTAAGGTCATGTGCGGCAATAGGAAGGGGGGCTGGCTTTGTTGTCGGTGGTTGCGGTGGGGGAGCAAGGGTTGCCAAGGCGCGGCTTTCTGCCTGAGCACGCTTTAAGGCAGGGCTGGCCGGGCGGGTGGTGAAGTTGGTCGACTTAGGGTACTCAAGGCCAAGGGTGCCGTGCAATGCGCAGAGTTTGCGGGTGGCATCGGTGAGCGTAGCCAGTTCCTGGGCCAACTCTTCCTTACTCTGCGTAGTCATGGTTCCCTCATTTGAACTCAGTTTTAAGATGCCCAGCCAATTGCTCAAGGCGATCACAGAGTTTACTAATATGTTGTTCAGCAGTCAAAGGGTTCATGACGGACAGACGCAAATAGCTTTCACCGTGGATCGTAGCCCTGGTTATATAAAAATCACCCTCTGCCACCAGTTCCTGGCGGAGGCTGTCCTGTAAAGCTGAATTTACACCATAGCGGAAACAGAGAACATTGGCCTCGGGCGGGCAGAGGCAGGAAAAGCCGGGACGCTCGTTTATGAATGTATAAAAAAGACGGGTGTTGTTGTAAAGAGTGTCGACATGGGTGGCCAGGCCTGCCTCGCCAAGAACCGCCAGATTGAAAAAAAGTTTGAGACCCATCATGGACTTGGTGCATTCCACTGTCCGTTCGGAAATGTCTACACCTTCTTTCTGCTGGTCAGTGAAAAGGTAGGTGCCTTGCTGGCGGAAGGTGCCATCCAGGCACTTCTTGCGGCGGAATAATGCGGCGCCGCAGAGGGCTGATGTGCCCAGCATTTTATGGGTGTCCCAGGTCAATGAATCGGCCAACTCTATGCCGTCAAGAAAGTGGCGGTACTTCTGCGAGACCAGGGCCGAGGCACCATGGGCCCCGTCAATATGAAGCCAGAGATTGTGCTCTCGACAGAACTCGGCGATATCTCTGATCGGGTCATAGACACCGGTGGCGGTGACGCAGGCATTGGCAACCACAGCCATGATTTTTTTACCAGCCGCTTTTTGCGCGGCATAGGTCTCAGTCAGGGCCTCCCGGCGCATCCTGAAAACTTCATCCACAGAAACAGGAATTACCTGGGCAGTACCCAAGCCGAGAATGGCAGCCATCTTGGCAATGGAATAATGACAGGCCGCTGAGGCCAGGATAACAGCGCTTCCGTCTACGCCCTTTTCCCAAGCCTGGGGCAGGGCATGGGCTCGGGCCGCCAACAGGCAGGTCTGGTTGGCCAGGCTGCCGCCGTGGGTAAGGACACCATCGCCCGTTGTTTGCCATCCTGTTTTGCCAAGAAACCAGGAGATCAGGCCACGTTCTACAGCAGTGGCAGCCGGACCCATTTCGTAGACCGGCATGGCGTTATTGCTAACGCCATTGACAAGATCGGCAAATATGGCCGGCATCATGGGCACCGCAACCTGATGGCCGATATAGCGCGGGTCAAGCATATGGTTGCAGTGGCCAAGCAAGGTGGTGATGATCTCTGGTAAGGAGCCGCCGCCTTCGCTGATAAGTCTGGAGAAGTCGAGTTCGGCAAGGATGTTGGCGATGGGTTTTTGGATCAAAACCTTTTGTTCTGAATGGCTGGAGCTTTTCAGGTAATGGCTTAAAACCGGCACGAGTTCGGTGAGAGTTTTTTGGAAATAGTCTGGATTATAGCTTAAAGAATGCATACTGTGCTCCAAGAGCAGGAAAGATGAAAAGGGCAAACAGGATCTTGGTGCCAGCAGGGAGGATCTGATCTTGTTAGGGAATGCATACTACCCAACTGTTGCGGATGCGCAAGAATGATTTTTGAAGAACAGGAAGGCCGAGAGAACGCTGAGGCCATTTTTGCCAGGGATGACAGCGAAATGCATCTGTGGTCATTGGTGCTGAGCTCGGTGGCAATCCCCCATTTTGTCGGGAGCTCGCAGGATGGTTTTGCTCTCTGGGTGGCTCATGACAGGGTTCATGCAGCCCAGCACCAGATTTTTCTTTACGAAGAAGAAAACAGGCCCCAGTCCGAACTTCAGGAACGCTATCAGGATAAGGCACTTTTCAAGCCACCAACCTTACTCATCATTGCCCTTTTGGGTCTTTTTTTTTATAAGACCGGGCCCTGGCAAGAGCACTCTCTGTGGTTCAGCCAAGGGGCGGTGGATAGGGATGCGATTCTTATCACCCACCAATGGTGGCGCTTGGTAACAGCCCTCACCCTGCATGCCGATGTGGTGCATGTGGTTGGCAATATGCTCCTCGGCGGCACTATTATTCATCTCTTGTGTAAAGTTGTGGGAACTGGACTCGGTTGGGCCCTTATTTTCACGGCTGGAATCATCGGTAATTTTCTTAATGTCGTTTTGCGCCAAAGCCAGCATGTGTCGGTGGGGTTTTCCACAGCAGTTTTTGGAGCCATCGGCCTTTCGTGCGGGCTGGAGATTGCCCGGCGTCGCAGATGGCAGGGTGTTTTACTTGCCCTTGGCGCCGGTCTTGGTCTGCTGGCCATGTTGGGAACCAGCGGTGAGCGGGTAGACTTGGGCGCTCATTTCTGGGGATTTACCGTGGGAGTGGTGCTGGGAGTGGTGACCTCTCTTGGACGACAGGCTGCAGGGCGCTACCCAGGTTTTTTGCTGCAATGTGTTTTGTTGTTCTCAGTGGTTACCGTGGTGTGGCAGTCCTGGCGTTATGCCTTGGGTTTTGGTTGAAAAATAGTTGGAAATAAATGATAGTGCGAGATTGTACTAATGCTGCAGCAGGTTTTTTGTTCCTTTACAACGATTCAAGTCTGGAACTTTTTTTCTGCTACCCTGGCCATTGCGATGGCCACTTTAGGGCAGCATGATACTTTATAAATACTTAGAGGGAGAACATTATGTCGTGGCAAGATGAGCAGCCCCAATGGGGCAAAAAAAAAGGGCCATCCTCTCCAGAGGATTTTATCGCCGCCCTGCTCAATAAGATTAAAGAAAGTTTCGAAGGCGGCGGCAATAAGGGTGGCGGTGTCCCCCCTGGCCCGGGTTCCGATACTCCTAGTCTGAAGGGCGGACTCAGTGCCATTGGTCTTATTATTATTGTTATTGTCGGATTCGTCCTTCTCCGTTCATCTTTTTATACCCTTGATGAGGCGAAAGGTGAAAGGGGTGTGGTCCTGCGGCTAGGTAAATTTTACACCTTGACCGAGCCGGGTCCCCATCTCAAAGTGCCTTTTCTTGACGAGGTTTTCAAGGTTTCAGTCTCTGAGGTACGCAAGGAGGAATTTGGTTTCCGTTCGCGCTCTTTAGATCAAAAATCCGTGTTTGCCAAATCGGGTTACACCAGTGAATCTCTGATGCTCACCGGTGACAAGAATGTCATTGATGTTGAGTGGATTGTTCAATATCAGGTACAGGATCCCTATAAATTTGCCTTTAATGTCCGTGATGTTCCCCAGGCTGTCCGTGACGTCTCGGAGATGGTTATGCGCCGCATGGTTGGTAACCACGGTTTTGATTACGTGCTTAATAATCGTGAGATGCTGGGCGGTGATGTGGCGCGTGAGCTTCAGAAAACTTTAAATGACTATAATAGTGGTGTTTATATCGGTGAAGTTCGACTCAAAGATGCCACTCCGCCGGATGAAGTGAAGCCCGCCTTCAATGAGGTCAATGAGGCGGATCAGGATATGAAGCGCCTGGTCAACGAGGCAGAGCAGCAATACAACAAAGTTATCCCCAAGGCCCGCGGTGAGGCCAAGGGTATGATTGAAGAGGCCTACGGTTATGCCATTGAGCGTACCAATATTGCTAAGGGTGATACGGCCCGCTTTCTGTCTGTCCTTAAGGAATATGAGAAGGCAAAGGTGGTAACCAGGAAAAGAATGTATCTCGAAACCATGGAGCAGGTGTTGCCCAAGGTCAGCGAGATCTACGTTATTGATAAAGAGCAGCGCTCACTGTTGCCACTGCTCAATGTCGGGCCAGTTCCTAAAAAATAGTCGATGCCGGCAGCTAATTGTATCTCAATCTATAAGGCGGTCTTTTGGGATCGCTTGAAAATAACGAGGAATTTCAATGCAAGTAGGTAAATCAGCACTTCTCTTTCTCACCCTGGTGGCGACGGTGGTCGTCTGGGATGGTTTTTACATCCTTCCCGAAGGGCAGCAGGCCGTGGTCACCCAACTGGGTGCTCCGGTTGGTGAACCGGTTACCAGCGCCGGGCCTCATTTTAAAATGCCTGTTCTCCAGAAGGTTCGCTATCTAGAGAAGAGAATTCTCATCTGGGACGGTAAGCCCAATCAGGTGCCAACCCATGATAAAACCTTCATCTATTTAGACACCACAGCCCGCTGGCGTATCAAGGATGCCATGATTTTCATGCAGGCTGTCCGTGATTACTCCGGTGCCCAGGCAGTGCTTGACGATATTATCGATTCTGCTGTCCGTGACGTTGTTAACAAGAATGATCTGGTGGAGATTATCAGGAGTTCCGATTGGGATGTCTCCCTGGTGGGCGCCAAGGGTAAGAGCTATACGGAAGAAGTGCAGCTTGGCCGGGATAAGATGGCGGGACTCATTTTTCAGAACGCCTCGTTGATCACCCCGAAATACGGCATTGAGCTTGTTGATGTCATGTTCAAGCGGGTGAATTATATCGATACCGTACGGAGTAAGGTTTATCAGCGCATGATCTCTGAACGTAATCGTATTGCCGCTGAGAAACGCTCCATGGGTGAGGGGCAGAAATCAGAGATTCTTGGTAAGCTTGAACGGGAGTTGAAGGATATTACTTCTGGCGCCAAACGGGAGTCTGAAGAGATCAAAGGCCGGGCCGATGCGGCAGCCGCTAAGATTTATGCCGAGGCCTACAGCAAGGATCCTGAATTCTACGCCTTTTCCAAGAGTCTGCAGAGTTATGAAAAGACGGTTGATGCTAATACCAAGCTTCTCATATCCTCTGATTCCGAGTTCTATAAATATTTTGATAAGCAGTAGGCGGCTTTTTTTGTTCTACTGAGTTTTCTTAGATTCATTACCGGCCGTGGGATAGGCTGGGCGCTGGGAGGCCGCATCATAGGTGATGCGGCCTTTTTTTTTGGCGCGTTGAAGGAAGAGATCAAGCTGGCTGTCGGAGGTTATTTCTGTAACTCCAAGTTGTTCGAATCGGCAATTACAGTTGATTAACTGGCCGTCACACAAGGGGCATACTTCAACGGGGCACCCAAATTCATGGAGTTCCCCTTCCCGACAATAGCAGACCGGACAGACCTGACTGGTAATAAAGTCGGGAGAATAGGGGGCCAGTTCGCTGAAGTTGTTAAATTTTTTCTCGAAGCTTTCCTGGTCACCAAAGCCGTAAAACTGGAGGAACTCTTCTCTTATCCCTTCTTGCTGAGAACCGCCATATGCGGCCTTGTCGTTGTTGACCATGTAAAAGTATGAGGACAGGGTTGTCTTGACCCAAAAGAGCATCTGGCCTTGATGTTGTTCAAGCAGGAAGAGCCCTTCGATGCAGTCCTCGACAGCATCGGGCAGGGTGCTGTAAAAGCTGTGGAAGATATTAATGGCAAGGGGGTCATGGCTGAATTTGTCAACCAGGGCCCGGGCCTGCTCCTGTTGTGCTGCTGGCACGCCATATTCGATAAATAAATCCAATTCTTTGAATTTCTGGGAAATCATTTAGTTTTCTCCGCTAAGCCCTTCATAATTTCTTGATGCCAGAGGTGGGTTTCCTGGGCAATATCGTCGGCAGCCGTCAGCGCCGTGACCACGGCCAGCCTTCTCGCCCCTAGAGCGGTAAGTTCGGCGATATGCTCTTTTTTTATGCCGCCCATGACGGTAAAGGGCAGATCGGAATGGGCTGAGTATGTGGCAATGGCCTGGGGGCCGATAAAATTGTGCAGACCCGATTTGGTTTTTGTGGCAAAAAGCGGGCCGATATTGTAATAGGATGCGCCTATTTTCTGAGCAGCACTGGCCTGTTGCTCTGTGTTTGCCGATACGCCGATGATGAGGTCAGGGGCCAGACGGCGGGCTTCCTGGGCAGGGATATCGTTATTGCCAAGGTGGAGCCCGTCCGCTTCAGAGAGCAGCGCGATATCAAGACGGTTATTGACAATGAAAAGGGCGCCAGCCTCTGCGGTCATCCTCCTGAATTCCTTGGCCTTGGCCAGAAGAGTCCTGTCATCCGAGGTCTTGTCGCGAAGCTGGACGATTTTGGCACCACCGGCCAGCACTCCGGCCAGCCACTGGATATCAGTGCGGCCACAGGCCAGTTTCTCGCAGGAAACAGGGTAGACGGTAACCTGCTCTATAAACTGTTGAAGGCGTTGGCTGTATGTCATTGGGATGGGGGGCACGGCGCTCTATAGTTATATTTGTAAGTTGTTGAAATAGGGCTGGTAAAATTGTTATCGCTTGAGTTTTTTTTGATTTTCTCTTAAGGTGCTTGATTCGTGAGAGTTAAAATAATAAAGAGAAATGCCGCATTTATATAGGCAAAGCTTCTCATCGTCAAGGGTGCTGACCTTTCTTTCCAAAAGAATGAATATTGGAATTGTATGTTGTGTCCGTGGCAGGGTGAGTATGTTCAGGTATTTTTTAAAACATACGGCGGGGAGAGTGCTCCCCCCCGATAGTAGTGAGGCAGAACTATGTTGATGGATTGCATATCAAATGAAAAAGCGGAGCTCACCCTGGATGGGAAAACCTATCTACTTCCCATCGTCGTAGGCACTATGGGTGAAAAGGCCATCGATATCCGCTCTTTGCGGGCTGAAACAGGCTACATCACTATTGATTCCGGCTATATGAATACCGGTTCTTGTTCCAGTCAAATCACCTTCCTTGATGGTGAGAAGGGTATTTTAAATTACCGCGGTTATGCCATTGATGACCTTGCCGACAATTGTTCCTTTGTCGAGGTTGCCTACCTCTTGTTGCACGGTAGCCTTCCCACCCGCGAGGATCTTCGTAAATTCAGTGTTTTGCTGAACTGCTACTCCCTTATTCATGAGGATATGGTCCATTTCTTTGACCATTTTCCGCCCAATGCTGCACCTATGACCATTCTTTCCTCCATGGTCAACTCGCTCTCCACCTTTTATCCGGAGATGAATGAGAACCCCCTTGAGGATATCGATAATATGTCGGCCCGCCTTATTTCCAAGGTGCGTACCATTGCCGCCTTTAGTTATCGCAAGAGTCTTGGAGCACCTTTGGTCATGCCTCGCCATGATTACAGCTATTGCGCCAATTTTCTCAATATGATGTTTGACTCGCCAGTCAATCCTTATGTAGTGGATGACGATGTTGTGGCGGCCTTAAATAAGCTGCTCATTCTCCATGCCGATCATGAGCAGAATTGCTCCACCTCCACGGTACGTTTGGTGGGAAGTGCTCGGGTGAATCTCTATGCCTCTATTTCTGCCGGCATTAATGCCCTGTGGGGTCCCTTGCATGGCGGCGCCAATCAGGCGGTCATTGAGATGCTGGAGAAAATTCATACAAGCGGCGACGATTTCAAAAAATATATTGATAAGGCCAAGGATCGCAACGATCCCTTCCGGCTCGTTGGTTTTGGTCACAGGGTGTATAAGAGTCATGATCCCCGGGCCCGGATTATTAAAGAGGCATGCGATCAGGTCCTGGGAGCCTTGGGTATTAGCAATGATCCCTTGCTGGCCATTGCCAAAGAGTTAGAGGCGGTGGCGTTGAAGGATGAATATTTTATTGAACGTAATCTCTATCCAAATGTTGATTTCTATTCCGGGATTATCTATCGGGCCCTTGGTATTCCACAGAATATGTTCACCGTCATGTTTGCCCTTGGACGTCTTCCCGGTTGGATTTCTCATTGGACGGAGATGTGGGGTGATCCCAACTGGCGCATAGGTCGGCCACGCCAGATTTATGTTGGTCCAAAAAGCCGCGAGTTTGTCAAAATAGATGATCGGAAGTAGTTTTTTGGAAAATATTTCCCCTCAAAAAATCCCTGGCCGTTTGGCCGGGGATTTTTTTTTGGTTTTTTTTCAAGTTTGTGTTCAGTTAGTCGATAAGTATGGTGAAAAAGAAAAACTGTACCCTTTGTAATTTGTATTTATTCATGATGTTTGTGGGGTCTCATTATGGTTGGCGTTATTGGTAACCAGTCTGCCTCTCCTGTCTCTTTGTCGCGGCCGCAGGTACTTCCTGGCGGCGGCTCACAAGGAAATCACAAAGAGGCAGGCAATGCAGGTCTTGCTGTTGATACTTACAGTGGCAATAGTGAGGCCTGGCGTAATAGGGCGACCTCAGCTGCGCGCGGTCAAGTCGCCTGTCGCTGCGGCAATTGTCCCGCCTGTGCGACACAGGCATACGCCTCCCAGGCAGGACTAGATTCGGCAATTGTGGAGCAGGAGGATTCCGAGCAATCCGCTCCAGTTCTGGGGCAAGATGGTCCGGAGCAAGAACAAGGAATGGTTGCCTCATCTGACCCGAAAGGGGTGGATGGTGAAGTGTTGACTCCGGAGGAGCAAGCTCGAGTGGTTGAGTTGAAAAAGATCGATCAGGACGTTCGTGCCCATGAGCAGGCCCATATGGCCGCCGCTGGCGGCTTGGTGCGGCAGGGCGTCTCCTTGTCCTATGAAAAAGGGCCTGATGGTCGGCGCTACGCAGTGGGTGGAGAGGTGTCTATTGATACCTCTAAGGAGGCCGACCCCTCAGCCACCATTGCCAAGATGAGAACCGTGCGGGCCGCCGCTCTGGCCCCTGCGGAGCCGTCAGCGCAGGATCGCCGGGTTGCTGCTGCGGCCACGGTCAAGATGACCAACGCCATGAGTGAACTGAGGTTGGCAAAATCTGAAGCGGAAAACGCCGGGAATGTGGTTGGCCAGGCCGTCGAGAAAATCGGTAGCCGCACCGATGGGGGTAAGAGTTCGCAAGATGAGACCTCTGTTGAGCCAGCAGAGGCTCTTTCGATGGATGTCTCCCCTCGGCGCAGTTGGGGCGTTCAGCAGTATTATGCGGCAAGCACCGGAGTCCAGTCAGCGCAGGCAACGGTGTCCGCCTGATGGGCAGCGCTTCTTGTGTGCCCCTTGAGGCATCGGGCGCTAAAGACAGCCGCACATCATCTTGTAATTTTCGCATTCTCTCTGGTTGACAAAGGGACACGGCGCCCTGCGAAACCAATGTCTTTTAGGGCACCAGTAACGATCCCTAAAGGGTTCGTTACAACCTGAAAGGGTAAGCTGTTTTCGAGTTTTCTCCCCCTTCCTTACGATGCCTTCTTCGAGGGTAAATCTCCACACTTTTCCCATGCAATCTCTCCCTGGAGTTGCTGCCATCACTCCTGCACACTTTTCTCATATGTATCCTATCGGAAAGTTATCGATGAAAGTTGAGGAGTTTATTGACGGATTGTGGGGGGCTGTGGTAGACAACTGAGTTTTACTGTTGACGGTAAGGGTGCTGTTATGCCTTGAAATCACGACCTTGTTCAACGGAATCCTGACTCGGATTCTTTAACGCCTCTTTGGTGGAGTGTATAATTCATGCGTACTGATATCGTTCATATTGGAGCGGGAGAGCTTACCTACGAAATCCGTAATATTGTCAATGTCGGCCAGAAACTTCAAGAGCTGGGCATGGAAACCCACTGGGAAAATATCGGTGATCCCGTGGCGAAAGGTGAGAAGATTCCCCTCTGGATGAAGGAGATTGTTGCAGATTTTGTCATGCAGGATGCCACCTACGGTTATTGTCCTACCCGCGGCATGTTGGCCACCAGACAGTTTATTGCCAAGCAGGTCAATGACCGCGGTCGTGTCCAGATTGGCCCTGATGATATTCTCTTTTTTAATGGTCTTGGTGACGCGATCAGTAAGATTTTTGGTTTCCTGCGCCGGACCGCCCGCGTTGTGGTGCCGACCCCAAGTTATACCACGCATTCTTCGGCAGAGGCCGCCCATGCCGGCGATAGGCCGGTTACCTATATTTTGGATCCGGATAATAACTGGTACCCCGACCTTGATGATCTTGAGAAGAGGATAAAGTATAACCCGGCTGTGGCAGGTATTCTGATCATTAACCCGGATAATCCCACCGGTGCCGTGTATCCTGAGTCAATTTTGCAGGGCATGATTGATCTGGCAAGAAAATATGATTTGTTTGTCATCTGTGACGAGGTCTATCATCATATCGTTTATAATGGCAAGAAAACCGTGCCTATTTCAGATATCATCGGTGATGTGCCTGCTATTGCCATGCGCGGTGTGTCCAAGGAGATGCCTTGGCCCGGTTCTCGCTGCGGCTGGATTGAGGTCTACAACTCGGACAAGGATCCCATGTTTAAAAAATATGTGGATTCCATCTTAAACGCCAAGATGACCGAAGTGTGTTCAACCACCCTGCCGCAGATGGCGTTCCCTAGTCTGGTGAGTCATCCTGAGTATCCTGTTTATCTCCAGGAGAGAATTGCGCGCTATGAACGCTATTCCAATATCGCTTATGATTGTCTCAAGAAAGTCGCCGGCATCAAGGTCAATAGGACCAACGGTGCTTTCTATATGAGCGTGGTGTTTGAAGAAGGTGTTTTGAATCACCAGCAGACCCTGGCCATCGACAACGTAGCCGTTAAAGAGCACATAGAAAAACTGGTGTCCGCAAGTAATGTTTCTCTGGATAAACGTTTTGTCTATTATCTTCTGGCGGCCACAGGCATCTGTGTCGTCCCCCTGACCTCCTTTGCCACCGAACTTCAGGGGTTTCGTACAACTTTGCTGGAGCGTGAAGAGGAGACTTTCAAGATGATCTTTAACTCTATGGCAGAGAAGATAAAGGAATATCTCGCCTCTGCCTAAGAACGAAAGAGTACAGAGATCCATAGAAAAGGGCCGAATGATTGTTCATTCGGCCCTTTTCTATGGGAGTAAGGGAGTGGCTGGTTCTCGGCCTAGAAAGTTTTTGAGTTCGGGGGGGAGATTGTTGGTAAGGGGCAGGCGCCGGAGGGCATTGTCACTCTTTTCGCCGTTAATATTGATAATGAGCAGTCTGTTTGCTCCCTTGCCATATTGGTTGGTGATGTCGAGAACAGCACCAATAACAACAAGACGGTCATCCCGGATACGGTCCTGATAAAGCTCCAGGGCCTTGTCGACTTGGTGGTCGACATTTTTTTCAACAAGCAGTTGAGCTTTTTTCTCAAGTGCCAGGGACTCATTGTTTTTGGATTTGGCAATTTCGCTGAAGGGTAAGAAAAGGTGATCCAGGTCAGCCTGGATTGACGTCGGCAGGGCCTCGTGATCGGTAAGCAGGAGGCTGAAGGCCTCACTATCGGTGTTGCCGGTTATGAGCAAGACAGGAGAGCGCAGGTAGAGAACTCCGAAATCGATTGCCCCCTGGGAGATAACGAGCTGGTTTGCCAGGTTGCGGACGCTGTAGATAAGCCCGCCGTCAGCAGGGAGGATAAAGCGGGGCTCCACTCTGGCGTCAGAATCAGCAAGCCAGGTGATATAGGGGGCCTGTTGAGCCATTTTGGCGTTTGGGATCTTCGGGGGTGAGGTGGGAGAAAGATTGGTCGCCATGATTATTTTCAGGACATCAAAGGGAGGAACACCCACCCGATGTTTAAGAATTGGCCGCATTTGTGCGTTGCCGATGGCATGGACACCGAAAAGTGCACTGAAAAGTACACTGAAAAAAAAGATGATATACGTTGTGAGCTTCATTATGCAAGGCCTTGGCATTAAGTAGTTGAGTCGCTTCATAACAACGAGTCTAGCAGATTGGCGTGGAAAGAGGCAAGCGCAGGTAGTTGGTTGAAATAAAACAAGGATTTTTCAGGTTATTGGCCTGAGGGCTGTTTCAGTCTCTCCGCATGGTTATGCAAAAGAAACATCGGCATGTTGAGGCCGAGCCATAAGTTTTTTTATTTCTCATTATCGTTAACAGATCGCCAGTCATAGATTTCTTGACGGGCGAGACATTGCTATTTTTAAGCACAGCATTTTGTTTCAGGAAACATTCTGCCAGGGGTTGAAGCTGGGAGGGAAACCTTTTTTTGGTGGGCAGAATTAAAAAACCCTGCCTTGACAAAGAAAATAGCCATACTTATTGTTGCTTGCAAGTTGGAATTTCCCAGAGGGATCCTTTCTAACCTCCTGATCCGTAAGGGGATTTGGATAAATGAGTCTCTGTTTTATCTTCGTGATTCTGCCACTGGTCTTATCGTTAATGATGCCCATGAGTTCACATGGTTTTTGGGCCATCGCGAGGTTTTTTGCACGGTAGGCGGAGGACGATTTATTACAGTATGTTGCGATATGTACAAGGAGGAGCTGGTGTCGGAAATAGAAGAAAATCTCCAGGAGCCTGCAGATGATTTGCAGGCGGTAAATAATACTGGGTTGCAGGATGAATCGGTGCAGCAGCCGGAGGGTGAGGTTGATGAGCTGGCCATGGCCAGGCAGGAATGTCATGAGAGCAAGGATCAGCTGCTCAGGCTGGCCGCCGAGTTTGACAATTATAAGAAGCGCATGGAGCGGGACCGGTCACGGGATCTGAAGTATGCCGAAGAAAGCATTATCAAAGAACTGTTACCGTCCCTTGATAATCTTGAACGTGCCATTGAGCAGGGGAAAAAGACCGGCAACAACAGTGAGCTGCTGCAAGGTGTGGAACTGACCATTAAGGGGCTCATTACCACCCTGGAAAAGTTCCAGGTCACACCCCTGGAATCCATGAGTCAACCCTTTGACCCCAATCTCCATGAGGCCCTGGCCATGGATCATAGTGACGAGGTCGCTGAAAACCATGTTTTGGTGGAATTTGAAAAAGGGTACTACTATAAAGACAAGCTTCTCAGGCCAGCCAAGGTGGTTGTCTCCAAAGGGCCCGCCGCCAAGCGATAGAGCATCGGCAAGAGACGTATCGGTTGCGATCAGAACGATAATTTTTGAATTGAACTATATTTTTTAAAGGAGTTTACCAGTTATGGGAAAAACAATTGGAATTGATCTTGGAACAACAAATTCCTGTGTGGCTGTAATGGAAGGGGGCGAGCCCATTGTTATAACAAACGCCGAGGGCAATAGAACAACACCGTCCGTGGTGGCCTTTTCCGATAGCGGCGAGCGTCTGCTTGGTCAGATAGCACGGCGCCAGGCAGTCACCAATCCCACCCGCACCATCTTTGCCATGAAGCGCCTCATCGGTCGCAAATTCACCGACCCTGAGGTTAGAAAAACCATTGAACTGAGTCCCTTCAAGATTGTTGATTCCAATGGCGAGCCCGCCGTTGAGGTGGAAGGCCAGGTTTACACCGCTGCCGAGCTCTCGGCCATGGTGCTCGGCAAGATGAAGCAGACTGCCGAGGAGTATCTTGGCGAGGCCGTCACCGATGCGGTCATCACAGTTCCCGCCTATTTTAATGACAGCCAGCGTCAGGCCACCAAGGATGCGGGTAAGATTGCCGGCCTTAACGTCCAGCGTATCATCAACGAGCCCACTGCCGCCTCCCTGGCCTATGGTCTGGATAAAAAAGGCGAAGAGACCATTGTGGTTTTTGATCTTGGTGGTGGTACCTTTGATGTGTCCATTCTTGAGATCGGTGATGGTGTCTTTGAGGTGAAGTCCACCAACGGCGACACCTTCCTCGGTGGTGAAGATTTTGATATGCGTATTGTCAACTGGCTTGCCGACGGCTTCAAGCGTGACCATGGTATTGACCTGCGCACCGACAAGATGGCCCTGCAGCGCCTGAAAGAAGAGGCGGAGAAGGCCAAGAAAGAACTGTCGTCCGCCATGGAGACAGATATCAATCTGCCCTTTATTACCGCCGATGCCTCCGGCCCTAAGCATCTCAATGTCAAGTTTTCTCGTTCTAAGTTTGAATCACTGGTTGAGGACCTCATTGAGCGCACCGCCGGTCCGTGTCTTACGGCCCTCAAAGACGCCGGCCTTTCCCCCAGTGACATTGATGAGGTTATCCTGGTCGGCGGCATGACCCGCGTACCCAAGGTCCAGGCCAAGGTGAAGGCCATCTTTGGTAAGGAGCCCAACAAGAGCGTCAATCCTGACGAGGTTGTCGCCATTGGTGCCGCCATCCAGGGTGGTGTTCTCAAGGGGGATGTCAAGGATGTCCTCCTTCTTGATGTCACCCCTCTCTCACTTGGTATTGAGACTCTGGGTGGAGTGACCACCAAGCTCATCGAGAAAAACACCACGGTACCCACCAAGAAGAGTCAGATATTCTCCACCGCTGCTGATAATCAACCGGCGGTATCCATCCATGTCCTCCAGGGTGAGCGTGAGATGGCCCATGACAATAAGTCCATCGGTCGTTTCGAGCTGGCCTCTATTCCGCCAGCGCCCCGTGGTGTGCCGCAGATCGAGGTGACCTTTGATCTTGACGCTAATGGTATCCTTCACGTTTCTGCCAAGGATATGGGCACAGGTAAGGAGCAGTCCATTAAGATCACGGCTTCAAGCGGTATTTCGAAGGATGAGATCGAGCGCATGAAACGTGACGCCGAGGCCCATGCCGAGGAAGATAAGAAGCGTAAGGCCCTGGTGGAGGCCAAGAATAATGGCGATTCCATGATTTATGCCACAGAAAAGAGTCTTAAAGAGGTTGGCGACAAGGTGGATGACGAGACCAGGAAAAAGGTTGAAACAGCCATCGAAGCCGTGAAAAAGAGCCTCGAAGGTGATGATGCCGAGGCCATTAAGGCTGCCACTGAAGAATTGACTCAGGCTTCGCATAAGCTTGCTGAGATGATGTATGCCAAAGCGTCTCAGGACCAACCTGGCCCTGAAGGCCCGGCTGGTGGTGCTGACAAAGGCGGTGACGATGATGTTGTTGACGCCGATTTTGAAGAGGTTAAATAAGCAGGATTAACAAAGCCTTGTGTTGAAGGTGAAAAGGGTGGAGGAGATATCCTCCACCCTTTTTTTTATGAAAAACACTTTATGACTCGCGCTCTTTGTGGTTTATGGGTGTGAAGTTAATGTTGTTTGTGGAGGCCTCCTTGAATAGTTGCTTTTTCGTCCAATCTCTGCGTTATGCTCTGGAATTTATCCTCGGAATATCAAATATATGCCTGCGATAAATTTCCTCACATGCCTCGTTGTCTGCGCTTAACTGATATTGAACAAAAAATCTAACTATTCAAGGTGCCCTAAAGTCTTAATCTGAAAAAAGAAAATTATAAAATGAGAATATTGTCAGGAATCCAACCCTCTGGAAAGCTTCATGTCGGCAATTATTTCGGTATGATGAAGCCGATGATCGAAAATATGGACCGGGGAGAGCTTTACGCGTTTATTGTCAATTTTCATGCCTTGACCTCAGTCCAAGATAAAGAGGCTTTGCGGCGTGACACTCTCGAAGCTGCCGCCGATTTTCTGGCCCTGGGCCTTGACCCTGAGCGCTGTGTGTTCTGGGTTCAGTCTGATGTGCCGGAGGTGACAGAGCTCATGTGGTATCTTTCCTCACTGACTCCCATGGGTCTTTTGGAGCGCTGTCATTCTTATAAGGATAAGGTGGCCAAGGGCATAGCCGCCACCCATGGTCTTTTTTCCTATCCGGTTCTCATGGCTGCGGATATCCTCCTCTATCAGGCTGATATCGTGCCGGTGGGCAAGGATCAGAAGCAGCATCTTGAGGTGGCCCGCGATATTGCCATCAAGTTTAACAATAGCTTTGGCGATACCTTTGTTGTGCCGGAAGCCCAAATATCCGAGACCCTGGCCACGGTGCCGGGAACAGACGGCCAAAAGATGTCTAAGTCCTATGGCAATACCATCGGTATTTTTTTGAGCCAGAAAGAATTAAAAAAACGTGTCATGGCCATTGTCACCGATGCATCCCCGGTGGAGGCCCCCAAGGATCCAGACACGTGCAACCTCTATAATATTTTTAAACTCTTTGCCTCTGCTGAGCGACTTGTTGAAGTTCATGACCTTTATGTGGGTGGTGGTGCAGCCTATGGCTATCTGAAGCTTGAGCTGGTTGATATCCTCTGGGAGTATTTTCGTGAGGCGCGGGAAAAGAGAGATGCCTTCATTGCCGATCATGGCTATCTTCGCGAGGTCCTTGCCAAGGGTGCAGAAAAGGCTCGGCAGAAAGCCTCATCAACCATTGATTTGGTTCGGGAACGCATTGGTATTCGCTATTAATTTGTAATCTTTTTAATATGTTGTCTTTTTTTTGGCCGCCTTCTTTTTTAGAGGCGGCCTTTTTTGTGTCATTATATGGACCACCTTTCTTTTTTCTCTGGGGAGTGTGGGAAATAAATGCCTATTGTTGTCTTGTTGGCGATGGGGTGTTGGGAGGTGTTGTAATTTAAAGTTCCTAGAGGAAATACGTTTTTTCAGCATGTTACCATTCGCGAATGGCTGAGTTCGTTTTTTTGGGAATTTCTTTTGTTAATTTGGCATGAAAATGGCTTACTTGAATGAGTGTCAATTCTTTGAACAGGCTACGATGCCCGTAAGGAAAATACTCATGGAAGAACAAACTGTATATACAACTCCTGTAGAATCTGAAAACAGGCAACATATCCTGGATGAATTGCTGCGCGAGATGGAGCAGCTCAAAGAGAAGGCTGATCGCCTTATTCTGCTCAACGATCTTCATGCCAGATTGGCAAGCGCCGTTGATTTGCCAAGTATGATTGACGCCTTTTCGGTCTGGCTGATGCCAAGAGTGCCCCATGAGCTCATGGCTTTTGATGCCCCTGACAATAAGCGTCGGCATTTATGCTGCTCATGTCATGGCCCGGAAAGACAGCAAGTTGTGGGTCTTGCTGAAAGACTCTTTGGTGAAGCTCGGCGGCTGCCGATCCTCAGGAAATGGAAAGAGGGTGATTTTTTCATTCATAATTGGCCTCTTGATTTTGCTCACTCCAGTGGCATCATCTTGGTGATGCGTCAGGACAAAAGGCTTTCTGGCATAGAAGAAGAAATGGTCAGCGAAGCCCTTACCGTTCTTTTTGAACCGCTGCAGAGGGCGCTTGCTTATGAGGATGTCTTTAAGCAGGCCAAATGCGATGCCCTTACAGGTCTTGCCAATCGCCGGGTTTTTGAAGATCGCTTGGGGCCCCTTATTGAAAGCGCCCGCCGCCATGGCCATCCCTTGACCTTGGTGAGCATGGATCTTGATCATTTTAAGCAGGTAAATGATCATCTTGGCCACGCGACCGGTGATGAGGTCTTGAAAAAGGTAGCACAAACTTTTGGCGGGATGATCCGCTCCTCCGATATCCTGGTTAGAATGGGAGGAGACGAGTTTATGCTGGTTTTGCCTGATACCGATCATGTTTCAGCGCGTATTTTGGCTGAACGTCTCTGTAAAGCTGTGGACGAGATGGATATTTATTCAACTGATGATCTGAAACTCGGGGTGAGTATCGGCTTGAGCCAGTGGCAGCCAGGCGTGCCAGAGGAAGAGTGGCTGGAGAGGATTGATGTCCTGCTCTATAAGGCCAAAGGTCATGGTCGTAATCAGGTCTATGTCGAGAGCGGTATGAACTAAAAAAAAGGACTGGATTTCTTGGATACTTTCAGGGGAAGATGACATGTCATCTTCCCCTTTTTTAATTTTTTATAGAGGGCTCCTTATGCGCATCAAGGTTATGGATAAAATTGCTCCGGAGGGCCTCAGCCTTTTTCCTGAGGATTACACGGTTGGGGCGGCAGTGCATGACCCTGAAGGGATTGTTGTCCGCAGTTCGCAGGTCAATGTTGCTGACTACCCATCCCTGCTGGCCGTGGCAAGGGCTGGGGCCGGTGTAAATAATATTACGGTTGAAAGGGCCACTGAGTTGGGCATTCCGGTTTTTAATACACCCGGGGCCAATGCCAATGCCGTGGCTGAGCTTGTTATGGTTATGGCGGGCATGGGGGCCCGCAATATAGTGCAGGCAATCCAGTTTTGCCAGGGCCTTGCCGGCAAGGCAGAAGATGATATTGCCGCAGAGGTGGAAAGTCGCAAGAGTGCTTTTCGCGGCATGGAGCTTGCCGGTAAGACCCTGGGGGTTTTGGGGCTGGGTCAGATCGGTGTGCTTGTGGCCAATAAAGGGGTCAGGCAGGCGATGCGCACCATAGCCTACGACCCCTCTCCAGCCTTGGAGAATATCCATCGGCTCTCTTCCCAGGTGATGTTGTCGCGCTCACTTTCTGCCTTGCTGGCTGCTTCTCATGTCTTGACTTTCCATGTGCCACTGAATGGGAAAACACAGGGCATGGTTGATAAGGAGCTCATTGGTCAGCTTCCTGATGGCGCCATGCTTATTAATTACTCCCGAGGCCCGGTGGTGGTGGAGAAGGATGTTGTGGAGGCCCTGGGCTCAGGTAAATTAGCGTTGTACATAACGGATTTTCCTTCTGCAAAACTGCTGGGCCATCCCCAGGTTGTCACCACGCCTCATTTAGGGGCCTCAACAGAAGAGTCCGAAGAGCAATGTTCCTCCATGGCGGTGAAGGAGCTTGTCGATTACCTGCAGTTCGGCTCGGTGGTGCGCAGTGTCAATTTTCCGACTGCTGAATCCATGCCAAGCGGCCAGGCCCATACCCGTTTGATTATGATTAACCGTGACCGGCCTGGGATGATCGGATTTGCCTCAAAGGCGTTAGGGGACGATCACATTAATATTTCCAGTTATTTAAATGAGAGTAATGGCGTAATTGGCTATAATATCATCGACTTGGAATCAGCTGTTTCGCCGGAAACACTGGCTAAAATTCAAAGCCATGATGATGTGATACGGTTGCGGACAATTTCTTTGTAAAGGTTTTTTAGCCTCAGCGCGGCATTATATTTCTCTCGCACGACATGATGGTCAATATCTTGACAACGGCTTTCTGAGTTCTTATTTGTCTAAATACTTTCTCCTGGACACATCGTATAACCATCCTTGATTATTCAAATTTTGGGGTGTGGTTGAAAAGAGATTCGAGGATATTTTTTTGATTTAAATAATAGGAATCGGAGGGTTGTATGCAATTTGATAAGTTCACGTTAAAGTCCCAAGAGGCTATTCAGGGGGCAGGGCAGCTCGCTACCACACGAGGGCACCAGGAGATTGTGCCCGAGCATCTCTTTAAAGTTATTCTTGAACAAAAAGATGGTCTGCTCAGGTCAAGTATCCAGAAGATTGGTTGTGAACTTGTCGTAATCATTGAGGGGACGGAAGCGCTCATCGCCAAAATACCCAAGGTGAGCGGCTCAGGCTTTGGCCAGGTCCATGGTTCCGCGCGTCTGGGTAAGATTTTCGACCAGGCCCTGAAAGAGGCCGAGGCCATGCATGACGAGTACGTCAGCCTGGAGCATCTGGTTCTCGCCATGCTCGCTGAAAGCAACTCAGCACTTGCCAAGATGTGCTCGGTAAATGGACTCACCCGGGATGCCTTTTTTAAGGCCTTGGTTGAGATCCGTGGCAGTCATCGGGTGACCGATCAGAATCCTGAGGAGAAGTATCAGGCCCTTGAAAAATATTCGTTAAACCTCACTGATCTGGCCCGGCGCGGTAAGCTTGATCCGGTGATTGGTCGTGACGACGAGGTGCGCCGGGTGGTTCAGGTTTTAAGTCGACGCACCAAGAATAATCCAGTCTTGATCGGCGAGCCAGGTGTCGGCAAAACCGCTATTGTTGAGGGTCTGGCCCAGCGTATTGTCATGGGTGATGTCCCTGATACCTTGCGCAATAAGGAGGTGGTTGCCCTTGATCTTGGCGCTTTGATAGCCGGGGCAAAATATCGAGGCGAGTTTGAAGATAGGCTTAAGGCCGTGCTCAAAGAGGTGGAAGAACGGCAAGGGGAAATCATCCTCTTTATTGATGAAATACATACTCTGGTCGGTGCTGGGGCTTCTGAGGGGGCAATGGATGCGTCCAATATGCTGAAACCCGCCCTTGCCCGCGGTGAGTTGCACTGTGTGGGTGCCACCACCCTCAACGAATATCGGACCATTGAAAAGGACGCTGCCTTGGAGCGGCGGTTCCAGAAGGTTCTGGTGTTGGAGCCTTCGGTGGAGGATTCCATTGCCATCCTGCGCGGCATCAAGGAAAAGTATGAGGTTCATCACGGCGTGCGTATCCGGGATGGTGCCACCGTGGCGGCGGTAACGCTCTCAAAACGGTATATCACCGATCGATTTTTGCCTGATAAAGCTATTGATCTTATTGATGAGGCTGCCTCGAGGATCCGCATTGAGATAGACTCCATGCCCACTGAAATAGACGAGGTGGACAGACGGCGCATCAAGCTTGAGATCGAGCGCGAGGCCTTGAAAAAAGAAAAAGACGCGGCATCCCGGCAACGCTTGGAAAAGCTGGATGCAGAGCTTGCCAATGTAAACGAGCAGCTCAACTCCATGAAGAGCCACTGGCAGCTTGAGCGTGATATTATCCAGAATATTCGTAAGATTAAGAGTGATATTGACGAAGCAAAGGTCAAGGAGCAGCAGGCCGAACGCATCCAGGATTTGAGTAAGGTTGCTGAGATTCGCCATGGTCTTTTAGTGGAGCTCCGGCGCAAGTTGGAAGAGGAGAACAGCAAACTCCAAGCTATCCAGGCCGACAGACAGATGCTTAAAGAAGAGGTTTCTGAAGAGGATATTGCCGCAGTGGTCGCAGTGTGGACCGGGATTCCCATGGATAAATTGCTGGAGGGGGAAAAAGAGCGTCTGGTGGGTGCAGAAATCCAACTCGGTAAACGGGTCATAGGCCAGAAACGGGCGATTGCTGCCGTTGCCAATGCTGTTCGCCGGGCAAGGGCCGGGCTCCAGGACCCCAATCGTCCCTTGGGCTCTTTTATCTTCATGGGTCCTACCGGTGTCGGCAAGACTGAGCTTGCCAGGGCCTTAGCCGAATTTCTTTTTGACAGTGAGCAGTCCATGATTCGTCTGGACATGTCAGAATTCATGGAAAAACATTCGGTGGCCCGGCTGATAGGCGCGCCTCCAGGCTATGTGGGCTATGAGCAAGGTGGGTATCTCACCGAGGCGGTGCGGCGCAAGCCTTATTCCGTCATTCTCTTTGATGAGATTGAAAAGGCCCATCCCGATGTTTTCAATATTTTGTTGCAGATTCTAGATGATGGTCGGATGACGGACGGCCACGGCAGGACAGTGGATTTCAAAAACTGCATTTTGATCATGACCTCGAATCTTGGCAGCCAGATCATTATGGAGCATGGCTCAGCTGATCCGGAACGTCTGGAAAGAGAACTTGCCGACATTCTCAAGCATAGCTTTAAACCGGAATTCTTAAACAGGGTTGACGATACCATCACCTTCCAGACCTTAAGCCGTGATGAACTCAGCCAAATTGTTGATATTCAGCTTGGCCAATTAAGGGCAAGGTTGGCCGAACAGGGCTTCAGCTTAGAGTTAACCGAAGACGCCAGGCAATTCATTGTCGCGGTCGGTTATGACCCCGTCTTTGGCGCCCGGCCCTTGAAGAGAGCAATCCAAAGATATCTCCAGGATCAGCTAGCCATGGAAATTCTTGCCGGCCATTTTGCTGACAATGATACCATTCTGGTGGATCACAAAGCTGGTATGGACTCCCTCAGCTTTGTTGTAAAAAAAGGAAAGGTGGGATTATCACGGTGAGAGAAAGTTTGGGGTCGGAACCACTGGCCAATCTTGAAGAGATTGTTGCCCTTGTGGTTGAACGGGTTGGTAATTGTTATGAAAAGCTTGGTCTCTGCTGCTCAGAGTCAATCAGTTATGTTTTGAGCCAGGCCTTTGGTAGTGGCTTGAGTGGCCGCGATGCTGTGCAGCTTGGGGCCGGAAGTTGCCATGGCATGGGAGGCGCCGGTTGCAGTTGCGGGGCCTTGACGGGATCGGTGGTTATTCTCTCCTATTATTTGGGGCCCCATGGGCCTGATGGCCTGCAAAAGGAGAAATTCCAGAGATGTATACGAACGATGCACAATCAGTTTCGAGAGCGTTTTCGCTCCACCTGCTGCCGGATCCTTTCTGAAAAGGTGAAGGATGAGACGCCGGGGAGCCGGATCAGTTGCAAGGAGCTGACAGCGGGGGGCGCAGAGATTGCCACCCATCTTCTTCTTGAAGCACGCCCAGGACTTGCGCGCCGGGTTGATCTGGCATTCTTGAGGAGCAGGCAGCTGTCAGTGTAGACTGGGACATACTTCTAAGAGTCGGTGTCTGAGGGGTCACCCTCATCGCCCTCTTCGTCGACCTTGCGCATGCCTTCCATGAGAATCATCATGAAGTTGCCGAGTTGGTCGCGGCTGCTATCCTCATCAGCCAGCCCTCCTTCAAAATGGAAGGATCCCTCTTGTTCGGCAAGCATGGCGAAAATAGCCGGGAGGCCTTTATTTTTTTGGTAGCTTGCCCTGACAAATTCACCGTCACGGAAAACGGCAAACCCTGGTCCTGCGGGGAATTCAAAGCGAACAATGCCGTTTTTTTCGCTTAAATTCAGGGCCTGGAAAACCTCGGTGGTGGAAAAGGTGGCAAGATTGCCGTGAATACCGCTGGTTGACGCCTTGGTGACTTTTTCAGTTGCAGTATCAGGCTTGTCTGGAAAAGCTTCTTTGGTTAGTTTGAATTTAATAAGGCCGGTGCAGCCACCACAGCCGTGAAGATTAGATGGGTCAGGGGGTTCTTTGCCCAGGAGTTTGAAGAGTAACTGGGTTAATTCGCGAATTAAGATAAAACAGGCGGGTTTGCATTCCGGGAAGGCGACAGCATTATCCTTGAGAAGAAGCAGATCACCCTTTTCATAAAGCGGGCAGTTGAGTTCATCGACAATTTTAAAAACAGCGGTGAAAGGATTCATGGAAATTAACCGTAAAGGGTGATCTGTGTGGTAGAATTGAAGGAACTACCTTTAAATGAAATAGAAAAAAGATTCCATTTTTACCTAGGTTGTTTATACTCTTATTACTTTAATTGGACAGTTTCTTTAAAAAAAATGCAATGGCCGAATGTTTACGCTTTGTTCGTTGGGCTGTTAGGGAAATGTTCATTGGCAAGTTTTTAGAAGCAAATCCTTTACTGGACGAGACCATACAAGTTTATCAATCATGAGTGACGACAATAATCTTCTTGAAAAAGAATTAGAACAAGTTCAGTGCCAGTTTGCCAAACATCCCCACATCTCTATTGTCTCCACTGAAGGCACACCGGTCAACAAATATGTTGTCGAGTACCGGGTTAAGGGTCTTGTGCGCCTGGATGATGGTGAAATTGCCAACTCTGACCAGCATCGTATCGAAATAAGTCTTTCCTTTGGATTCCCGCATTTCCCCCCCAATTGTAAGCCGTTAACCCAGATTTTCCATCCGGATATAGATCCCTCTGCCATTAAAATTGCAGACTTCTGGACATCTGACACCACCCTGACCGCCCTTATTATCTATATCGGGCAGATGATTTGCTGGCAGGTGTATTCCGAAGAAAATGTTTTTAATCAGGATGCCGCAGCGTGGCTTGCTGAAAACAGCGCTTCCGTGCCCCTCGATACTGTAGATTTCTCCGTCGGTCTAGGCAGCAAAGACAAAAGTGAAGGAGAGAGTGTCACGCCGCCACAAGGGGTTGGTGTCGACTTAGGGCTTACCACAGCAGACCTGCCTGAACTGTCTTTTGATTCTCCTGAAAGTGGCGCCACAGCCGCCTCTGATAAGTTCGGGGGGATGACCCTTGATTTGGATTTCGCCTTGAAGGAGCACCCTTCTGCTGCCGCCGCAGTGACTTCTGGAGTAACCGATGTCGCCAAGGATCTTGATTTTGGTTTCAAGGCTTCGGGTACAACGGAAGACAAGGCGACTGAGCCTGCTGAAATAGTTGTAGAAGAGATTGATATCGAAACGGCAGCGCCTGATGACGAGGTGGAAGGGGAGGTGGATCTTGATTTCACCAGCGTTGATATTGATCATGATATTATCTGCGGCATGATGGATCAGCGCAATTTTTTTGCGGCGAAAAGAAAAATTAACATCATGGCGCCGGAAAATCTGAGCCAGGCCACTGCAGCCCTGCGCCCTGAAATTGAAAATCATATACGTGATGCGGAAAAGATTTTCCAGGAGGCTATAAAATTAGAAGGTCAGGGGCTTCTGGAGGAGGCCGCCCGAAAGTTTGAAGCCGTTTTAAATATCGCCCGGGATTACCCCGAACTTGATCAGAACATGAAGCGCGTTCGTAATGCCTGGATGGCTGCCGCCAAGGACGAAACGGCGTCTGTTTCAGAGTTTCAAGAGATTGATCTGGCCTCCACCATCGATGATATTGAGGCCCCAGGTGAAATTTCCCTGACCCTTGAAAGCGAGGGGAAGGATCAAGAAATGGCGCCGGTGAACCATGGATTTTCTGGTGGTCTCACCCTAGAGCAACCAATGGCACCCCCTCCCCAAGCGCCAGCAGGAACATGGACACCTCCAGGCGCTCCTGCCAAAGAAAAGAAAAAAGTTGCTCCCCTGAAAGTACCGGTGAAAGAGGCAAAATCAAAGAAGTCCTCTCTTTTTGTGTGGGCTACTCTTTTTCTGATTTTGATCTTTTCCGGCTGGATTTATATGGAGTGGACTTCCTTTAATAAGGCTAAGGCGAAATGGGCTACAGTCCACACCCTCCTGGAAAATGGCGAGTATGAGCAGGTCAGTCAGCAATGCGCTGAAATAACCGAGTTGTTGAGCCGTGTTCACATCGTCATGGCCGCTGGTAAAAAGGAAATTCTTGCCCAGATTCAGGATATTGCCGGATCTGAACATTTTCAGGAAGCCATGGGTGGCAAGGTCTATTTCAAGAACAAGTATATCTCGAAAATGGCCCATCAGGCCTATGTGGATATCGAGAAGCTCATTGCGGCGGGGGAGAAAGAAGGATCTGTTTCTAACTGGCAGGGGGCCTTGGTCAGTTATGAAGCCGCCCTTGATGTGGCTGAGAAGAACAAAAAACGTCTTGATGAAGAGTTTTATACCAAGATCGTTTTCATGGTCAAACAGGCCCAGTTTGCAAATCATGTAGCACAGGGCAAGAAGGCCTTTATCTCCAAGTCCTGGCCCATGGCCATTGATAATTTTACCAAGGCGATGGAACTGGCCAAGGTCAAGGATGTTGCTGATCCCACCAGCAGTTATGATGTGAACAGATATCTCCAGCGGGCCCTGTTTTCCCAATATCTTGTTGACGGCGACAAGTTTCTCAAAGAGGGGAGCTGGAAAGAGGCTGTGACCAACTATCAGGGGGCCTACGATATTGCCAAGAAAGAGGATGTCATCGACACGGCGAGTAAAGAATCGGTAACCTTGAAACTGCATCAAACCACCTTGATGAAAGGTATTACCGAAGGTGACAAATTCACGACCAGTAAAAAATGGACGCAGGCTATCGCTGAGTATGAAAAGGCGGAAGCCGTTTTGCCGTATGATGTCACCATTCCCGGCAAGAGTATAAAAGAGACGCAAAACACGGTGGCTGCTTCCCTGTTGAATGCCCTCCTGAATCGCGATCAGGAGGAGGCCCGTGCCTATTTAACCAATAAGGAGTATGTCAAGGCGATCACTGTTTTGAAACGGACTATTCGGACCATCGATTCGTCTCCGCTTAAAGACAAGGCCCAGTGGCAGCTCATGAAAAAACAGGCCGAGGATGACCTGAAGAAGGCCAGCCTGCAGGGTATCGTCGAGGAGAAAACAGAGTATCTGAAAGAGCAGTATAAAGAGATTTTTGTTGAGAATTTTGTGGGGGTGCGCGCCCAGGCTCTGGATCAGCCCCAGATTAAATTTCTTGAGGCCACCGGCTCTGCCCTGGTCTTTCGGGTCCGCTGTCGTGAGCTCAGAGATCTCAAATATTACACC